>NZ_JBYBHH010000004.1:0-390529 GCF_059025405.1 Pseudomonas sp. 5.2
GGCTGCTCCTACATCCGGGCAGCCTCAGCGCAACAGGGCCTGGATCTGCTCGTGCAGGGTATCCAGGTCGAACGGCTTGGCCAGGATCGGCGCCTTGCGCGTGATCGGGCTGCCCGATTCGAGAATCTCCGCCGGGTAGCCACTGATGAAAATCACCTTCAGCTCCGGCCGCAGTTTTACCGCGGGCTCGGCGATATCCACCCCAGAGATGCCCCCTGGCAATCGAAAATCGGTGACCATCAGGTCCAGGTGCGGCTTGCTCGCCAGGATCTTGAACGCCTGCTCGCCGTCTTCGGCCACCAGCACGTGATACCCCTCGCCGGCCAGGTAGTCGCGCAAAATCATCCGAATCGCCGGCTCGTCCTCGACCACCAGCACCACATCTTGTGCATCTTCACTCATGATAACGCCTTGAAATTCTTACAGTTGGCCATCTGACCCCAGGCTTACGCAGAGGTTGCCCGCGCCTGGTCGTTTTGTTCTTTGAACGTTGCCAGCGGCAATTGCAACGTGAATGTGGCGCCCTCGCCTTCCTCGCTGTCCACCAGAATCCGCCCGCCGTGGGCCTGGACGATCTGCTCGGAGATGTACAGCCCCAACCCCAGCCCGCCGCTGGCCTGGTGTGCTGCGACCCGCTCGAACTGCTGGAAAATGCGCTGCTGGTTGACGGCGCTGATGCCAATGCCGTGATCCTGCACCTGCACCCAGGCCATGCCGTCCTCAGCGAACACCCGCACCTGCACCGGTTTTCGTTCACCGTAACGCAAGGCATTGGACAACAGGTTGGCCACCACTTGTTCAATCCGAAATTCGTCCCACTCACCCTGCAACGTTTCACAACGTTGCAGCGCGATATGGGTTTCCAGCGCGGTGGCCTGGGCGCTGAAGTTTTCCACCAGGCCGCGCACCAGTTGGCCGATATCGAACACCCTGGGCCGCAGCGACAACTTGCCGGTACGGATGCGCGAGACGTCCAGCATGTCTTCAATCAGCCGGATCAGGCTGTTGATCTGCCGCTCGTCACGCTCGACCATGGCCTGCAGCTTGTCTGCGCTGAAGGCCTCCAGGTTGCCCCGTGCCAGGTGCATCTTGCGCAGCTGGGTTTCCAGAATCAGGCCATTGAGTGGCGTACGCACTTCGTGGGAGACGATCGACATAAAGTCGTCGCGCATGCGCACCGCATGCTCCAGCTCGCACCGCGCCAGCTCCAACTGGCCCAGCAGCACCTCCTGCTCCTGACGGCTACGCTCCAGGGCTTCCAGTTGCCGACCAAGCACCTTGCGCTGGCGGAACAGGTCGACGAACACTGAGACCTTGCTCTTCACTGCCAAGGTGTCGAGCGGCTTGTGCAAAAAGTCCACGGCCCCGCTTTCATAGCCCTTGAAGGCATAATTCATCTCGCGCCCCGCCGCGCTGACGAACACGATCGGGATGTTCTTGGTCTTTTCCGTGCCGCGCATCAACTCGGCCAGCTCGAAACCATTCATGCCTGGCATTTGCACATCGAGGATGGCCAGCGCAAATTCGTGCTCCAGCAGCAGCGACAACGCCGCTTCCGCAGACTGGGCCTGGTGCACCTCGCGGTCTTCGCCCTGGATCAGGGCATCGAGCGCCAGCAGGTTTTCCGGCAGGTCGTCGACGATCAGCAGTTTGGCGATGGTGTGGCTTAGCATGCGCTTGTTTCCAGGGTCGCGAGCAATTGCCCGATACCACTCAGAGTAAGGATATGGTCGGGCTGGTGCAGGGCCAAGGCGGCTTCCGGCATCAGCGCGACCTGTGCGTCGCGGGGGTCCTGAACAATCGTGCGGCCCCCATTGTTGTTGATGTAGGCCAGGCCCGCGGCGCCATCCTCATTGGCACCGGTCAGCAGCACGCCAAGCAGGCTGGCGCCGTAGGCATCGGACGCCGACATGAACAGGAAGTCGATGGCCGGGCGCGAGAAGTGCACCGGCGCTTCCTGGCTCAACGACAGCGTCAGGTCACGCTCCACCGAGAGGTGGTACCCCGGCCCAGCAACGTAGATCATCCCAGCGCTGATCCGTTCCTTGTCACTGGCCTCGCGCACGGGGCGCCGCAGCCGCCTTTGCAGCACTTCGGCCAGCTGGCTGTGCCGCCCGTCCGGCAAGTGCAGCACGCACAATACCGGGATGGCGAACGCCGACGGCAGCGCACCGAGCACCTGGAACAAGGCCGCCACCCCGCCAGCCGAGGCCCCCATCACCACTGCCCGTGCGCCGTTCATGTCTTACGGTAGATCCGTTCCGGCTTCACCAGCGGCTCGAAACGCTGGCTGTAGGCCGAAAAGTCTACCGACTCCTTGCTGCCCAACACCAGGAAGCCCCGGTGGCAGAGGGATTCATGAAACAGGCCCAAGGCCCGGTCTTGCAGGTCTTTGTTGAAGTAGATCAGCACATTGCGGCACGACACCAGCTGGGTCTCGGAGAACACGCTGTCGGTGGCCAGGCTGTGGTCGGCGAAGGTCACGTTGTCGCGCAGGCTGCTGTCCATGATGGCGTTGCCATAGGCAGCGGTGTAGTACTCGGCAAAGTCACGGCGGCCACCGGCCAGGCGGTAGTTTTCTTCATACTCGCGCATGCTTTGCATCGAGTAGATACCCTGCTTGGCCCGGTCCAGCGAATGCGGATTGATGTCGGTGGCATAAATGATGGTGCGCTCAAGCAGGCCTTCCTCACGCAGCAGGATGGCCATCGAGTACACCTCTTCACCGGTGCTGCAGCCCGCGACCCAGATCTTGATCGACGGCCAGGTCCGCAACAGCGGCACCACTTCGTTGCGCAGGGCCAGGAAGTGGCTCGGGTCGCGGAACATCTCGCTGACCGGGATCGTCAGGAACTGCAGCAACTGCATGAACATGCCCGGGTCGTGCAGCACCCGCTCTTGCAACGCCGACACCGTCAGGCAGTCGAACTGGCGCAGGGCATGCAGGATCCGGCGCTTGATCGAAGCGCCGGAGTAGTTGCGGAAATCGTAGCTGTACTTGAGGTAGATCGCCTCGATCAGCAGCCGGATCTCGATGTCGGTGTTGCGCTCGCTAGTCAAATTCGCTCCAGTTGCGGCAGCCATACACGGATCAACGAGAACAGGCGGTCCAGGTCGATCGGTTTGGCCAGGTAATCATTGGCGCCAGCCTGCAGGCAACGCTGCTGGTCATCCTTCATCGCCTTGGCGGTCACGGCGATGATCGGCAGCTTGCGCCAGCGCGGTTGCTGGCGGATCAGCCGGGTAGCCTCGAAGCCGTCCATCTCCGGCATCATCACATCCATCAGCACCAGGTCGATGTCGTCATGCTGCTCCAGGCGCTCGATGGCTTCACGCCCGTTACGGCCGATCTCGACGATGGCGCCTTTGTGCTCCAGGGCACTGGTGAGGGCGAAGATATTACGCACATCGTCATCCACTAGCAGCACTTTGCGCCCCTCGAAGACCTTGTCGCGGCTGCGCGCGGTCTTGAGCATGCGCTGGCGCTCATGGGACAACTGCGATTCGACTTTGTGCAGGAACAGCGTCACTTCGTCGAGCAGGCGCTCCGGCGAACGGGCGCCCTTGATGATGATCGAGCGCGAATACTTGAGCAGGTCGGTTTCTTCTTCGCGGGTGAGGTTGCGCCCGGTGTAGACGATCACCGGCGGGAATGACCGGATGTCCTCGGCAGTCATGCGCTTGAGCAGCTCGTTGCCGAGCATGTCGGGCAGCTTGAGGTCGATGATCATGCAGTCGTAGATGTTCTCGCGCAGCAGCGTCAAGGCGTCCTGGGCCATGGCCACGGCGGTGATCTCGACATCGTCATCGCCGATCAGGCGGGCGATGCTTTCGCGCTGCAGGTCGTCATCCTCCACCAGCAGGATGTGCTTGAGCTTTTGGGTCAGCTTGGCTTCCAGGCGGGCGAACACTTCCTTGAGTTCTTCGCGGCTGGCCGGCTTGACCGCGTAGCCCACGGCGCCCATGTGCATGGCCGCTTCGACGCGATCCTCCACCGAAATGATGTGCACCGGAATATGCCGCGTGCCGGCCAGCTCCTTGAGGCGCTGCAGCACGGTGAGGCCAGAATGATCGGGCAGGCGCATGTCCAGCAGGATGGCATCGGGGATGTACTGGGACGCCAGCGCAAAGCCCTCGTCGGCGCCATGCGCCACCAGGCAGCTGTAACCCAGCTCGTGGGCCAGGTCGAAGAGGATGCGGGCGAAGTTCGGCTCGTCCTCGATCACCAGGATGCAGCGGTTATCGAAGGGGGCCCGCTCGCGGTCATCGGCGAAGGTCGGTGCCGGCAGTTTCGGCGCCACGGCGTTGGACGCCTTGGGCGCTGGCGGCAGAGTGTCTACCGCAGGGCGCAGGCTCAGGGCCTCGACTTCCTCGCCCTCATGTTCGTAGCGTTCGGGCATGACCAGGCTGAACACGCTGCCCTGCCCCGGGTTGCTCTCAACGTTGATCTGCCCGCCCAGCAGGTGCGCCAGGTCACGCGAAATCGACAGGCCCAGGCCGGTGCCGCCATAACGCCGGTTGCTGCTGCCGTCGACCTGGTGGAAGGCGCCGAAGATCGCCTGCTGCTGGTCAGCGGCAATGCCGATACCAGAGTCACGGACGGCGAAGATGATGCCGGTACCCGCCTGGTGGCTGATGGTCATGCTGACCTGACCGTGGTCGGTGAACTTGATGGCGTTGGACAGCAGGTTCTTGAGGATCTGCTCCAGCCGTTGACGGTCGGTGAACAGCGTCACTGGCACCTGCGGCTCGACCTTGACCTCGAAGGCCAGGCCTTTGTGCTCGGCCAGCGGCAGGAACATGCCGCGCAGGCCTTCGACCAGGCGCTCCAGCTGAGTGGTCTCAGGGCGCACTTCGAGCTTGCCGGCCTCGACCTTGGCGATGTCGAGAATGTCGTTGATCAGGTTCAGCAGGTCATTGCCCGCCGAGTAGATCGATTCGGCGAACTTGACCTGCTCGGCGCTAAGGTTGCCTTCGCCGTTCTCGGCCAGCAACTTGGCCAGGATCAACGAGCTGTTCAGCGGCGTGCGCAGCTCGTGGGACATGTTGGCGAGGAACTCAGACTTGTACTTGCTCGAACGCTGCAGGTCGTCGGCGCGGGCCTGCAGCTCTTGCTGGGCCTGGCTGAGTTCATCGTTCTTGCGGTCCAGGGCGTCGGTGCGCTCGGACAGTTGTTCGTTGGTCTGTTCAAGCTCGGCCTGTTGAGTTTCCAGGTGGGCCTGGGATTCCTTGAGCACCCGTGATTGCTCTTCGAGTTCTTCGTTGGCGGTTTTCAGCTCTTCCTGCTGCACTTGCAGCTCTTCGTTCAACTGCTGGGTCTCGGCCAGCACTTCCTGCAGGCGCTGGCGATAACGCGCACTCTCGATGGACATGCCAAGGTTGCCGCCGACCCGCTCCATCAGCTCTTCATCGCGCGGCTGCAAGGGGCGCAGGAAGCCCAGCTCGATCACACCATTGATCTGCCCATCATCGGTGGCGGGCATCAGCAATGCACTGCGCGGCAAGCCATTGCCGAGGCCCGAGCTCAGGCGGTAGTAGTCTTCGGGCAGGTCGTCGAGGCACAACAGCCGGCCTTCGCGCACGGCCTGGGCCAACAGGCCATCGTGGTCGCCTTTGATCTGCTCACGGGCCTGCTCCTCGGCGCTCAGGCCATAGGTGGCCACGCGCACCAGGCGGCCATGTTCGTCGCGCGCATACACCGCGCCCACCACGCTGCCCAAGTACGTAGCAAAGAAGCGCAGGATATTGTCGCCCAGCATGGGCAGGGTCAGCTGCCCCAACACCTGCTGGGCCAACTGGGTCTGCCCATTACGCAACCAGGCCTGGTGCTCCAGGCGCTCGGCCGCACGCTGCTGGGCCTGCAGGTTTTCGTCATAGCTGCTCGACAGCGCCAGCAGGTCGCGGCGCCCGAGGTAGGCCAGCAAGGCGCTGAGGCCGACGATGAACAGCACGAAGGCCGAGATCGCGGTCACGGTGACCGAGCTGACTTTCTCGTTGCGGGCCATGCGCAGTTGCTGCTCAGTGTCGATCAGGCCTTCGAATTCCTTGCGGATTTCATCGGTGATGCGCTTGCCGCGCCCATTGCCGATCGATGCCTGGTAATTGCCCTCGCTGCGGCGCAGGGTAATCATCTCGCTGCCGAAATCATTCCAGGCCTTTTGCAGGGCCAACAGCCGATCGATACGGTCAACCTGCTGCGGGTTGTCCTCGACCATGGCGCGCAAGCTCTGCAGGCTGCCGAGAATTTTCGGCTTGGCCACCTCGTAGGGGTCGAGAAAGCGTTCGTCGCCGGTGATCAGGAAGCCGCGCATGCCGGTTTCCATGTCGATCGACAGCTTGACCGTTTCGTTGGCATTGCCGATCACGCGGTCCGTATGCTCGACCCACTGCATGGCCGAGAGCAGGTAGTTGATCACCGCGACGAACGCCACTGCGCCCAGCAGGCCGACCCCAAGGGGCAGGCCGATGTTGCGACTCAGCAGCTTGCGAAAGCTTTGCTGGTCAATCGAGGCTACTTGAATCATCTGAAAACGCCCGAGCGAAAAGAATCCATGAAAAAGTGTGGCACCAAGACCGTTATAATTGTCTGCCGCCGCGCTCACCGGTAATAGCGAGTCTAACCAGCTTTGCTGGCTCTGGCAGGGCATTTAGCCAGCATTTGAAGGTTGCAGGCGCGAATCGTTCCATCTGATTGCAGGGATCGGTATCCTCGGGAACTTCTGCCGTCGACCGGCGTACAGAATAAAGACATTCATTTTCACAGGATCCAAACCATGCATCTTCTGGTAGTCGAAGACGACGACATCGTACGCATGCTGATGGTCGAAGTGCTCGACGAGTTGGGCTACACGGTCATCGAAGCGGAAGACGCCACCGCAGCACTGCGGGTGCTCGAAGACCCTGCGCAGGCCTTGGCGCTGATGATGACAGACGTGGGCCTGCCGGACATGCGCGGCGAAGTGCTGGCGCAACGCGCACGCGAACTTCGTCCACTGCTGCCGGTGTTGTTTGCCAGCGGTTATGCCGAGAACGTAAACGTACCGGAAGGCATGCACCTGATTGGCAAGCCGTTCAGCATCGAGCAATTGCGCAACAAGGTGGTGGACATACTGGGTACGGTCTGATGCCCACGTGGCGGCTTTCGCGGGCAAGCCCGCTCCCACCCGAACTGTGTAGCCTGAAAGGCTAGCGCCGCACCTGTGGGAGCTGGCTTGCCAGCGATAAGGCCGGCGCAAGCACCACCAGACAGTTGCTCCCACAGGTCTTTAACGACTGTGGGGGCTGCAGCCAGCTACAGCTCGCGGCGTAACAGATACGTGTCCATGATCCACCCCTTGCGCGTCCTCGCCTCCTCTCGCACTTGCAGAATCTGCGCCTTCACCGCTTGCAATGGCCCGGCAATCAGCACCTCATCTGCGGTGCCCAGGTAAGCCCCCCAGTAAATCATCAAACCCGGGTCATCCAACGAGGCAAACGCGCACTGCCCGTCGAGCATCACCACTATGTTGTCGATGCGCTGCTGTTCGGCAAGGCGACGCCCAGGCAGTACAGTCAGCGGCTCACCGATGCGATTGAGCGGTACTTGGTGGCGGGCCGCCAGGGCCTGGACGCTGCTGATGCCAGGGATAATCTCCACCTGTACGCGCACACCGAGCTCCCGAACCCTTTCAAGAATTCTCAACGTACTGTCATACAGGCTCGGGTCGCCCCAGAGAAGAAAGGCGCCAACATCATCGGGGCCCAGCGCCTCGCTCAATAGGCGTGAATACAGACTCGCCCGACGGACGTGCCAGTCCTGTACGGCGGCGACATAGTCCATAGCATCTGCATCACGAAAGGGATCTTCGACTTGCACCCACCGGTAACTGCCGGGCTGCACGTAGTGGTCGACCAAGGCCTTGCGGGCTCGAGCCAACGCCTGCCGCTCCCCGCCCTTATCAAGCACGAAGAAAACCGTTGCTCGCCTGAGCGCTTCGACCGCTTCAAGGGTAATTTGGCGCGGGTCACCGGCGCCGATTCCTACTAATAAAATCGTATTCATCGTCTTGACCTGTTTCTTGTTGAATATTCGACCGCCAATCACCCTACCCATCATTAGAATTTCTAGTCTGTCAACCCTTACAACTCCTAGTTATAAAGGGCTCAGGCTTTTATCAGACTGCGCACTCACCATTCGCCTACCTTCCGCGAAGAGATTAAAATATGCTCAGTCTAAAAAAACGCCGAGTCCCCCTCGCTCGTGTATTTCTAAGCACCCTATTGTTGTCAGGGTATCTTAATAATTGTGCGTTTGCAGAAGTCGACACCGTAACGCAACGCTTCGTTTTCCAATCAGACACTCAATACCCACGCTCGCCCAGCGGTGCTGACTACCCGGGGGAGTCGTTACCCCTTCTGGATGCGCAGAATGCTGCCATCACGGCCTATCGAGACGCCTATGGGGGTGGCATACCGATCATACTCAACGGCGACGTGACTGAGTTTGGCCACCGGTACCAGTGGAACATCATGAAGGGTCGGATGCTGCCTGGCACTTATTATGGACTGGGCAATCATGACTATGAAAATAACGTCGACAGTTGCGGCCTCAATGAATGCGCCATGCTCTCCGTCGTCACCCACTTGACCGAAGATATAAAGCGCTGGAATGTGGACGCTTTTGACCAGTACCAAGAAGGCGATGACAGTCCTACCTGGCAAAAATATCACGGCAGCATGGCCTACAGAAAAACGTTCGGAGATTTCGCGTTCATTCAACTACACAACCATTTTGCGTATAGAAAAAGCTTTAGCGGCTGGTTTAACTATGAGGATAAAACCGTTCACATCAAACCCTCTCTCGATTGGTTGGAGAGCCAGCTAAAAATTGCTGACGAAGCCGGCAAGTTGATTATTATCAACATGCATCGACACCCCGAAGACAACGACTGGGGAAGCGCAGCAGAGCGAGCGCGGTTCCAGGAAATGGTGAACAAATACAAGGTGCTGGCCATCTTCATGGGCCATACACACGAGCTTGCCTTGCGAGGCAAGATTGGTGATGTGCCTGTTTTGGACTCTGGGTCCCCTATTTATAAAACCTTTTTGGTCGGTGAAGCTGACCCTCAAGCCAATGCGTTCACGGTTAAGCAGGCAAAGGATAATACCCTGCTGCCATCCCCCCTTTTGACAATCCCTATTAGATTCTACGTACCAGAGCCGGCCATTTTACCCTGGCCCGAATCGCTAGACTTCACATTACCGTTACTTCATGTACGGGACCGCGACATCTCCCATTTCGAAGTTTCGATTGATGGACAGCCGTACGTGCGCTCCGACAACAGAAAAAAGGTAACCATTGAGAACCTGACGCCCTACACACGCTACAACTACAACATTCGAGTGTATGACAGTGGCAGTGCTACCCCCGTCAAGACGTACGACGGCACAGCAGCTACCTTGAATGCGCTTTTGTCGCCGAAAGACCTATGTTATGTGAGCCTAGGGGAACCCGGCGCCCCCAACAATAGCCTCCACGTCAAATGGAGCCCGCCCTACCCTAACTATGCGCCGGGCAACTACTGGTTCCGTGTCACGCTTTGGACGCTTCAAGGCAATTACATCCGTGAGCTTAGAGGCGCAGCTCAAGGAAGTCGCTCTCGTGAAATTCAATTTCTGGAGCCAGACGACGTCATGAACACGCGTATTCATGTACGTTATCAATCCGCCGGACTTGTGGATGGGCGGGATGCCACCTTTGATCTGAAAGATTTGTTTCACGGCTGTGGCACCTGAGCGAACCTACAGCTCTGTGCGCTAACGGCGCAAGGACAACCATCAGCCCTGCGGGGTGAGCCCAGGTCATACAGTCCTGGGCTCACGTATATCACCACACAGAAAAACTGTAACTTACAATGACGCGAGTCTCATCCATATCACGCGCCCACTTCTCATAGTTGCTGCGGTAGGTGGAATTACGTAGGCGCACACTGACGTCTTTGAACGTGCCACTTTGCACCTGGTACTTGAACTCGGTGTCGCGTTCCCATTCCTTGCCTTCGGCGTTGCTACCCGGGACCTTGATGTGGTCGCCATTGATGTAACGGGTGAAGAAGGTCAGGCCAGGCACACCCAGTGCCTTGAAGTCATAGTCGTAGCGCAACTGCCAGGAACGCTCCTGGGCGGCGGCAAAGTCGTTGACCTGGGCGTAGTTGACCAGGTACGGGTTGCTGCCATCCAGGTAAGGCATGGCGCTTTCACCGTACATGCGCTGCCAGCCGGCGCTGACCTTATGGCCGCCCAGGCTGTAGCCGAGCATGCCACTGAAGGCGCGGTGGTCGATGTCACCGGCGCGGGCATTGCCGATGTCGTCGCTCTTGATCACGCGCAAGTCGGCCGACAGGCTACCTACCGCCAACGGTTGGCTGGCCACCAGACCAAGGAAGTGCTGGCGATAGATGTTTTCAAGCTTGGCCACTTGATACTGAGCGCTCACGCGGTCATTGAAACGGTAATCGAGGCCTGCCAGGTCGAAGTGGTCGGCTTCGATGTCGCAGGCATAGCGCTTGTTCTTGCAGTGCACGCGAATGTCCTGGCGATCGGTGGAATCACGCGCGGTGTACTTGTCCAGGCGGGCCAGGGTGAACTTCAGGTCACGCACCTCTTCGGAGGTGAGCATCGCGCCATGGAACATCGTCGGCAACAAACGCCCATCGTTGTACTTGAGCAACGGTACATCCGGCATCATCGAGCCGTATTTGAGCACGGTGCTCGACACCTTGACCTTGGCCGCCAAGCCCATCTTCGCGTATTGATCGGCCGAGTGCCGTGGATCATGGCCAGACGACGGCAACAGGCCGCTGTTACTGTCCGCGGGGCTGGAATCGAGTTTGAAGCCGACCATGCCCAGCGCATCCACGCCAAACCCTACCGGCCCTTGGGTATAACCCGACTGAACATTGAGAATAAAGCCTTGCGCCCACTCTTCGCGCTTGGACGCGCCCTGGCTGGAACTGCTATGGCCGTCACGGAAATCCCGGTTGAAGTAGACATTGCGCGCTTCGACCTTGGCGCTGCTATCTTCAAGAAAACCGGCGGCCTGGGCATTGACGCCGGCACACAAAAGGAACAGGCCGGCAACACGGCGCCCAGGGGCGTGAGGGAGGGGGGCAAACATGCGAGGAAATATCCAGAAAGAAAGGCGAAAAACAACCTGCAGCAAACACCTGCTGCGGTACTGCGACACGCTCGAACAATGGCCGAGCATCATCTGAAATGATCGCTCAAAGGCTCTATTCCGGGCTATTGGACCTTGGTCTAGAGCCATTCGACAGCCCCGTCGAAGTCGTCACAAACTGGCGCATGAAAAACCCGTAAAGTTCCGTGCTTACTTATAAAAAGTTTGCAGTTTACCCAGTAGCGATGAATGACTACACTCGATATCAGCGAACAGCGGAACCCACCCCCGTGGCCGGCGTTTTGTTCTTCTTCAATGTTCGTCACGCCCTGCCACGAAAGACGTACAGGAGTGATTACAGTGTCCAGACTTGCAGAGTTTCGTGCTGCCGAAAAAGCGCTTCAGGAACAAATGGCTCAACTGGAAGCGCTGAAAAAGGATGCCGGCCTCAAACGCGAAATCGAATTCGAGCAGAAACTAGTCGGCCTGATGAAAAGCTATGACAAGGGTCTGCGCGATATCATCGCCATCCTCGACCCCAAGGCTGCCACCCGCCCTACTGCCGCAGCCCCCAAACAACAGCGCCGCCCACGCGTGGTCAAGGTCTATGAAAACCCACACACGGGCGAGCTGATCGAGACCAAAGGCGGCAACCACCGCGGGCTGAAAGCCTGGAAAGAAGAGTACGGCGCTGCCACCGTCGAAAGCTGGGTACGCTGATGAAACGTCCACATGGACTTCACACTTTTTTCACAAGCGCTGGCTCAGTATCGAGACAGCTAAAGGACTAGCGACCCCACGCGCCCGCACATGCGGGCCTCTAATTCAAGCGCCCTGCCTCGTGCAGGGCGCTTTCATTTGCGCAATCGCTTCACTGCCGTATCATGGCCAGCCTGTCTGTTTTGCCGGTGCCGCGCACCGGCCCCGTCTCAGGAGTTCCCATGAGCCTGCACGATCTGCAAACCCTGCCTGGCGTCACCGCGCAGCCGGATGCCGCCACCGCCAAGTTCGTCTTCAACCACACCATGCTGCGGGTCAAGGACATCGAGAAGTCGCTGGACTTCTACACCCGCGTTCTGGGCTTCCGCCTGGTGGACAAGCGCGACTTCCCGGAAGCCGCCTTCAGCCTGTACTTCCTGGCCCTGGTCGACCCCGCGCAAATCCCTGCCGATGACGCCGCGCGCCACCAGTGGATGAAGTCGATCCCAGGCGTTCTGGAGCTGACCCACAACCACGGCACCGAAAACGACGCCGATTTTGCCTACCACAACGGCAACACCGACCCACGCGGTTTCGGCCATATCTGCGTTTCGGTGCCGGACGTGCGTGAGGCCTGCGCGCGCTTCGAAGCCCTCGACGTGCCCTTCCAGAAACGCCTGGCGGATGGCCGCATGAATCACCTGGCCTTCGTCAAGGACCCGGACGGTTACTGGGTCGAAGTGATCCAGCCGACCGAACTCAAAGGCTGAGGCACAACGCTATTCGCTCGTCGGGCCGGGAACTCCCGGCCCCTTGCTGTGGTATATGAAGGTAACCGCTTCATAAGCACAGCGAGGTAAGGACGATGCAATCTCTTCACTGTGAGCACCGCAAGTACACCATCACCGCCAGTGTGATGCCCCACCCCGACTCCCCCCTGCCCTATGCCGCCGGCTGCCTGATCACCGACCCTGAAGGGCACACCAGCAAGCGCATCTCGATGCCCATGAAGTTCTTCTCAGACCTTGAGAATGCCCAGCATGTGTCGCTGGCCCATGGCCGTGCGCTGGTGGATGAACAGCTGGACAAGGGGCACAAAGCCTTCTGATTGACGCAACATAGCGCGCCCTCCTGTAGGAGCAGCCTTGTGCTGCGAAGAGGCCGGTGCAGCGATCAGAGATTGATGATCCTTGTACCGGCCTCTTCGCAGCACAAGGCTGCTCCTACAGAGGGTCGCGCGCGTGTGCGACGGCCGCCTCCACCTGCTCACGCGTAGGCCGCACGCCGGTATACAGCACGAACTGCTCCAGCGCCTGTAGCGCAATCACCTCCAGGCCAGTGATCACTGGCTTACCCAATGCCTGGGCCCGGCGAATCAACGGCGTCTGCGCCGGCATGGCCACCACATCGAACACCCGCTCGGCTGCCGCAATGGCCTGTTCGCTAAAGGCCAGCGCGTTGGCCTCCTGCCCGCCGGCCATGCCGATCGGCGTCACGTTTATCAGCATCGGCGGGCACAGGTCTCCGAGCTCGGCCACCCAGCGATAACCACAAACGTCCGCCAGTTGTCGCCCCGCCTGTTCATTGCGCGCGACGATCGTGCCCTGGGTAAAGCCCGCGTCACATAAGGCACTCGCCACCGCCTTGGCCATGCCACCACTGCCGCGCAGAGCAAACGCAGTCGCCGGGTCGACCTCGTGTTGCGCCAGCAACTGCCGCACCGCCAGGTAATCGGTGTTGTAGGCCTTCAGATGGCCACCGGTATTGACCAGGGTATTGACCGACTCGATTGCCGCAGCGGACGGGTCCACCTCGTCAACCAAGGCCATGCAGGCTTCCTTGTAAGGCATCGACACCCCGCACCCGCGAATGCCCAAGGCACGAATGCCTGCGACCGCCGCCGGCAGGTCGTCAGTGCTCATGGCCTTGTAGTAGAAGTCCAGCCCCAACTGTTGGTAGAGGTGGTTGTGAAAACGCACGCCGAAGGTGCCAGGCCGCCCGGCCAAGGAGATGCACAGCACCGTGTCTCTGCTGGGAGTTGTCGACATAACCTGCTCCATTTTCAGAACTGAATCGTTTGTTCAGCGTATCAGACGCAGCCGCTTGTCGTCCCTTACACAACCTTTACCGTTTCCCTGTGCTCAGCTGACAGAGGCAGAGTCATAGTATTAGGGTCCCATCTGTGGGGTTGCCCTGCGAGGACGCTTTATGAACCGTCACATTCCCGTAATCGCCCTGCTGGTCGGTGCCCTGGCCATCAGCGGACAAGCTGCTGCCCATGGTGGCCATGGTGGTGGCGGTGGTTGGTATGGACCCGGCCCGCTGTTCGGCGCGGCGGTGGTCGGTGCCGTGGTGGGGGCAACGGTTTATGGCGGGCGTGATCGCACCGTGTATGTGGAGCGCCAGCCAGTCTATTACGCACCGCAGCCGGTCTACGTACAGCCGCCGCCGCAGCCGGTGTACTACCAGCCCTACTATGCACCGGCCCCGCCGCCCCCGGGCTATCGCCCCTATTACGGCCCGCCCCCGGTGTACTACGGGCCACCCCGTTGGTGATCGTTGATAAAACCAATGATCACTATCAACTCAGTTAATTTCAAACCGCTGCGGCCGCTGCGTAAGGTAGGGCCATGTTTTACAGGAGGTCCACATGGCCACTATCCAGATCATGTCCGTCGTCGGCAGCGCCGTCCCCCCTTCACTGCGCCAGCAGGGCCTGCTGGCCTGCTGGTACCTGATGCGTAACGGTGAACCCGTGAGCGGCCCCTTGGCGACCCGCGCCTCGGCTCAAGCCCTGGCCGACCAGTTGCAGCCAGATACCCTGGTCGCTTGACAGTATTTGTTGTGCGTTGCTCCCTCCCTTATGGCCCGCCGCTTGGCGGGTCTTTTTTTGCCCGTGTGATCCGACGAGTGGAGGCGGCAGAACCGATCCAGCATGAAGCTTTTTTCATTTCGCCGGGTCGCTTCAACGAGCAATCGACAGCACTTCGACCATACTCCACAATGCAGCGGTTTTTTGGGGGAAAACCCTTGCACAGCCAACGACATACCAACTTTTAGTGAGCCTCAACGTGAAAACATCCCTGTCCATCCTCAGCCTGCTGCTGTTGCTCACAGGTACCGCGACCCTTCCGTCGACTGCTGCTGCACAACCCCCGGCCCAGGTGCAACGTGACCCGGCCAAATTGCACTTGGCTTCGGGCAGCGCATTGCTGATCGACCTGAACACCAATCAGGAACTGTATGCCAGCCACGCCGACCGCGTGGTGCCCATTGCCTCGGTGACCAAACTGATGACGGCGATGGTGGTGCTGGACGCCAAGCTGCCCATGGATGAAATGCTCACCATGACCATCGCCAACAACCCGGAGATGAAGGGTGTGTATTCGCGGGTGCGCCTGGGCAGCCAGCTGAACCGCCGCGAGACCTTGCTGATTACCCTGATGTCGTCGGAAAACCGTGCGGCCAACAGCCTGGCCAACCACTACCCCGGCGGCTACCCGGCGTTCATCAAGGCCATGAACGCCAAGGCCCGCAGCCTGGGCATGGCGCACACCCGCTATGTCGAGCCGACTGGCCTGTCGACGCAGAACGTGTCCAGCGCCCGCGACCTGTCCAAGCTGTTGATGGCGTCGCGCAAGTACCCGATGCTGAGCGAACTGTCGACCACCCGCGAGAAGACCGTGGCCTTCCGCGCGCCCAACTACACCTTGGGCTTCCGTAACACCGACCACCTGGTGAACAAGAGCAACTGGGACATCAAGCTGACCAAGACCGGCTTCACCAACGAGGCTGGCCACTGCCTGGTGTTGTTGACCCGCATGGACAACCGCCCGGTGGCCATGGTGATCCTCGATGCCTTCGGCAAGTACACCCACTTTGCCGATGCCAGCCGCATGCGCCAGTGGCTGGAAACCGGTGCAGCCAAGCCTGCGCCAGCAGTGGCAATGCAGTACAAGGCTGACCGGGTGAAGGGGCGCTTGGCGGCCGAGTAAGCCAGGCGCGTTGCTATTGGCGTACGACCTGGGGGCTAGCTCGCTTGCACGATGATCTGGCTCTGCAGGTCCTTGACCATCGCCTCGAGCGTCGGCTTCATGGCGGCAAAATCCTCGGGTGAACACACCACGTTCGGGCGGCTGAACTTGAAGTGCCGCTCGATCACCACCGCATTTCCCTCCTGAGCGTACCGCGCGCTGTATTGCACATTGGCGTCTTGCAGACGCACCTGCTTGGGGATCGCCAGCACGCTGACCTCCGGTGGGAATTCGAAGCGCGATGTTTCCACGGTGTCGTTGGAAATGCACACGAAGTGCTGGCTGCGTTCCTTTTCCATGGCGAAGCTGTAGACGTTCTGCGAGATGCCCCCTGCCAGGCTGCTCAAAGCCACCACCCCCACCGGCCCGGGCAGGTTGACGAGGTTTTCCGTGCGCCCATCGACGGTGCTGACAAACTCGCCACTGGCGCTCGGCGGGCGTACCTGGAACGTGCCGCTGCCGCGCTGCCCATAGGCGCCGAGCACTTTTTCGACGAGCAGTTCACGGTCGGCCGGCTTCATCGATTTAACCCCGTAGCGGCTGACCTCGCTGGCCCAGCCTTGCACGGTGGCAACGTTGGTGAAGTCCGCCGCTCCCTTGCCGTTGACCTTGAACTTCAGGTCGCTGGACACCTTGTTGAGCTGTATGGCCGGGGTACGCCCGAACTCGCCTGTGGCAGTCAGCAGCACGCGCTTGTTCAAGGTACCCAGCGGCAGGTAGCCTGCGGCAATCGAAGGGTCGGTCGAGTCCAGGTACAGGTCCAGGCTCGGCACGTAGGTGATCACGTGGTTCAACACCCCCAGCGCAGGGACCTTGGGGAACACATAAGCATTGCCCAGGTTGATCAAGGCCGGCGTGCTTTTGATACCCGCCGCCGTCAGCAGCGCTTCAAGCAGTGCCACATGGTCCTTGCAATCACCGTAGCGGTTGTCCAGCACGGTCTGCGCGGCATGTGGCACCACCCCACCGGCACCGACATACACGGCGACATAGCGAATGTTCTCACGCACCCAGTCGCTGAGCGTCAGCGCCTTTTCCCGTGCGGTAGGCAAGTGGGCCGTCAGGCGGTGCGCCAACTCGGTGATCGGTGCCGTGACCTCGACCTTGGCCCGTGCCTGGTAGGCCTCGGCGAACTGTTTGAAATCGGTGAAGGTCGAGACGGCCAGATAGTGCCCGTAGTCCAGGTAGGACACCGCACTGGCTTCGATCCGCGCCCGGTCCGCCGGTACGTAATCCCAGCGGTAGACCTTGCGCCCGGGTGCAGCCGCTGGCATCGACGCCTTGAAGCTGCGCGCGTCCGCTTGCAGGGGCATGTCCTCGGGCATGTCGTAGGTCAGAGTGAACTCCCCGACCGGGTGGAATTCCGGTACGGTGATGTCTTCGAACTGCCCCGGGAACAGCGGCGTGACGCGGTTGCGCTGGTAATGCAGGACCAGGCGATCCCCCACCGCGACCTCAGGGAAGATGATCACCTTGTTGACGCTGTCCTGAAACATCGGCGCCTGCACAGACGCCTGCTCTTGCTGTTCCTTGATGTGCGCGGCATCCACCCGCACTTTGCGCCCATCGGGCTTTTGCGTGTAGGCCTCGATCACTTCCAGGGTTTCCAGCGAGCGGTTGAAGCTCACCGGCTGCTGGGCGCGGGCCTTGATGGCGCGTTCGTCATTGATCAGCAAGACGCTGTCGACGTCCAGGCGGTGGCTGCCATCCTTCTGCACGACAAAGGTCTGCTCGACCTTTTCCAAGGTCACGGAGCGGTCAGTGCCATCGGTGAAGGCTTGCGCCGAGCCACACCAGCTCATTGCAAGCGGCAGCAGCACAGCGACAAGGTAAGACTGTTTCAGCATGGAGATCCTTCTCAATCCAGGTGTATCGAGGCCGTCATTAATCGACAATGATACTCATTGGCGTAGCAAGATGGCAAAATGATTGCACTTACTGTGCTCACATCGCCAGCGCGGCCAGCACCTCGGCAGACGTCGTCACCTGGCGGAAGTGGTGCTTCCACAGGTCAATGCCCATTTTCCCGGACCTGTCCAGCGACGACCCTACCGTCATGTCGGTCACCAGGGTTGGCGTGAGCCCCGCATCGAACAGCGCAAAGCCTGCAGCCAGTACGCAGGTTTCGGTTTGCATGCCGCACACCAGCACCCGCTCCACGCCCAGTTGCTTGATGTATTCGAGGGTTTCGACGGTCTGCCCGTAGCCATGCTTGACGAACACCTGGTCTGCTTCGACCAGGCTCTCGTCCTCGGCTGCCGGGTGCCAGCCCAACTGACGCTGAAACGGCGTGGCCTGCTCATCGTGCAGTTCGACCGAGGCGATGGTCGGGATATTCGCCGACAACCGCCGCAAACCGTCGACCAGCCATTCGGGCGGGCTGAAGGTGGATTGAACATCGACGATGAGCAAAACCTGGCGCATAAGGGTCTCCGGCCATGGGCAAAAAGCGCCGAGTATAACGTGGTGCCAGCACTGCGGTTTGCTGAAAACAGTGCCTGCATGGCCCGCATCGAGGCTACCGCCGATGCAATGCTAAGGTCTGATACTTCTAGCCATCCCCGCGATCCATGCAGCTTCCATCTTTGCCCCAACCACCTCGAATTCAGTCATGGCTACCCCCCGATCACCAATCGTAGGTCATCTCCACCGACGCCACGCGCTCTTGGCCGTAATAGCAACCGAACGCGTAGTTGCAGTCCGACACATACTCGCGGTCGAAGATGTTCTGTACATTCAGGCTGGCCTGCAAACCGCGCAGGCTCGCGTCGAATTTGCCCAGGTCGTAGCTGACGGTAGCGTCATACACCGCGTAGGCCGGCACGTCGAACGAGTTGGACGAATCACCCGGTTTACGGCCGGTGTAGCGGGCACCTGCGCCGAAGGTGAGGCCGTTGAGCATGGCCTGGGTAAAGTGGTAATCCACCCACAGGGACGCCGATACCGGCGCCTGCGACTCGCTGCGGTTGCCTTGGTCGCCGTAGTTGCTCTTGGTGTAGAACGAGTCGATGTAGGTGGCTGCCGCCAGCACGTCGATGTTGTCGAGGGTGGACTTGAGTTCAAGTTCAACGCCACGCGAGCGCACCTCACCGTCCTGCGCCTGGTACTGGGGGTTGTCGTCGTCCTGGGTCAACACGTTCTTCTGCTTGACCTGGAACACCGACGCGGTGAGCAAGGTGCCCTCGACCGGCTGGTACTTAACCCCCACTTCGTACTGTTCACCCTCGGTCGGCTCAAACGACTTGCCGGCGCTGTCCGTGCCCAGTGTCGGCAAGAACGACTGGGAATAGCTGACGTAAGGCGCCAGGCCAAACTCGGTGACGTAGGTCAGGCCGATACGGCCCGTGAACTTGTTGTCACGCTGTGAAGCGATGCTTTTGGCCAGCAGGTCTTTGTTGTCGATTTCTGCCCAGTCCTGGCGGCCACCAACGGTCAAGATCCACTGGTCGAGCTTGATCTGGTCCTGCACATACACCCCAGTCTGGCGAACGGTATTGTCCCATTGGGTGTCCAGCACAGGGGTCACGCTGCTGGTGTCGTAGTTGTTCTTGCCGTAGAGGTCGACGGGCAACACGTTGTAGGCGTTATAGCCATCGTATTTGCGGGAGAAGTGGCGATAGTCCACGCCGGCCAGTGTGGTGTGCTGCAGCGCGCCGGTATTGAATTTGTACTCAAGATTGTTATCGAGGGTGTAGGCGATATTGTGCTGGCGCCAGTCGAGCTTGACCCGGTTGGCCCGGGTGTAATCCACCCCCTCGTCGTCCGAAACGAAACTGCGCAGGTAGAAGCCTTTGTAGCGGTCACGCACATCGGTGTAGCGCGCTGTGGAACGTACCGCCAGGTCATCGCTGAAGCGGTGGCTGAAGTCGTAGCCGAAGATGTACTGGTTACGCTTGTAATCGTTGTAGTGCGAGTCGCCCGAGAAGAAGTCGCGGTCGATGCGCTGGCCCGTCGGGCCACGCTTGAGCGAACCGATCATCGGCAGCGACTGGTAGTCGGCAAGGCCGTCGTCGCGCTGCACCTGTGCCAGCACCGTCAGGGCGGTGTCTTCGTTCGGCGCCCAGGTCAGGCTTGGCGCCAGCAGCAGGCGTTCGCTGTGGGTGTGCGCCACCTGCTCGTTGCCTTTGTCTGCCACACCGACCAGGCGATAGGTGAACGCGCCCTGCTCATCCAATGGGCCGCTGGTGTCGAACGCACCGTTGACCCGGTTGTAACTGCCGGCACCCAGCTTGACCTGGTTGCGCTGCTCGCGGGTCGGGCGTTTGGAGACCATGTTGATCAGCCCGCCCGGCTGGTTTTGCCCGTAGAGCACCGACGATGGGCCTTTGAGCACCTCGATGCGTTCCAGGGTATAGGGGTCGATCTGTGGCGCGCCGCCCAGGCTGCCCGCATACGGCAGGTACGCGCCATCCAGGTACAACGGGGTCGGGGCGAAGCCGCGGCTGGTGATTTCGTCGGCAATGCTGTTGCGATCGGTGAACCCCCCCGTTGCCAGCCCCGGCGTATAACGCAATGCCTGGGTCAGGTTGCGCGCGCCCTGGGCCTGTACCTGGTCGGCAGTGACGACGTTGATAGCCTGCGGGATTTCCAGAATCGGCGTATCGGTCTTGGTCCCCGTCGCGCTGCGGGTGGCGACATAACCGGTTACCGGCCCGTAGGCCGACTCCACGGACGTGCCGGTGATGCTGGTACTGTCGAGTTGCAGCGTCGACGCATCCCCGACCATGGGCAATAGCGAATAGCTGCCGTTGGCCTGGCGCAGCACCTGCAACTGGCTGCCCACCAGCAATTGGCGCAGGCCGGCCTCGGCACTGTAGCGGCCATGCAAGCCTGGCGACTTCAACGACTGCACGTAGGACGGTTCGAACGACACGGTCACCCCCGCCGCCTCCGCGAATTGGGTGAGCGCAGCGCCCAGCGGGCCGGCCGGGATGTCGAATGCGGCTTCGACACGGGTCTGGGCCATGGCTGGCGGGGCGATCATCGCCGCAGCCAGAGGCGTCGCGAGCGCGATGCTGAACAGCGCGCGATTGACCGCCCGCGTCATTGGGTTTTTGGCACAGTTGATGAGGATAACGGGGTTGCGAGTGTCTGAAGGGAGCATGGGTATTCCTTTCGCCCTGCGGCAGTTTTTTACGGCGTCTGATGCGCCTCTACTTAACAAGTCGAATGAGAATTGAAATCGATAACCCCCCTTGGGTAAAAGAGTGCCTGCTTTTGGTTTTGAGGTGAGGCGTATATCGAGCGCCGCACGCGGCGTTTCGCAGCACAAGGCTGCTCCTACATTTTTTCGGGCCAATTATTCCTGCGCACAGGCGCGACTGGCCCGAAACAACTGTAGGAGCAGCCTTGTGCTGCGAAGCGCCGCGCGGGCGGCGCTCGATCTCATAGGCGCTGAAAATGCTGAGCGAACACCTTCCCCCCTAAGCCCTCAAACAGCCTCGACCCGCGTCCAGAACCGGCTGAACCGCCGAATGCGTACCGGCAAGGTGCGGGTGAGGTTGTCCAGGGCAGTATCGATATTGCCCAGCTGAAACGCGCCGGACAGGCGCAGCTCGCTCACGGCCGCGTCACACCCCAGATGGCCGGGCCGATAACGTTGCAGTTCGCTGACAACATCGGCAAGGCGCCAGTCGTCCACCACCAACATGTCGCGGGTCCAGGCATCCGCCAGCGCTGTCGCGGGCTGCACCAGGCCGGCTTCATCCGCGCGAAAGATTAGCTGCTGACCGGCCTCGACACGCACGGCCGCCAGCGAGTGCGCCGTGCGTACCTCCACGGCATGTTCCAGCACGCAAACCCGCGTGACGTCAGCATCACAGCGGACAGTAAAACGCGTGCCCAGGGCGCGAATGCTGCCTTGTTCGGTGTGCACGATGAACGCTCGGGCCTGCGCGTCGCGCGCGGTTTGCACAAGGATCTCCCCGCCCAACAGGTGCAAGGCGCGCCATTGGGCGGTGTAACGGATATCGACAGCGGTGGCGGTGTTCAACTGCAAGCGGCTGCCATCCTCCAGGCGCAGCGAACGGCGCTCGCCAACCCCTGTGCGTTGGTCGGCCATCAACCGCGCGATGCCCCCCTCGTGCCAGGCCAGCCCCCCTGCCCCACCCGCAGCCAGCACAATCGACATCACCTTGAGCACTTCGCGGCGCTTGGCCCTGGCACTGCTCAGGGTTGGCCGAGCGATGCCTGGTGCCACGTGCTCGAAGGTGCCCTGCAAGCGCGCCAGGCGCTCCCAGGCCTGCCGGTGAAGTGGATCGCTGAGCAACCAGCGCTGATGCGCGGCGCGCGTACGTTCATCGGCATCGCAGCGCAACTCGACATACCAACTCGCCGCGGCTTCGAGCACGTTCCGATCCAGTGGCGGGGCCCCGGCCACGGTTCAGTCCTCAGCCAGCATCAGGCAATGGGTCAGTGCCCGCACTGCATGCTTCTTGACGGTGGTAACCGAAATGTCCAGGCGCCGCCCGATCTCGACATAGCTCAAGCCATCCAACTGGGCCATCAGGAAAATCTCCCGGGTGCGGGCGCCCAGGCCGTCGAGCAGGCGGTCGATTTCCATCAACGCTTCAATGATCAACGTGCGCGCCTCGGGCGAGACTTCGACCTGCTCGGGGCGGGCGGCGAGCGTTTCCAAGTAGGCCTGTTCAACAGCACGGCGGCGGAACATGTCGATCATCAGGCTACGGGCGATGCTGGAGAGGTACGCCCGTGGCTCGCGCAGCTCAGCCGCCTTGCGCAGGGTCAGCACGCGTATGAACGTGTCCTGGGCCAGGTCCGCCGCATGCTCGACACACCCGAGCTTGTTGCGGAGCCAACCGCACAGCCAGGGATGGTGTTCCGCGTAGAGGGTATGCACGGTTTTTTGCAGGGAAGGGTCAGCGCAGGACATGGGGTGAACCGGTCAGGACGTCTTTAATAATGACTCTCATTTAACATGAGCCATCCAACGCTGTGCAACTCTTCATTCACGCGACATCATTCATGACTTCATTCATGCCGCTACTGCCATGCCGCCAAGCTGTCTTCCGGCCCATCGGCATGGCTTTTAAAAAACGCCCTCAAGTGCTCGATGAAACACGACACCTTCGCGGACAGGTTCAAACGCTCAAGGTAAACCGCGTAGATATCCGCCGGCGGTGTCTGGTAATCACCCAACACCTCCACCAGGCGCCCACTGCGCAAGTGGTCCGCCAGGTTCCATTCGGCCCGCATCAGGATGCCTTGCCCCTCCAACGCCCAGTTCAACGCCACCTCACCATCGTTGGTGCTCAGGCTTCCACGCACCTTGACCGATTCTGACTGCTTGCCACGGCTCAAGCGCCAAATGCCGAAGGCGGCATCGTTCTGGCGTAACACGATGCAATTGTGTGCAGCCAGGTCCTTGGGCACCTCGGGTGTTCCGCAGGCTTCCAAGTAGCTGGGCGCGGCACACAGCCTGCGACGGTTGGCTGCGATCTTGCGCGCGATCAGGCGCGAGTCGGGCAATTCACCAAAGCGGATGGCCACATCGATTGCGTCATTAGGCAGCTGGATGGGCCGATCGGTCAGGTGCAGTTGCACCTCCACCTCGGGGTAACGCTTGGCAAACGATGAAATCGCCGGCCCCACATGGGTACGGCCAAAGCCCAACGGCGCATTGACCCGCAGCAGGCCCTTGGGCTCGGCGCGGCTGCTGGACACCTGGCGCTCCATCTCCTCGATCTCACCCAGTATGCGCCGGGCATTGACCAGGTAGGTCTCGCCCTCGGCGGTCAGGCTGATGCTGCGTGTGGTGCGGTTGAGCAACCGCACGCCCAGCCGCTGTTCCAATTGCGCCAGGCGCTTGGAGACCGCAGGTGGGGTCAGGTTCATCTCACGCGCAGTGGCAGCCAGGCTGCCCACGCGGATGAGCTGGGTGAAAAAGGCCAGCTCGGACACTGGGTTCATAATTAACCTGAAGGAAACAATGAGTTGAATTTCATTGTATTACACGGTTTTTGAAAAACCATTACCTTGGCCCTGCGTGATTAACCCTAAGAAATCTGGGCTATCGAGCTGCCACGGCCAGGTGTTGCCTGCCGCCACCGATAAGCCCAGCCGCCACAAGAACCGACTCACAACAATAATTCGGAGACGGCAATGGCCAAGCGAGTGTTAGGCAAGTTGTACGTGCAGGTGCTGATCGGGGTAACCCTCGGGGTACTGATCGGGGTGTTCTGGCCACAGGTCGGCGCCGACCTCAAGCCGGTGGGCGATGCCTTCATCAAACTGATCAAGATGGTCTTCGCACCGATCATTTTCGCCACGGTGGTGCTGGGCATCGCCAAAATGGAAAACATGAAAGAGCTCGGCCGCGTGGGCGTGCGTGCGCTGATCTACTTCGAAGTACTGTCCACCTTTGCCCTGGTGCTGGGCCTGGTCGTGGTCAACCTTGTACAGCCTGGGCAAGGCATGAACGTCGACCCAGCCACCCTCGATGCCAAAAGCATTTCCACCTACACCGCGGCAGCTGCAAACAGCTCGGGCGGGTTCATCGACTTTCTGTTGCATGTCATCCCCGGCAGCGTGACCGATGCCTTTGCCAAGAATGAGATCTTGCCGATCCTGCTGTTCTCGACCTTGTTCGGCATCGCCCTCTCGCACCTGGGCCCGCGCGGCAAACCGATGGTCGATGTGCTTGAAGCGTTCTCCCACGGCATGTTCTTCATCGTCGGCATGATCATGCGCGTGGCGCCGCTCGCGGCCTGCGGTGCAATGGCATTTACCGTCGGCAAGTACGGGCTGGGCTCGATCGTCTCGCTCGGCAAGCTGATGGCAACCATGTACCTGACCTGCTTCCTGTTCGTGGTGATTGTGCTGGGCGCCATCGCTCGGCTGTCCGGTTTCAGCCTGTGGAAGTTCCTCAAGTACCTCAAGGAAGAACTGTTCACCGTACTGGGCACCAGTTCATCGGAGTCGGTGGTGCCGCAACTGATGAACAAGCTGGAGAAGGTCGGCGTGTCCAAACCGGTGGTGGGCCTGGTGATCCCTTCCGGCCTGACCTTCAACCCGGACGGGCAATGCATCTACTACACCATGGCGGCCATCTTCATCGCCCAGGCCACCAACACGCCACTGACGCTGATGGACCAGTTGATCGTGCTGGGCGTGCTGCTGCTGACCTCCAAAGGCTCTGCAGGTGTGACCGGCTCTGGCTTCATCACCCTGGCCGCGACCTTGGCAACCATGGACAACATCCCGGTGGCCGGCATGGTGCTGCTGCTGGGCGTCGACCGCTTCATGTCCGAGGCCCGCGCCATCACCAACACCATCGGCAACGCCGTCGGCACCGTGGCCATCGCGCACTGGGTTGGCGCTTTGGACAAACCGCGCATGGCCCAGGTGCTGGACGGCCAGCTACCCGCAGAACCCGAAAAACCTGAGGCCGCTCAGCTACACACCCCGCTTCTACACAGGGAGGCCAGCACCAGCGGCACCCTGGCCCCCTGAAAACGCAGACATCGAACAATCAGCCTTGTGATGCAGTGAGGAAAAAACCGTGGATAAAGAATCAGCCGTGTCATCGCTCACCGACGTGATGGCGAAGTTCACCGCCTATATCGGCAAGCGCCTGCCCAAAGACGTCAAGGAGAAAACCGCAAAACTGCGCGCCGCAGAAACCAACCCACTGGCCATCGCCGTGTATGACTCGATGGCCGACAACCAGGAATACGCCGACAAGCTCGACCGCCCCAGCTGCCAGGACACAGGGGTCATTCAGTACTTCATCTCGGCGGGGGCCAGGTTCCCGCTACTGAGCGAGCTTGAAGGCATTCTGGAAAACGCCACCAAAGAGGCCACCATCAAGGGCCCGCTGCGCCACAACGCGGTAGAAACCTTCATCGAGAAAAACACCGGCACCAACACCGGCTCGAAGATCCCGTGGCTGGACTGGGAAATCATCCCGGATGCCGACTACGCCATCGTCGATGTGTACATGGCCGGTGGTGGCTGCACCTTGCCAGGCTCGGCCAAGGTACTGATGCCAGGCCAGGGCTATGAAGGGGTCACCGAGTTCGTCTTCGACGTGATCACTTCGCGAGGCGTCAATGCGTGCCCGCCCTTGCTGGTTGGCGTTGGCGTGTCGACCTCGGTTGAGACCGCTGCGCGCCTGTCGAAAAAGGCGATCCTGCGCCCGGTCGATTCCAGCCACCCGAACGAAAGCGCCGCCATGATGGAAAAGCTTCTGGAAGATGGCCTCAACGAAATCGGCATCGGCCCGCAGGGGCTGACTGGCAACAGCAGTGTCATGGGCGTGAACATCGAGTCTTCCGCGCGTCACCCCTCGACCATTGGCGTCGCGGTATCGACCGGTTGCTGGGCGCACCGCCGCGGCAAGATCCGCATCAACGCCGACCTGTCCTACGACATCCTCTCGCACGAAGGGGTAGTACTGTGAAAAAGATCCTGACCACCCCGATCAAAGACGAAGACCTGGCCAACCTCAATGTCGGCGACGTGGTTTATCTCACCGGCCAGTTGGTGACGTGCCGCGACGTCGCGCACCGTCGTTTGATCGAGCTCAAGCGGGAGTTGCCGGTTGACTTGCGCGGCGGTGCGATCTTCCACGCTGGGCCTATCGTGCGCAAAAAAGACGATGGCAGTTTCGAGATGGTGTCCATTGGCCCGACCACCAGCATGCGCATGGAGAAGTTCGAAAAGCAGTTCATCGAGCAAACCGGCGTCAAGCTGATTATTGGTAAAGGCGGCATGGGGCCGGAAACCACCACTGGCTGCCTGGAAAACAAAGCCGTGCATGCGGTGTTCCCAGGGGGCTGTGCGGTGCTGGCTGCAACGCAGGTAGAAGAGATCGAACGTGCCGAGTGGCAAGACCTGGGGATGCCTGAAACCCTGTGGGTCAACCGGGTACGGGCGTTCGGCCCGCTGATCATTTCCATCGACACCAAGGGCAATAACCTGTTCGAACAGAACAAGGCCCGCTTCAACGCGCGCAAAGGGGCGGTGATCGAGAAGATCAACAGCCAGGTTCGCTTTATCAAATAACCGCGCCAAATCGGGGCCGCTATGCGGCCCATCGCCGGCAAGCCAGGCTCCCACCTCGACTGCACAGACCTCAAGCCATGTGCAGTACCTGTGGGAGCCAGGCTTGCCGGCGATGGGCTGCGCAGCAGCCCCGATACAAGCACCTCATGCCTTCGACAATTCGCCAATCTTCTCCAGCCGCGCCCGCACGATGTTGCGGCTGATGTTCAACAACCGCCCGGTCTGCAGCTGGTTCCCGTGGCAATACCGATACGCCGCCCGGAACACCGTCTCCTCGATGTGCTCATACAGGTTCGGCACGTTCTGCTCGAACAACGCCAACAAGGCGCTTTCAAGGTTAGGCGGCGCCGCGAGCGCGGCCGGGGCGTTGGCCTGCGTGGCATACACCTGGGCCGCACCTTGCGGCCTCATGTCCACCAAGTGCAGGTCTGCGGGCGCTACCACCTGGTAGCGGCATACCAGCAAGGCATGGTGGATCGCGTTTTCCAACTCGCGGATGTTGCCCGGCCAGCTGTGGGCCAGTAATTTGCGCTCGGCATCCGGGCTGAGCGACGCACGTTCATAACCCAGGCGCCGGCAATGCTCTTCGATGAAAAATTCGGCCAAGGGCAGAATGTCGCCGGGCCGCTCACGCAGCGGCGGCAGGCGGATGGTGGCGACGTGCAGGCGGTAGAACAGGTCTTCGCGAAAATGCCCCGCCACCACGGCGTCGGCCAGGTTGACGTTGGTTGCGGCTACCAGGCGCACGTTGATCGGGATCGGTGTACGCGAGCCCAGCCGCACGACTTCGCGCTCCTGCAGCACCCGCAGCAACTTCACCTGCATGTTCAACGGCAGGTCCCCAATCTCGTCGAGAAACAGCGTGCCGCCATTGGCCGCCTCGAACCAACCGGCCTTGTTCGAGGTGGCACCGGTGAACGCCCCTTTCTCATGGCCGAACAGTTCGCTTTCCACCAGGGTTTCGGCAAAGGCACCGCAGTTCACCGCCACGAACGGTTCGCGGCCACGGCGGCTCAGCTGATGGATGTGGCGAGCGACAAGTTCTTTGCCGGTTCCGGTTTCGCCGATGATCAGGGTATTGGCCTCGCTGGGCGCCAGGCGCTCGATACGGCTGAGCAGCTCCTGGGAGCGAGGGTCCTTGAACACAAGCACGGTGGCACGTACCGACTTGGTCAGCTCTCGGGCATTAGGGTGGGTGATCAGCGACATGGGGGCATTCCTGGCAATTGACGCGCAGCCCCATAGTGCCCGAAACAAATTAGATCAAAAAATTATTAATTCATCTTTATATATTCCATTTTTGAATATTTGATTTTCCAGCAGCCGACTGCTGCTGCAGCAGCAACGCGCCAGCACTGCCCTGCGTGCCGATCAGCAGGCTGGGCTCCACTCCGCGCCCCTCCCATGTGCTGAAGGCCCCGCCGTTAAAGGCCTGCAGCCACCTTTTCAAAGACTGGCATGCATTTCGCTCCTGGCCTGGCAATGCCTGGTTCGCTGCAGCACGCGGCCCAGACCTGTTGAACCCTTGTTTGGAGCCGCACATGAACACACTCTGGCGTCACGGCCTGGCCCTGTTGGGCGGCCTGTTACTCAGCCTGACCACATTGGCCGCCGAGCCACCGGCAGCGGTGCGCATCGCCATCGTTGCCTTCACCCAAGGCGGCGCGTCGGTCTTCGGGGGCATCCCGGGGCGGGTGATCGAAGACGGCTGGCTCGAACAGCAGTTGGCCGCCCGCGGCGTGAAACTGCAATGGACCGCCCTGCCCCACGCCGGCGCCGGGCCACAAATCAACGAAGGCTTCAGCAACGACAGCCTGGACTTCGCCGTACGCGGCGACCTGCCCTCGGTCATCGCTGGCGCCGGCCAAGTGCCCGGCAAGCTGATCGTGCCGGGTGGCAGCGGCAACAACATCTACTTGGTGGTGCCCAGCGGCTCTGCGGTGCGCAGCATCCAGGACCTCAAAGGCAAGCGCCTGGCCCTGCACCGCGGGCGGCCTTGGGAATTTGCCTTCAGCAACTTCCTGGAAAGCCAGGGCCTCAAGCTGACCGACTTCAAGATCGCCAACCTCAACCCGCAGGTCGGTGCCGCCGCCGTGTCGGCCGGCAAGGTCGATGCCGCCGTGCTGCTCAACGAAGCCTACGCCCTGGAAGACAAAGGCGTGGCGCGGATCCTCTGGTCGACCAAGCAAGGCGCCAACGACTGGCGGCTGGTGTCCGACCTGTGGGGCACCGACCGCTTCGTGCAGCAGCACGCCGACCTCACGCAGCTGGTGGCCACGGCCTGGGTGCGCGCGGCCTGGTGGATCTCCCAAGCGCAGAACCGCGACGCCTATTACGCGCTGTCGTCCCGCGCCGGGGTGGCCGAAAGCGTGCTGCGCCGCGATGACCAGGACGACCCGGTGGCCTGGAAAGCGCGCTGGGCGCCGAAAAGCGATGCCCAACTCAAAGCCCACTACGACGCCCTGGGCCACTACGCCTTGGCCAACCGCCTGATCCGCACGCCCTACGACATCAGCAGCGACCTGGCCACAGGCTTCACCCGCCAGGCGCTGATCGACCTGCAGCTCACCCACTATTGGCCGTCCCTGGACGCTCAAATCAGCCAACAACCTTGAGAACATCTTCCATGAAATTGCCTGTTTCCATCGTTTTCGGCCTCAGTGCCCTGGCCTTTTCCATTGGCGCCCTGGCCGCCGACACCTACGCCCCCAAACCCGACCCGCAACAAGGCGACGGCCGCGTTTCGAGCTTCTACACCTGGTCCAAGGCAATCCCGGCCACCCCCGGTAAACTGCTGCGCAGCGAGCCGCTGGACTCAGCGCTGAGCTTGCCCAACGCCGCCAGTGCCCAGCGCATCCTCTACACCTCGCTGGACGGCATCGACGGCAAGACGCCAATCGTGGTCTCTGGCGCGCTGTTCATTCCCAAGGGCCCGGCGCCCGCCGGTGGCTGGCCGGTCGCCAGTTGGGGCCACGGCACCGTCGGGGTGGCGGATATTTGCGCACCGTCCTGGGCCGGGCGTTCCTACCGCGATGTGCAGTACCTGAACCGCTGGCTCGAAGAGGGCTATGCCATCGTCGCCACCGACTACCAAGGCCTGGGTGTGCCCGGTGGCCACCCGCTGCTGAACAACCGCATGGCCGCCTACGGCATTCTCGATGCCGCCAAGGCCGTGGTCGCCGGCGTACCGGGGCTGGCTGACAAGGTCCTGATCATCGGCCAATCCCAGGGTGGCGCTGGTGCCTTTGCAGCCGGTGCCTATGCCGCAACCTATGCACCCAAACTGGGGATCAAGGGCAGCATCGGCACCGGCGTGATCTACACCGTGGGGTCGAAAAACGTCGGTGAGCAGGACCAGAACAAGGTCGACCCGGCCCTGGCCTACGGCTTCTACACCTTGCTCGCCGCACAGCAGTACGACCCGAGCATCGACCCGCGCGACTTCTACACCGACAAGGCCCTACCGCTGTTCGAGCAGGCGCGCACCAGTTGCCTGTCGGCACTGGTCAGTGATGTGGTCGGCACCGGCCTGACCCCCGCCAACGCCAAAAAGGACTACCAGGGCGACCAGCTCAAACCGTGGCTGGCCCAAGTGTCGTACCCCACCCTCAAACTGGCCCAGCCGATCTTCATCGGCACCGGCGCCGAGGACAAGACCCCTGCCGCCGCGACCCAGGTTGCACTGATGCAGGATGCCTGCAAGGCCGGCTCGGTGGTGCAGGGCCACCTGTACAAAGGCCTGGGCCATAGCGAAACGGTCAACGCCTCGCTCAAGGACTCGATCCCCTTCGCCCGCCAGGTCATCAGCGGCCAGCCAGTCACGCCCAACTGCAGCCCCAGCGTCCAGTAAGGAGGCCACCCCATGAGCATCGAATTCTTCACCCGCCTGCCACTGCATGGCGAAACCCAGTACCTGCCTGGCGACCCACGCAACCGCGGCGACTGGCACGCAGGTGGCGACAGCAGCGGTGCGGTTTCCGGGTTCGCGGTAGGTGATCACTTCACCTACATCGATTACCTCGGGCAAATCGCCCGCGCTGCGGAAATCAACGGCTTCGGCGGCGCACTGATGGTCAATGCGCCCACCGGCGAAGAGCCGTGGACCGTGTGCTCGCTGCTGGCACGGGAAACCCGCACGCTCAAGTTCGTCACCGCGTTCCAGCCCTATCACTACACGCCCTGGGTAGCCGTGCAACAGGCCGCGACCTACCAGCGCGCCACCGGCAACCGGCTGGTATGGAACATCATCAACGGCGGCTCCGACGCCATCCAGCGCCAGGTCGGCGACTTCGAGGGCCACGACGAACGTTACGCCCGCGCCACCGAGTTCATGGACGTGGTACGCGGCTACTGGCACAACGAGCAATTCCACTACGAGGGCACCTATTACCGTGCCGAGGGCGGCGGGCTGCGCGGGCCGCTGAAAAAAGCCGAGCTGCCGCTGATCTGCACCGCCGGTTCTTCGCTGGCCGCGCGCGAGTTCGCCGCCAAGCATGCGGACTTCTACCTGATGCGTGCCGAACACCCGGACGAGATCGCCGCGCTGATCGCCGACATCCGCGCCCGCGCCCTGAAGTGGGGGCGTACCGACATTCGCTTTGGCCTGTCCATCGACGTGATTGCCCGCGAGACCGAAGAGGCCGCGCGGGCCGAGGCCAAGCGTTTCTTCGACGAAGGCGTGGCCAAGGGCACGGTCAAGGCCCGCGCCGCCCACGCGGGCCTGCGCACCGCACGCAAGCTGAGCTACGAGCACGGCTACAGCGACAAGGACGAGCAGCAGGCCTTCGACGATTTCTTCATCCACCCCAACGTGTGGACCGGCTTCGGCTATATCGGCATCCCGCCAGGCTGCGCGCTGGTGGGCAGCTATGCCAACGTGGTGGCGCGCATCCGCGAGTACCACGGCATCGGCATCGACCTGTTCTTCCTTGCCGGCTACCCGCACCTGGAAGAAGCCTACCGCCTCGGCGAGCACATCTTGCCGCACTTCCGTGGCCAGCGCGCCGCCCTCGCCCGCCCGGCGCCCACCCCCGTGCAACTGCACGCCAGCAACGGGGGCTGACGCCATGGCCTGGGACGGTTACCCATTGAGCCGGCGCGCCTTCATTGGCCATGCCGGCGTACTGGCCGGCGGGTTGCTGGCGGGCTGTGGCCCAAGCGACAGCCCTGGCGACGCGGTCGCCGACCAGCCACGCCATGGCGGGCGCCTGCGTCTTGGCATCATCGATGGCAACCAAAGCGGCAACCTCGACGCCCATAAACCGGTCGGCAGCGGCATCGTCCGCGGCTTTGCCTTGTACAGCAAGCTGTGGGAGTGGGACGAGCAGATGCAGCCGCGCCTGGCCCTGGCCGAGTTCGCCGAGCCCAATGCCGACGCCAGCGGCTGGACGTTGCGGCTCAAGCCTGGGCTGGAGTTTCACCACGGCAAGACCATCGACGCCGACGACCTGATCTTCTCCATCAGGCGCCTGACCGACCCGCAGCTGGCCTCGCCCTATGCGGCGCTGCTGCACTGGGTCGACCGCGACAATCTGGTCAAGCTCGACGATCGCACCGTGCGCCTGGCTTTTCGCGAAGGCCGCAGCTACCTGCCGTTGCCCGAGACGTGGGTCAACTTCGGCGGCATCGTGCCGGTGGACTACCACCCGGTCACCAACCCGGTCGGTGCCGGCCCTTATAAACTCAAAAGTTTCACCCCGGGCCAGCGCTCGCTGTTCACCCGTTTCGACAATTACTACAAGCCCGGCAAACCGTATGCCGATGAACTGGAGATCATCGACTTCAAGGACCAGACCGGCCGCCTGGCGGCCTTGCGCGCCGGGCAGATCGACATGGCCAACGTCATGTCCACCGAGCACCTGCAAGTGCTGCAGGCCGACCCACGCCTGCGCCTGCTGAAGTCGGTGAGCGGCAATTGGTTGTCGTTCGACATGAACACCACCAAAGCGCCCTTCGACGACCCGCGGGTGCGTGAGGCGTTTCGCCTGCTGGCAGACCGAGAGGACTTGGTGCGCCGGGCACTCAATGGCCAGGGCCGGGTGGCCAACGACCTGTACGCCCCTTTCGACCCCACCTTCGACCACAGCCTCGGGCCACGGCCGCATGACCCACAACGGGCGGCGCAATTGCTCAAGGACGCGGGCCACGAAGGCCTGCAGGTGGAACTGGTCACGACCCCAGGGCCTGGGCTTGCCTCGGCCCTGGTGCTGGCCGAACAGGCACGGCGCATCGGCGTGACGATCACGGTGCGCCAAGTCGACCTGGCGACGTTCCAGGGGCCGCAACGCGACGACTGGACGTTGAGCACTGGGGGCAGCATCGGTGCGCCGTTTCTGGCCAGCGCCATTCATACCGACGCGCCGTTCGCCGTGGCCAACAAGACCCACTTCCACGACCCGGCATTCAGCGAGGCCTTCCTCGCTGCCATGGCCCAGCCCGACCTTGAAAAACGCAAAGCCCTGGTGCACCGCGCCCAACGCATCCAGTACGAACGGGGCGGCATGCTGATCTGGGGCTTTGCCGACTTGCTCGACAGTGTCAGCACACGGGTCGGTGGGGCGCAGGCGGAGCAGTCGCTGTTCAGTACCTGGCGGTTCGAGAGCCTGTGGCTCAAGCGCTAAACGCTGGGCCAGCACAATCTTCTGTGGGAGCGGGCTTGCCCCGCGAAGCAGGTACCCCGAGTGGATGGCACGGGCTTTGCCCGTATTCGCGGGGCAAGCCCGCTCCCACAAGGGGCGCATAGCGCCCCCGGCAGTCGCCATAGGCACCCAATAACCGCAGGCGCGGCTGCGCCCTCGCTTTTCCCATTTCCGAACAGAACGAGGCTCAGCCCCATGCTCCGCGTTGCCTTGCTGCACCCGACATTCCAGCCCAGCGCCCTGGCACTGGCCATCCTGGCCGCCAGCGTACCGCTGGCCTACGCCGAGGACACCCAACTGCAAACCGTCACCGTCCAAGCCGAACAGGCCGACGACGACGCACTGCCCACGCGCCCACCGGCCTCGATCTACGGCGGCTTGGAAAGCAAAGTCCTCGACACCCCACGCGCGGTCACCCAGATCAACGCCGAGCAACTGGCCCGCGACCCGATCCAGAGCTCGGACGACCTGGTCAAGTACGCCCCCGGCATCACCCGTGGCGGCGGCCAGAACACCGGCATCGCCCCGCAGATGCGCGGGCAAAGCTCCGAGGTGTTCCAGGATGGCCAACGCGCCTACGGCGTACGCCACCCCGCCAACTTCAACGCCTACGAAGGCGCCGACATTGTCGCCGGGCCCTCGTCGGTCACCTACGGCTCGGTCAGTGGCAGCGGCGGCTACATCAACTACCTAAGCAAGAAGCCCGACTTCAACCGCTTCCGCACCCGCCTGAGTGGCGAAATCGGCAGCTGGATCCCCGACGGCGAATCACGCGATGCCACCCAATTCAGCATCGACAACACCGGCCCCCTCAGTGACAGCCTGGCCTACCGGGTCAGCATCACCCGCCAGCGCCAGGAAACCTTCTACGACAACGTCGACAACAACTTCGACGCGTTCTACGGCGCCCTCGCCTGGCGCAACGACAACCTGCGGGTGGACTGGAACGCCGCGTACGACGACTACTACGACTACAACATCACCCACGGCTGGAACCGCGCCACCCAAGACCTGGTCGACCACGGCAGGTACAACGCCGGGCGCGCCACGCCGATCATCCAGAACGGCAACAGCCTGTGGTCGCCGGTGCTGTCATCGGGTGCCAGCGATGCCCAGGTACTCGGCTGGGTGCAGCGCCAGCGCAACGCGCAGGGCCAGTACCAGGTGGTCGATGGCAGCTTCCAGGGCGCCTCACCCAATACCCAGGCCAGCCCAGGCAGCTTGCGCGGCTGGGTGTACGACCCGTCGCTGGCAGGCAATGGCCAGGCCTCGCTGTCGTCACAGACCGGCCAGCGCGCGCAGGACCAGAACCGCTCGCGGCGCTTCACCACACAACTGCGCGTCGAGGGCGACCTGACCCCGTCGATCACCCTGGCCAACAGCACTTTCTACCAGCACTCCACCGACACCACCGACGCGGTGGGCGCGTTCCAGGTGCAGGGCAAGGACGACATCTTCGACAACCGCTTCGAGTTCCGCGCCCGTGGCCAATGGCAGCTGGGCGGCCTGACGCTGGTCGACGACAGCAACAGCGGGCTGATCTACCGCCGCGAGACCAACGAGTCGATCGCCGCCAACAACAATTTTGGCTCCACCATCAACGCCTACGACCTCACCCTCGACCCGACGCTGAAAAACCCTGGCGACCTGCTTGGCCTGAGTGGGCGCAACCCCGCCGGTGGCAACGGAGCCTGGATCGGCCAGCCCGGCGCGCCACAGTTGTCCAATTACTATGGCTGGCTCAACCTGCCCGCCATGTACCCGGCAGGGCACGGTTTGTACGCTGAATCGGTGGCGCCCTACACCGCCGACAGCACCTGGACCACCCAAACCCTGTTCAGCCAGCACAACCTGCGCCTGGGCGAGCGCGTGGGGCTGAACGTGGGGGCCAGCCGCAGCTGGATCGATGCCCGTATCGAAAACCCCTTCGTGCTCGCGGGCGGCAACCCGCGCAAGGACTCGGACAATTACCGGTTGTTCTCGGTACAGGTCAGCCCCTATTTCAAACCCACCGACAACAGCACCCTGTACTACACCTTCGACCGATCCCTCGCCGTCAACACCGGGTTCTTCACCAATGGTTTGGGCTGGGGCAGTGGCGCTGGGGCCAACCAGCTCAACCCGCTGGCGTTCGAGAGCCTTAGCGTGCTGCACGAAGTGGGGCTGAAGGTCGAAGCCATGCCCGACCGGTTGTTCTTCACCTTGGCCGCCTACAAGCAGGCGCGCGACCAGTCGCCAGACAGCAACAACAACATCGCCCGGTTGATCGTCAAAGGCTGGGAAGCAACCCTGCGCTACCAGGACCCGCACCTGCGCGGCGGCCTCAACCTCAGCCGCATCAGTGCCTACAACGAGTTCACCAGCCAGGCCGGGTTCGCCTCAGCAGGGTTCATCCCCGACAACGGCACCGTGTTCGGCGACAACAACAGCCTCAACCAGCGCCCGTCCGGCAAGTTCGATGCGGTGCAGATTCCTGAGTACAACGCCGGCGGCTATGTCGATTACCGCTTCGATTCCGGGTTCGGCGTGGAGCTCTCTGGCTGGTGGACCAGCAGCTGGTACCTGAACCTGAGCAAGACGGTGAAGGTGCCCGACGAATACAACCTCGACCTTGCCGCGTATTACCGCCAGCCACAGTGGGGCGTGACGCTGCGCATGCTCAACGTCACCGACGAACTGAATTTCGTCAGTGGCCTGGCCGGCTCGACCAACACCTTCCTGCAACCCATGCCTGGGCGCACCTTGCTGGCCCAGGTCGATTACCAGTTCTGACCCTTCCTCAACATAAAAGGCCATCGCCATGTCCATTGAATTCGTCGGCATGATTTTCCCCCGCCAGTGGTCCGAGACCCGCGGCGTGCGCTCGCCCGACTTCGACCTGCCGTTCATCCGCCACCACGCCCGCGCCCATGAGCATGCCGGTTTCGACCGGGTACTGATCGCCAGCGGCCCAGGCAGTGCCGACAGCCTGCAGATTGCCGCCTATGCGGCCGCGCACACCGAGCGCCTCGGCTTCATGATCGCCCACCGCCCTGCCCTGACCGCGCCGACGGTGGCCGCGCGGGCATTCGCCACCCTCGACCACACCACCGGCGGCGGGCGCATTCGCCTGCATGCGATCACCGGCATCACGGCCGAGCCGCAAGAAGGCGACACCCTGCTGGACAAGACCGCGCGTTACCAGCGCGCCGACGAGTACCTGGAGATTGTCCGGCGCACCTGGACTGCCGAAGAGCCGTTCGACTTCGAAGGCCGCTACTTCACCATCAAGGGCGCTTTTTCGCCGGTCAAGCCGCTGCAGCAGCCGCATATCCCGATTTCCTTTGGAGGCTCGTCCGACATCGCTTACCAGATCGCCGTCAAACATGCCGACCTTTATGCCCTGTGGGGTGAACCGCTGAGCGGCGTCGCCGAGCAGATCGCCAAGCTCAAGGCTGCGGCGAGTGCCGCTGGCGTGGCGGCGCCACGGGTGAGCTTGTCGGTGCGGCTGATCCTGGGTGCCACCGAGGAGCTGGCCTGGCAGCGCGCTGAGCAGATCCTCGCGCAGATCAAGGCCAACCCGCAGTTTGCGGCGGACAGCCCCTGGCAGAAGCGCATCAAGGGCACCGGTTCCGAACGCCTGCTCGCCGCCGCCGCCCGGGCGGACCGGCATGACCGGGCATTGTGGATGCCGACGGCGACAGCGGTGGGGGCTTATGGCGATACCACGGCGCTGGTGGGCACGCCGGAGACCGTCGCTCAGGCGTTGCTGGATTATGTCGACCTGGGGGTGAGCACCTTCCTCAACCGCGGGTATGACCCGTTGTACGACACGGTGGATTACGGGCGCTGGGTGATTCCGGCGGTGCGGGAGGAAGTGCGGAGGCGGCAGGCGCGATTTGCTGGGTGATGGTGCCCAGCTGGGGATTGCATCTGGGGTGCCAGGTGCATGCCTTGAGCCTTGCAGCGCCTGGGAGATCGAGCGCCGCCCGCGCGGCGCATCGCGAGCAACGCTCGCTCCTACGTTTGTTTCGGGCCAATTATTCCTGGGGCAAACGCGCGCGACCGCCTTGACGCATGACTCGATATCGCGTCGAACAAACAAGGCGTTCGCGCGCGCCTGTCACAGGCGTTATTGGCCAAAAACAAACGTAGGAGCGAGCGTTGCTCGCGATGCGCCGCGCGGGCGGCGCTCGATCTCACAGGCGCCGCCCCACCCAAAGCCGTGCACCTAGACGCCCGCCTGCAACCTAGGCGAATGCGCCACCAAGGTCCGGGTATAGCCATCAACCGGCCGCCCAAGCACCTGCTCAGCCTCCCCCTCTTCCACCACCCTGCCCTGGCGCAACACCAACACCCGGTCGGCTATCGCCCGCACCACGCCCAAGTCATGGGTGACGAACAACACGGTCAGCCCTTCACGCTGCAAACGCCGCAGCAATGCCAGGATCGACGCCTGCACCGACACATCCAGCGCCGAGGTAATCTCGTCGCAAACCAACAGCCGTGGCTCACAGATCAACGCCCGGGCAATCGCCACGCGCTGCCGTTCTCCCCCTGACAGGCTGTGCGGATACAGATCGGCCACACGCGCCGGCAGCGACACCCGCGCCAGTACCGCTTCGACCCGATGACGCGCCTCATCGCCACGTACAGCGAAGAAATGCGCCAGGGGCGCGCTGAGGGTCTGCGCGATCGTCTGCCGAGGGTTCAACGCCCGGTAGGGGTTCTGGAACACGTACTGGATCTGGTGACGCAGCCGCGCATCCCGTTGACGCGCGGTGAACGCCAGCGGCTCGCCGCCGTAACGCAGTTGCCCCTGAACGCTCTCGCCTAACCCCGCGATGGCCCTGGCCAGGCTGGTCTTGCCCGAACCGGACTCGCCCACCAGCGCCAGGCATTCGCCTTGCGCTACCTGCAGTGAAACATCGAACAGCACTTGGCGGTCGTAAGCCACATCCAGCCCCTGCACCTCCAGCAACACCTCTGCACTAGGCGCCGCTGCTACCTCGACACCCTGCTCGCCGAGGGGCAGCGGCTCACGGTAGGGCGCCAGGCAAGCGACTTGCTGACCGCCCTCGAACGCCAGCAGCGAAGGCTCGATCACCGCACATTCGGCACGTCGCCTGGCACAACGAGGGGCAAACGCGCAGCCCGCAGGCCGCTGCCCCGGCGCCGGCGCATGGCCGCCAATGGCTTGCAGCGGCTGGCGTCGGGCAATATCAGGAATGGCCGCGAGCAAGGCACGGGTATAAGGGTGTGCCGGCGCTTTGAACAAGGTTTCGCGCCCCGCCACTTCCACCAGCCGCCCGGCATACATCACCATCACCCGGTCAACCAGGTCGCGCACCACGGCCAGGTCGTGCGTCACATACAACGCCGCCACACCGTGCCCCCGGCACAGGCGCTTGAGGGTTTCCAGCACATGCGCCTGGGTGGTCACATCGAGCGCCGTGGTCGGCTCGTCGAGCACGATCAGTTTCGGCCGCAGGACAAACGCCAGTGCCAGCATCACCCGCTGTTGCTGCCCTCCGGACAACTGATGAGGAAAACGCCGCAGAAAGGCTGGGTCGTCTGGCAGGCCGACATCCACCAGGGTCTCATTGATGCGTTGCTGCAATGCATCTGTGGTCAGCTTGGGCTGATGCGCCAACACGGTTTCACGCAACAAGGCGCCTATGCGCAGAGCCGGGTTCAGCGCTGTGGCCGGGTCCTGGGCAACGTAGCCCACCAACCCGCCCCGCGCCAGGCGCAAGGCTTCGCCCTCAAGCTCCAGCACCGCCTGCCCCGCCACCGCAATGCGCCCGCCGGTAATCCGCGCACCTTGCCGCGCATGGCACAGCAAGGCCGTGGCCAGGGTGGTCTTGCCCGAACCGGACTCGCCCACCAACCCCACGATCTCTCCCGCCGCCAGGCTGAACGAGACATCGGCCAGCACATCGACCTGCCCGGCCAGTTCCACCCGCAGGTCGCTGACTCGCAACACGTCGCTGTCGACTTTCAACGCCGCCGTCATGGTTGCTTCTCCCCAATACGTGCACTGACCCGGCCGATACCTTCCGCCAGAATGTTGGTGCCATAGGCGAACACGGCAATCAGCAGCGCCGGTGCCAATACTGCCCAGGGCTGTACCAGCAGGCCGGCCTGGTTTTCGTTGATCATCAGCCCCCAGTCCGCCGCCGGCGGCGCTACGCCATAACCCAGGAAGCTCAAGCCCGAGAGCATGCCCACCGCCCAGGTCAGCATGTTGCCGAAATGCACCAGCAGCGGCGTCAGGATGTTCGGCAGGATTTCGCTGAACAGGATGCGCCAACGTGAGTAGCCCATCATCTGCGCCGCCTCGACGAACTCCTGGCCCGCCACCGCCACCGCGCTGCCACGCGCCAGGCGCACGACCCCTGGGGTAAACGCGATGGCCACGGTCAACACGATCAGCCACGGCGCACGGCCGAGCATCGAGACGATCAGCAGCACCAGAATCAGGTCCGGAAAAGCCAGCGAGACATCCGCCGCCCAACTGATCGCCTGGTCCAGGCGGCGCCGCGAAAAACCGGCCAACAACCCAAGGCTGCCGCCGACCACCAGCGCAAGGGTGGCCGCCGCCACCGACATCCACAGCACCGACACACCCCCGCTGAGCAAGCGAGACAACAAGTCGTGGCCAAGAAAATCATGCCCCAGCGGCGCATCGGCATTCGGCGGCCCATACACCGGCCCGACCATGGCCGTCGGCGCATGCGGCGCAAGCCAGGGGCCCAGCAGCGCCAGCAACATCACCAGCGCGGTAATCACGGCGCCGCGCCGCACCTGCGGGTCGGCCAGCCAGCGGGTCTCAGTCATGGGTTGCCTCCTGGGCAGGTGTACGGCGTGCGCGTCGCCACCACGGGCGAATGCCGCGCCGGTTACGGCGGATCAGCTTGACCCGGCGCGCGGTGCGCAGCTTGGGGGTGAGCAGGACAGTCAGCAGGTCGGCCAGCAGGTTGATCAGCACCACGGCCAGGGTGATGACCAGCACCACGCCCTGGATCATTGGCAGGTCGCGCATTTGGATCGCCGCATTGAGGGCCGTGCCGATGCCGGGGTAGCTGAAGATCACTTCGGCCAACAGTGCGCCGCCGACCAGCGTGCGCAGGGTCAGCGCCACGCCCTGGATGGCCGGGGTCAGGGCGTTGGGCAAGGTATGGCGCCAGACGATGCGCCGCTCCGGTATACCGCGCAAGCGTGCGGCCACCACGTAGTCGGACTCCAGCGCCTCAATCATCGAGGCGCGGACCATCCGTGTCAGGTACGGCAGCGCCGACAGGCTCAGGGCAACCACCGGCAGCACCAACGATGGCAACTGCCGCCACAAGGGCAATTGCGGGTCGAGGATCGACACCGCCGGCAGCCAGCCCATGCCGGGCATGGAAAACAACAGCACCAGGCCGATGGCCAACAGAAAGCTCGGCGTGGCCTTCAACAGGATCAAGGCCGACAACCCCCAGCGGTCCAGCGGCCGGTCACGGCGCAGCGCCAGGCTCACGCCCAGGGTCAGCGCCAGTGGCACCACCAGCGCCAGCACGCCGGCCAGCAAGGCCAGGGTGTGGCCGAGCCGCCCGAACAGCAGCTGTGCCACCGGCACCTGCGAGTCCAGCGAGATGCCCAGGTCACCGCGCAATGCCGCCCCCAGCCAACGCAGGTACTGCACCAGGATCGGCTGGTCGAGGCCCAGCTGGCGCTGCAAGGTCACGATGCTGTCCAGTGGCGCATCGGGGCCAAGGATGACCCGCGCCGGGTCCGAGGGCAGCGCCTGGGTGGCGATGAACACCACCAGGCTGATGACCCAGGCGGTCAGCAGGCCGTAGCCCAGACGGCCAATGAACCAAGCCAACCAGGCCGGCGTACGTGGGGAACGGTGAGCGTGATCAGGCATGGTTCAACCAGAGTTCGTCGAAGCGCCAGGAGGCGAAGGTGGTCTGTTCGGGGGCGAGCCCGCCGACCTTGGCGGACGCTGCATCGAGCACGTCCGAGAAGCCCCAGATCAACAGCCCGCCACGTTCGTGTTGGATTACCTGGGCCTCATGTACCAAGGCCTTGCGCCGCTCCAGGTCGGGCTGCGCCAGCGCCTGGCCGTACAGTTCGGTAAACCGTGGGTCGTGAAAATTGCTGCGGTTGTAGATGGCTTGCGGCGCATCGTTGTGCAGCGCCGAGGCGAGGAAACCGCGGGCCGGCGTCGAACCCGGGGACAGCTGCCACTGCTCGCGCTGTGGGCCATTGAACACCGAGCCGTCGACCTGGTTGACCTTGACCTGCACCCCCGCCTTCTGCGCCTGCTGGGCAAACACCAACGCCGCGTTCACCCCTGGGCCTGGTGTGGTGGTCAACTCGACACGCAAGTCGTCCTGCCCGGCCTGGCGCAGCAGTGACCGGGCCTGATCAAGGTCGTACGGGCGCCGGGCGATCGTGTGGTTGTAGGTCGGGTCGTGTGGCGAATACAGGTCGTTGGCGATACGGCCGAAACCATTGAGCCCACGCGCCACCAGCTCTTGCCGGTCGGCGAGCAGCCGGAACGCCTGGCGCACACGTACGTCCTGGAATGGCGCCTTGGCCAGGTTCAGGTTGAAACCGGTAAACGAGGTGCTGGGCGAGGCGTATAGGCGCAGGCGCGGGTCAGCCTTGAGCAAGGCACTGTGCTCGGCCTGCACCCCGCTGGCCACGTCGATCTGCCCTGCGCGCAAGGCCGCCGCACGCGAGACCTGGTCCTTGAATTCGATGATCTCCAGCTCATCCGCATAAGGACGGTTGGGTTTGTAGTAGTTTTCGAAGCGGGTGTAGAGCGAGCGTTGGCCAGGGATGAAGCTTTTGAGCTTGTAGGGCCCGGCGCCGACCGGGTTGGTCAACGGATGATAATCGGTCGGCACGATGCCGCCGAAACTGATCAGCGTTTCATCCAAGGGATAGAAGCTTTGCCCCTGCTTGAAGCGGATCTCGATCGTACGCGCATCCAGCTTGCGCAGCGCCTGGCGGTCGATGGCGCCGACCAGCCCGGCAAACGGCGAGGCCAACTGCGGGTCGGTCAAACGCAGGATCGAGAACAGCATGTCCTCGGCGGTGATGCTTTTGCCATGGTGAAATTCCAGCCCCGGCTTGAGGCGGATGGTCCAGGCGCTGGCATCGGCATTCGGCTCGGCGAACTCGGCCAAGGCCAGCCGTGTGCTGACATCCGGGTTCCATTCCCAGAACTTGGCGTACAGCGCCCAGCCGCGGATGATGCCGCCGCCCACCGGCTTGTGCGCATCGAGGTTGCCCGCCTGGTCTCCGTCGATGATGCCCACGCGCAACCGCCCACCGCGCACCGGCGTGGCGGGTAATGCGATACCGCCAGCCGTGGCAGCGGGCGCGCCACCATCGCAGCCGCCGAGCAGCCCGCCACCGAGCAGCAGGCCGCCCCCGACGGCCAGGCTGTTGCCGAGAAACACCCGGCGCGAAAACTCACTCATCACCCTCTCCTTACGCCGGTTGGGCCACGGTCGGCTTAGTGCGGGCGCTCAGGCGCGGCACCTCGAACCCGTGGTCCAGGTCGAGCAGCGGGAACAGCAGGTCGGCCACCCGGTGGGCTTCGTCGATCAGCGGGAAGCCCGACAGGATGAACGCCGAGGTGCCTTGGGCTTCGTACTCGCGGATGCGCTCGGCCACCTGTTCGGCGCTGCCGACCAGGTAGGTGCCCGCGGCCGGGCCAAGTATGTTGAAGCCGAACAGGCTGGGGCCCAGCCAGACGTTGGGGTAGATCTCCAGCTCGCGGGCAGTGGGCAGGCGCCCGGCGCGAATGCTGTCGAGGTTGCGCTGAATGCGCGGGTCGTCGCTGACATAGGTGTCCAGGGTCTGCCCTGCCGGCAATTGACGCTCGATGGCCGCGCGGGCGGTGGCCAGCGAAGTGCGCTGCAGCAGGCGTTCGGCATGCGCCCAGGCTTCTTCTTCGGTCTCGCGCACGATGACTTGCAGGCGTGTGCCGTAGGTCAGCTCGCGGCCGATTTTTGCTGCCTCGGCGGCCACCCTGCGGAACTTGTCGCCGAGCTTTTGCGGGGTATCGGCAAAGCTCAGGTAGACGTCGAGTAACTGCACCGAATGGGCCACGCCCGGCGCCGATGTGCCCGCACCCCACAGCGGGATGCCAGGCTTTTGCTTGGGTGGGTGCCAACCGCCCAGGGGGTGGCTGGCCGCCGCAGGTGAGCGTGGCGAAAGCTTGACGTAACGGCCGTCGTAGCCTGCCGTTTCACCCGCGTAAAAGCCCTGGAACGCGCGCCAGTATTCCAGGCTGAAGTCGTAACGTTCATCGTGTGGGTAATGCACGCCCAGCGTGGCCAAGCCGGCGTCGTTGCCGTTGACCACATTGAACAGCAAGCGGCCGTTGGAAAACTGGTCGAAGGTCAGTGCCCACTTGGCCAACACCGCAGGTGACAGCTCGCCTGGGTGTTGCGCGACCAGAAAGCGCAGGCGTGACGTGGCGTCGATCAGCGCGGCCGATACCGCAAGGCTTTCGTTGGGGCTGGAGCCGAGCAGCGAGCCGTAGAAGCCCAGGCGATCGGCGGCGATGGCCAGTTGCTTGAGGTGCTCGAAGTCGGTTTTCCAGCGGCCTTCGGGCTCCCAGGGATAGGGGCCGTCGGGGGTGGTGAGGTACCAGAGGATTTTTACTGCCATGGGGGTGATCCTTGCTTGAAGTGAAATACCAAACTGTCACTCGTCCCCCTGTAGGAGCAGCCTTGTGCTGCGAAGAGGCCAGTCCAGGCGCAGCAACTGCATCTGGCGGGCCGGCCTCTTCGCAGCACAAGGCTGCTCCTACAAAGGAGGGCGTGGTGGGCTTGGAACTGCGAATCAGCTGCGCCGATCGATACCCGGCACCAGCCCCAGCTCGGTAGCGCGCTCGTACAACCCACTCATCTTCCACTGCTGCGTCAGCACCCCTGGCCCGTACGGCCGCGAACCGCCCAGCGCATCGGCCAGCAGCTGAATCTGCGCGCCTTCTTCCAACAGCAGGATGAACTCGGCCGTCGCACGCAGCCCCTGCTTACCCCACACCGTGGAGCCGCCATTGGCTTCGAGAATGGCCAGGTTGAACGGGTTTTCGGCGATCTTGTCGAGGATGAAGTCCACCTCGGCCTGGCGCCGGTCGATGTACACCGGTAGCTCCCGCGCCAGCTGATAGCGCTGCACCGGCACATAGTGGAACGGCAAAGTACGGTGGGTCTGGGCCCAGGCGCCGAGGTACGGGCTGTGCACATGCGAGATCGTGGTGATGTCAGCGTGGGTCTGGAACAGTTTGGTGTAGCGCCCCAGCCCGCCTTTGCCCTTGCCGACGATCACGTTGCCGGAGAAGTCGGTCACGGTCGCCTGCAGCGGTTTGCGGTGGTTCCACGGGCCGCCGTAGTTGACGGACACCAGCAGGTCTTCACCGGGCACACGCTCGATGAAGCCGACAGTGCCATTGGCGGTGATGGTGTTGGTCTCGCGGAATACGGTAAACGCCGCTTCGGCTTCGGCGACCACCTGGTCGATGAAAGCTTGCAGTTCGGCAGTGACGGGGCGTTCGTTGATCAGTACGGTCATGTTCAATCTCCGGAGGCGGATGCAAAGTCAGGCGCGGCGCTGGGCCAGCAGTTCATGGGCAGCCTGCAGGGGCCGTGGGTCGACCCAGTCGGCGATGCTGAAGTCGGCTTCGAGGAAGCCATGCAGGTAGAGAAAGTCCTTTTGCGTGCCCAGAAACGCCAGGCGTTGCTCGGACAGGTCCGGCGCCAAGGTGGTGTGGAACGCGCCGCGATAGGCTTCGGCAACACCTTGGCTGCCGGCGCGGGTCTCGTCCTCGAGGAAGCTGTTGAGCGCATCGCGGTTGCCGGCCGCCCATTCGGCTGCGCGCAGGGTCTGGGCCAGGAAGCGCGCAACCAGCTCGAAGTGGTTGTCGAGCAGGCTCTGGTGCACGGTGATCGGCCTTGGCGTGCCGTTGTTGATGCGGTGGCGCGGGTCGGCTAGCAGGTCGAGATCGACGCCCACCACCAGGCCCAGGCGACGCGCCGCATCGGCAGCGGCCGCGCCCTTGACGTAGACGGCATCGACCTCGCCGCGCGCCAGGTAATCCAGGCCCGACCACAGGCGCTGCAGGCCCAGCTGCGGGGTGGCGGCGCTGGCCTGGTCGAGCAGCGCCACTTCCACCAGTTGCACGTCGTCCAAGTGCAGGCCGGCCGAGGCCAGGGCGCCTTTGTAGCCGTGCAGGCTCATGGCCCGGGCGATGCTGCCGGGGCGGCTGTCAGCCCAGGCCGGCAGGGCCAGGCGCTTGCCGCGCAGGTCGGCGGCGTTGCGGATGCCTGAGTCCGGGCGGACCAGGATGGTCTGCCATTCCTCGATCCAGGTCAGGCCGATCAGCCGGCTCGGTGAGCCTGCTGCACGGGCGGCCAAGGCCGGCACGTTGCCGCCTTCGCGAAACAGCCCCGGGAGCTGGTGATCGTAGTGGTGATGGCCGAGCTGACGGGTTTCCTGCAGGGTCGAGACCGGCAGGCCGTCGCGGGCGAATTCTTCGTCCAGCCAGCCCAGCTTGTAGGCGATGCCCGAAGCGGTGGGCACCGGGCAGCGGGTAAACCAGATGCGGTCCAGGGCAGTGGGGTCGTCGGTTTGCGTTGCGGCAGTAGCGAGTGTCATGGGGTGGCTCCTTGGGCGTCGTGAAAGCGCTATTGCAGCGTGCGTGCCAACCGCTGGAGGCCTTGATTTACGGGGACTTGAGTGTCGTTTACAGGCGTTGAGTGCTGGGCACGGAGCAGGATTGCGGGCGGGGTGCTGCCAGATCAGCAGGCGGGCTGTTGCTGGGGCAGCAGGCGCGGCCCGAAGCCAAGCAACACGGGGCCTGGTGAGTCATGGCAAAGAACTTGCTCAAGGCTATGGGACCGCGGTGCAGCCATTCGCGGGCAAGCCCGCTCCCACAGGACCTTCATTGCCATTGAAACCGGCACTTCACCTGTAGGAGCGGGCTTGCCCGCGAAGCAGGCGCACTGGCCCTTGAAGACCCTTGCGAGACGACCCATGAGCGCCATCGAACCCAGCCCTATCCACCGCCTGACCAGCGAAGCCGAAGCCATCGCCGCCGCCCGCGAGGTCGCCGCGCAAATCGCCGTGCTCGCCGCCGACCCCAGCAACAACGGCCAGCTGCCGCGCCGCCAGGCCGACCTGCTGTCCAGCAGCGGTCTCACCGCCATCGCCGTACCGGCCGAATTCGGCGGCCTTGGCGCCTCGGTGCAAACCATCGTCGAAACCGTGCGCCTGATCTCCACCGCCGACGGCGGTGTCGGCCAACTGCTGCAGATCCACAACGTGATGCTGCGCGGCATCTTCACCAGCTATGCCGACGACGTGCGCGACCGCCTGATCGCCGACGTACTGGCCGGCAAGCGTTTCGGCAATGCCTTGGCCGAGGTGGGCGGCAAGAACAAGTTCGCCCTGAAAACCCGGGTCGAGCGCCGCGCCGATGGCAAGCTGGTGCTCAATGGCAGCAAGTTCTACTCCACCGGCTCCTACCTGGCCGACTGGATCTCGCTGACGGCCGCCAGCGAAGACGGCGGCGTCGGTGTGCTGCTGCACCGCGACACCCCTGGGCTGACCCTGGTCGATGACTGGCAGGCCTTCGGCCAGCAGAACTCGGTGAGCGGTACGGTCAACTTCGACGAGATCGTGCTGGACGAGCGTTACCTGTCGCGGCGCACCGGCCCGATGAAGCGCACAGGGCTGACCTTCCCGCAGATTCTTCATGCCGCCATCGACACCGGCATCGCCGCCGGCGCGCTGCAGGCAGGCGTCGACTACCTGCGCGAGCATGCCCGGGCCTGGGTGGAAAGTGGCGTGGACCGCGCCAGTGACGAGCCGCACGTGATTCGCCAGATTGGCGAGTACGCCGTGGCGCTGCGCGGTGCCGAGTCGGTACTGCGCGATGCCGCACGGGTGTTCGACGCGCATGAGCGCGACCCGGAGGACAAAGCCCTGCAGGATGAACTGATTCTCTCGGTGGCCACTGCCCGCGCCCACTCCGATGCGGCGTCACTGAAGATCTCCAGCGACCTGTTTTCTCTGCTCGGGGCCAGTGCCTCGTTGAGCAAGTGGAACCTCGACCGCTTCTGGCGCAACGCCCGGGTGCACACCACCCATGACCCCATTCGCTGGCGGCTGCACAACGTCGGCAACTACTACCTCAATGGCGCCGACCCAGGGGAGTACACCGCCGTGCTCAATGCCAAGGAAACCCAGGGCGCAACGCGCCGTTGAACCTAACCCTGGGGGCCGCTGCGCGGCCCATCGCAGGCAAGCCAGCGCCCACACACCAAGCCACGCCACCGTACCTGTGGGAGCTGGCTTGCCTGCGATGGGCTGCGCAGCAGCCCCAGTACCGAGCCTCTACATGAACCACCCTCTTCTTCGCGCCCTGGCCATCTACCGTGAAATGCCCTGGCGCTTCGCCCTCGTGACCGCCTTGTACATCGCCGGCAACCTTGGCCTGGTCTGGCAGCAATGGCTGATTGGCCACGCGGTCGACGATGTCAGCGCTGGCCGCGCCGTGGTGCGCCTGCCCGACGGCAACCTGGATGCCGCCGTGGCCTGGCACTGGCTATGGCTGCTGCTGGCCATCGCCCTGGGCCGTGGTGTGCTGCAATACGCCGCCGCGGTGCTGTCGCTGGTGCTTAGCCAGGCGCTGCTGACGCGCCTGCGCGAGCGCATCCTCATGCAGGTCCAGCGCCTGCACCTGGGCTACCACTGGCGCCACGGCATGGGTGAACTGGTCACCCGCACCACCCGCGACGCCGACAAGGTGCGCGATGCGCTGATCACCTTCTGGCGACAGATCATCGAAACCCCCTTGGTGGTGATGGCTGCCGTGGGGCTGCTGAGCTGGTATGACCCACTGCTCGGCCTGGTGCCGCTGCTGTTGACCGGGGCCGGGCTGTGGCTGTTCGTCGTGCAGACCGATCGCCTGGTTACGCTCGATCGCGCCGTGGGCGCTGCCTACGACCAGGTCAGCCAGGACTTGGCAGAAGGCATCGGTGGCGTGCGCGTGATCAAGGCGTTCGGCCTGGAGGGCCAGCGCATCGAGCGGTTCGCCCACCAGGTTGGCGTGTTCACCGGCAACGCGCGCGCGGCCCTGGCCTATGCCAGCTCACGCATCCCGCTGCCACAGGCGGTGGTGGCGCTGGGGCATGTGTGGATCCTGGTGTACGGCGCCCATCGCGTGGCGGCGGGCACGCTGGGCATCGGCGAGCTGGTCACTTCGCTGCTGGTGGCCACCACGCTGGTGTTCCGTATCGAAGGCATCGGCCGGGTCATGCAGACCTTCGCCGATGCCCGCGCCAGTGCCGAGCGCATCTGGCAACTGCTGGACGAGCAACCGGCGATCCTTGGCGGCCAGGCCACCCTGCCCCCTGGGCCATTGGGCCTGAAACTGGCCCAGGTGCGCGTCAGCGCCCCCACGGGCGAGCGCGCCATTTTGCAGGACTGCTCGCTGACCCTGCAGCCCGGCGAGGTGGTGGCACTGGTCGGCGCCACGGGCACCGGCAAGAGCCTGCTGGCCAGCCTGCTGCCGCGCCTGGCCGACGTGCAAGGCGGCGCCGTGCTGGTCGGCAGTGACGCCGTGGGCTGGCAGGATGTGCGCGCGCTCGACCTGGCCGACCTGCGCCGACGCGTCCAGGTGTTGCCGCAAGAAAGCTTCCTGTTCTCTGACAGCCTGGCGGCCAACCTGCGCCTGGCGGCAGCCGATGCCAGCGCCGCTGAGTTGCGCGAAGGGCTGCGCCTGGCGGCGGCAGACGATGTACTCGAACGCTTGCCCCATGGCCTCGACACGCCACTGGGCGACCGTGGCGTGACCCTCTCCGGCGGCCAGCGCCAACGCCTGTGCCTGGCCCGCGCACTGCTCGGTGCGCCAGACATCCTGTGCCTGGACGACGCCACCAGCGCCCTGGATGCCCTGGGTGAGCACCAAGTGCTGCACAACATCCGCCGCCTGCGCGGCGACACGGGCCAGGGGCCGACTTTGCTGCTGATCACCAGCCGCCTTTCGACCCTGCTGTTGGCCGATCGGGTACTGATGTTGGAAAACGGCCGCATCAGCGCCAGTGGCAGCCATGCCGAGCTGAGCGCGAACAATGCCCACTACCGCGACCTGCTGGGGATCGACCATGAGTAATGCACCCAACAAGGCCCCCAGCGATATCGAGATCGAGCAGCACCTGGCGCGCCAGGCCCTGGACCGTGGCATGTTCCACCGCCTGTTGCCGCTGCTGCGGCCCATTCGCCGGCAGATCCTGGCGGTGATCGGCATCGAACTGCTGCTGGTGTTCACCGTGTTCCTGCGGCCCTGGTTCGTTCGCGAGCTGCTCGACAAGGGGTTGGTGGCCAGCGCTGATCATTGGTTGCTGGACGAACGCCTGGTGCTGTGGCTGGGCCTGGGCCTGGCGGCCAGCTGGCTGGGGCGTTTCCTGCTGGCAGGCGTGTCGCAGTTCATTGCCGGGCGGGCGGCGATCCGCGTGCTCAACGACCTGCGGGTGAAGGTGTTTGCCCACGTGCAGGCGCTGTCGGTGAGCTACTTCGACCAGACCCGCGCCGGGCGCATCATTTCCCGCGTTGACCGTGATGTCGATGCGCTCGAACCGTTGTTGGTGCAAGGCCCGCCAGAGCTGCTCGGCGCCCTGCTGCGCTGCGGCCTGGCGGCGGTGATGCTGTGGCGCATCGAGCCGAGCTTCTTCTACAGCCTGGCCGCCACGGTGCCACTGCTGGCGTTGGCCACTTGGCGCTTCAAACGGGTGTCGCAACGCAACTGGGCCAAGGTTGCCGAACAGCGCAGCCGCTTCACCGCGCACCTGGTCGAGAGCGTCAGCGGCGTGCGCTTGATTCAGCAATGTGGCCAAGAGCAAAAAAACCAGGCGCGCTACCGGCGCCTGCTTGAGGACTTCAACCAGGCTCTGATCCGTGGCAGCCTGCGCGCCGGTTGGTTCGCGCCGTTCACGGCACTGTTGAGCACGGCGGGCATGGCTGTATTGCTGCTGGTAGGCGCCCACGGCCTGGCCGAAGGCAAGGTCACTGTCGGCCAGGTGGCCGAGAGCCTGTTCTACGTGTTCCTGTTCCTGGGGCCACTGCAAGAGCTGTCGGACCTGTTCGAGCGCTATGCCACCGGCAGTGCGTCGGCGCAGCGGATCTTCCTGCTGCTCGACACCCGCCCACAGGTACTCAACCCGCCATCACCCCGCCCGCTGGCCAGGGCACGCGGCCAGGTGGACTTCGAGCAGGTGGGCTTCGCCTACACCCCAAACGGCCCGCGCCCGGTGATCGATGGCCTCGACCTGCACATCCGCGCCGGTGAAGTGTTGGCCATCGTCGGCCCGTCCGGGCATGGCAAAAGTACCTTGGTGCAGTTGCTGACGCGTTTCTACGAAGTGCAACGCGGCGCCGTGAAACTGGACGGCATCGACCTGCGCGAACTGGCCCAGCATGACCTGCGGCGCAACGTCGGCGTGGTGCTGCAGGACAACGTGCTGTTCAGCGGCAGCATCCTCGACAACCTGCGCCTGGCGGCACCCGGTGCCGACGATGCACGCCTGGTGGCAGCCGCCCGCGAACTGGGGGCAGACGAAGTGCTCGAGCGCCTGCCGCAGCGCTACCACACCGAAGTCGGGCCCCTGGGCGCGCACCTGAGTCATGGCCAACGGCAACTGGTGTGCCTGGTGCGTGCCTACCTGGCCGACCCGGCGGTACTGGTGCTCGACGAGGCCACCTCGGCGGTGGATGTACACACCGAGCGGCGTATCCAGCAGGCCTTGCGGCGGCTGTGCCAAGGGCGCACGGCGATCATCATCGCCCACCGCCTGGCGACCATCCGCGATGCCGACCGCATCGCCGTGGTCCGCCATGGGCAGGTAGTGGAGCAAGGGGCGCATGCCGAGCTGATTGAGCGTGGGGGGGCTTATGCGGCGTTGTATGAGGCCTACCTGCGCAGTGCCGGGGAGGTTGTGGCCGAGAGGGGCGAGTCGTGCCAGGTGTAAGGCTTGTGAGGTGCGGCGCCTGATAGATCGAGCGCCGCCAGGTGTAAGGTTTGGGAGGTGCAGCGCCTGGGAGATCGAGCGCCGCCCGCGCGGCGCATCGCGAGCAACGCTCGCTCCTACGTTTGTTTTCGGCCAATAACGCCTGTGACAGGCGCGCGCGAACGCCTTGTTTTTTCGACGCGATACCGAGCCATGCGCCAAGGCGGTCGCGCGCGTTTGCCCCAGGAATGATTGGCCCGAAACAAACGTAGGAGCGAGCGTTGCTCGCGATGCGCCGCGCGGGCGGCGCTCGATCTCCCAGGCACCGCAAAACCCAAGCCCTGCCCCCCTCAGCCCCCATGCTGCTCTCCCAGCATCCACTGCTTCCCGGTTGCTGCCACAGCAGCACCCCACCCCTCTGCTGACCCACAAACCCCCGCCACGCAAGCCCAACACCACGCATGGCACAGCCGTTGCACCACCCTCCCCATCCGCACAACCTCCCCTTCAGGAGCCCCCATGACCACCGAATTTTTCTGGCGCCTGCCCTTGGGCACCGATGGCCCGCAGTTGTCCACCGACCGCCACAACCGTGGCAACCCGCAGCACCGCCCCGGCAACATCGCCCCCGGTCGCCTGCCCAACGGCGAAAGCGACGGCTTTACCTACATCGACTACATCGCCCAGGTGGCCAAGGCCGCCGAGCTGGCAGGTTTCGAGGGTGCCTTGCTGCCCACCGGCCCCGAGCCGTGGATCGCTGCCGCAGCGCTGGCCCGCGAAACCCGCCGCATACGCTTTCTGATCGCGTTCCAGGCCACCTGGACCTTGCCCGCCTATGCCGCCCAGCAGGCCGCGATCCTGCAAAACCTCAGCGGCGGCAGGCTGGACTGGAACATCATCACCGGCGGCAACCCGGCCAGCCAGCGTGCCAACGGCGACTTCCTCGAACATGACCTGCGCTACAAGCGCACCGGTGAGTTCCTCGACGTGATCCAGGGCCTGTGGGCGCAGGACAAATTTTCCTACGACGGCGACATCTATCGCCTGGAAAACGGCAGCCTGCCACCTGGCCTGCAACACGAGCGCAAACCGGGCGTGTACTTCTCCGGGTTTTCCGATGCAGCGCTGGACGTGGCGGCGCGCCACGCCGATGTGTACCTCAACTGGGCCGAGCCGATCGACACGCTCAAACCGCACATCGAGCGGGTCAGGGAACTGGCCGACAAACAAGGGCGCACCGTGCGCTTCGGCCTGCGCGTCGACCTGTTCGCCCGTGAGACCGAGGAACAGGCGTGGCGGGAATTGCGCCAGCAGTTCGAGCGCCTGGAAGGCAAGGCCAGCGCCTCGGCCAAGGGCTTCGTGACCGGCTCCGACTCGGTCGGCGGCGCTCGCCAGGCGGCCTATCACCAAGGCTTGCAAGGCTTCGACGAACTGATCCTGGCGCGCAACCTGTGGGCCGGCTTCGCCAAGGCCAAGCCCGGCCCGACCGTGGGCTTGGTGGGCAGCCACCAGAACATCGCCGAGCGCCTGGCCGAATACCGTGATGCGGGTTTCAGCACGTTCATTCTGGCCAGCAACCCGCACCTGGAAGAAGCCTTGCGCATCGGCCAGGAAGTGCTGCCCCTGGTGCAACAGGCTGCCGCCACCCCCCCCTTGAAGGCCAGCGCCTGAACCCGACGGAGCCGGAACATGAGCACACCCCTCGACACCCTTTGGTACACCCGCTGTCCAGTCCCCACTGGCCTGGGCATCGCCGTGCAGCAAGGCTGGCTGCAGGATGACCTGGCCAGCCTTGGCACCCAGGTACAATCCCTGCGCGAAGCCGACCAGCAGGCCGTGCGCGAATCGCATTTCGACCACAGCCTGCTCAACTCGGTCCGCCACGGCGGCAGCATCCCGGCCATCTGGGCCCGCGCGCAAGGCCGCGAAACCCGTGTGATCGGCCTGTCCTGGGCCGATGAAGCGCAGTTGATCCTGACCCGCCCGGACAGCGGCATCCACACGGTCAAGGACCTCAAGGGCCGGCGCTTCGGCCTGCCCGACTGGGCCTCGGCGCAAATCGACTTCACCCGCGCGCAAGCCCTGCGCGGGCTGGAAAACGCCCTTAAACTCGAAGGCCTGCAAGTGGGCGACGTAGCGCTGGTCAACTACCGCTACGACGGCACCTTCAGCGACCGCCCGGTGCGCAATGTGGCGGGTACACCGGTGTCCAGCACGCAAAGCGAAGGCCGCAACCTGGAGCTGGCCGGGCTGTTGCGCGGCGAGGTCGATGCGATCTTTCTCAAGGGCGCGAGCGCCGTGCAACTGGCCCATGCCTTTGCCCTGCACACGGTCATAGACACCGGCAGCCACCCCGACCCGTTGATCCGCAGCAACAACGGCACGCCGCGCACCCTCGCCGTGGACAGCCACCTGTTGGCGCAACACCCGCAGGTGGTGCGCACCCTGCTGTCGTCCGTACTGCGCGCCGAACGCTGGGCCCATCAGCACCCGGACGAAACCCGCCGCTACCTGGCCCGTGAAACCAACAGCAGCGAATACTGGGTCACGGTCGCGTACGGCGCCGATGCCCACCTGCGCCTGAGCACCCGCCTGGATGACCAGGCCATCGACGCCCTGCAGGATTTTGTAGAATTTCTCAAACGCTGGCGCTTCATCCCCAACCGGTTCGAGGTACGTGACTGGATCGCCCGCCAACCCCTGGACCACTTGCTGGCCCCCACTCCCCTGGACAGGAAGCCCGTTACCCCATGACCAAGCCATTGGAAACGCTCTGGTACACCCACAGCCCCGTGCCCACCGGCCTCGGCATTGCCGTGCAATCCGGGCGCCTGGCCGAGGCCTTTGCGCCGTTCGGCACCAACATCCAGTCGTTGCGCGAATCCAGCGAGCGGGAAGTGCGCGAAGCCCACTACGACCACCACCTGCAGAACTCAGTACGCCACGGCGGCAACATCCCAGCAATCTGGGCCTACGCCAGTGGTGTCGAGACCCGCGTGCTGGGGTTGTCGTGGAGCGATGAAGTGCAACTGATCCTGACCACCGAAGAAAGCGGTGTGCGCAGTATCCGCGACCTGAAAAACCGTCGCTTCGGCTTGCCCAAGTGGGCCAATGTGCAGATCGATTTCACCCGCGCCCAGGCCCTGCGCGGGCTGGAAAACGCGCTGAAGCTCGAAGGCTTGAGCGTGGCGGATGTCGAACTGGTCGACTACCCCTACGGCGGTACCTACAGCGACGACGCCAAGCAGCACCTGTATGGCGCCGAAGTGAGCCTGGACACCAGCCGTTTCAGCCGCCGCAACAACGAACTGATCGGCCTGCTGCGCGGCGACATCGACGCGATCTTCCTCAAGGGCGCCCATGCGGTGCACCTGGCCCACGAGTTTGGCCTGCGTGTAGTCGTCGATACCGGCAGCCACCCCGACCCGCTGATCCGCAGCAACAACGGCACACCGCGCACATTGACCGTGGACCGGCATTTGCTGGAAGAGCACTTCGATGCCAGCCGTACACTGGTCGACACGGTGTTGCGCACCGAGCAGTGGGCGTGGGCCAACCCGGAAGAGACCCGGCGCTTTCTTGCCCGTGAGCTGAACACCAGCGAGTACTGGGTGGCGGCGGCTTATGGCGACGATGCCCACCGGCGCTTGCGCACGACCCTGGACAGCCGCTCGATCGATGCGCTGCAGGACTTTACCGAGTTCCTGTTCAGGTGGGGGTTCATACCGCGCCGGTTCGATGTGCGGGAGTGGATCGACTTCAGCGTGCTGGAGCGTGTGATCGGCTCGACTTCGCGGTTGGCTGTGTGACCCTGGGGGTGCTATGCGCCCCATTCGCGGGACAAGCCCGCTCCCACAGGTTCACCGCAGCTTCCTGGCCTGCGGCGTATCTGTGGGAGCAACTTCAAAAAAATCCTCAAAGACAGTTGCTCCCACAGGTGCGGCGCTAGCCTTGGAGGCTACACAGTTCGGGTGGGAGCCGGCTTGCCGGCGATAGGGCCGCAACGCGGCCCCAACATGCTCAACCAAACGCTGCTGCCCCAGCAGCACCCGCCAAGCACCCCACTGCTGCCCTACCGGCAACAGCCCCCTAAAAATCCAATTAAATTCATATAATTCAACATCTTACAAACATGGCACAGTCCCTGCTCTAGCTCTCCCCAACAACGCTTTACATACGGGGAGATTCACCATGCACCAGCTCCATCCACTGGCCCGCCAGATCAGCCTCGCGCTGCTGCTGGCCGGCACCGGCGGCCAGGCCGTCGCCGCCAACGAAGACGCCAAGACCGAGCCCGCCCTGGAAACCGTCACCGTCACGGCCCAGCACCGCGAACAGACCCTGCAGGAAGTCCCGGTCGCCGTGTCGGCGATCAAGGGCACCAGCATCACTGCAGACGGCGTGCGCTCGATGGGCGACATCACCACCTTCGTGCCCAACGCCTCGGCCAAGAACCCCGACGGCGATGGCCGGCCGCGCTGGTACATCCGTGGCCTGGGCACCGGTGACACCGGCGCCGCGACGGTCTACCCAGTGGGCATCTACGCCGACGACGTCTACCTCAACGCACCGATCGCCGGCGGCGGTCCGCTGTTCGACCTCGAACGCATCGAGATCCTGCGCGGGCCGCAGGGCACCCTGTATGGCAAGAACACCACGGCGGGCGCGGTCAACGTGATCTCCAAGAAGCCGACCTTCGACACCGACGGCTACGGCACGGTCGGCGTCGGCAGCAAGAACGAACGGATCCTCACCGGTGCCATCGGCGGCGCGCTGGTGGACGAAAAACTGGCCGGCCGGGTGTCGCTGTACTCCGAAGAACGCGATGGCTTCCAGCACAACGACTTCGACGGCAACACCTATGGCGACGTCAACAAAAAAGCCATCCGCCTGCAGTTCCTCGCCCAGCTCAACCCCGACCTGGACGCCTTGCTGAAGCTGCACAGCCGCCAGTTCAAGGGCGATGGCAGCAACGGCGCGCTGCCGGTGGGCCGCTATTACAACGTCGGTTACGAGCGCCCCAATGGCCGCGACATTTCGCTCAACGTCAACGAGGACTACCGCCTCGACCACGACGGCGCGTCGCTGACCTTCAACTGGTACCTGGGCGACTACACCCTGACCTCGATCAGCGCCTACGACTACATCCGCAACCGCTCGACCAGCGACGCCGACTACACCCCGTACGAGGTCAACGGCGCGTCGATCACCGACAACAGCTACCGCCAGTGGTCGCAGGAGCTGCGCCTGGCATCGCCGGAAGACCGCCCGCTGCACTGGCTGGCCGGCGCGCACTACTTCCATGAGGACCTCGACAGCGCGGCCCAGCGCATCGTCACCCCGGGCCCGACACCCAACGGCACCGGTTCGAACCAGGTCGGCACCACCGCGTTGCGCGACCTGGGCTATGACCACCGCACCGACAGCTACGCGCTGTTTGGCAACCTGACCTACGACTTCACCGATGACTTCAGCGTGACGGGTGGCCTGCGCTGGACCCAGGAGAAAAAAGACATCGACCTGGACCTGACCCAGTTGACCCGCGCCACCGCCAACGGCCCGCTGATCCCGCTGGCAGGCGTGGGCACCAACGGCAATCGTCAGGAAGACAAGACTTGGGAAGCCTGGACTTACGACCTGACCCCCGAGTACCGCATCAACGACAACCTGCGGGTGTTCTTCCGCTATGCCCATGGCTTCCGCTCTGGTGGTTTCAACACCGGGCTATCGACCAGCCTTGCACAGCTGACCACAGTGGACCCGGAAGAGCTGGATGCCTACGAGTTGGGCCTGAAATCCGAGTGGTTCGACCGCCGCCTGACGGTTAACGCCAACGTCTTCTACTACGACTACAAGGACATTCAGGTGAACCTGCTGACGGTCAACAACGGCGTGCTCACCACCGCCTTGACCAACGGCGCCAAGGGCACGGTCAAAGGTGCGGAGCTGGAGATCGAAGGCCAGCCGACCGACCGCCTGCACGTGCGTGCGGCGGTGTCCTTCCTCGACACCGAATACACCGACTTCAAGAACACCAACCCCACCACTGGCGCGGTGACCGGCGACTACAGCGGCAACAGCTTCGTGCGCTCGCCACGCAACGTGGTGTCGCTGGGTGCCGACTACACCTTTCCGTTGCAGGTCGGCGGCAAGCTGGTGGCCGGCGGCGACGTGAGTTTCCGCGACAAGGAATACTTCCTTGCCGACCGCCAGAGCAGCGCTGACGAAACCCTCAGCCAGCCCCACTACACCCTGGCCAACGCCCGCCTGACCTGGTTCAGCCCCGACGACAAGCTGAGCGTGACCGGCTTCGTCAACAACCTGACCGACCGCCGCTACCAGGTGCATGGCCGGCCTAACGGGACTGCCGGGCAGTACGTGATCACCTATGGCGACCCACGCACGGTCGGGCTGAGTGTCACCAGTCGCTTCTAAGTCACCGTGCAAGGCCCTATCGCCGGCAAGCCGGCTCCCACAGGTTCAACACCTCCCCTGAACACAATGGGGTTCCTGTGGGAGCGGGCTTGCCCGCGAAGACGTCAGCACTGACAACACCTATTCCAGCAGGAACCCACTATGCCCCACCACACCCCCTTGGCCAGCGCCATCGCCCTGGCCATCGGCAGCCTTGCCGTGCCCGCATTCGCCGCCGAACCCGCCACCAACCTCGACACCGTGGTCGTGGTCGGCACCCACCGCAGCGACGTCACCGCCCTGCAAAGCGCTGCGCCCGTCGACGTCCTGAGTGGCGAAAAACTGCAGGAAACCGGCGCCAGCGACCTGTCCGCCGCGCTCACGGCCTTGTCACCGTCGTTCAGCTTCCCGCAATCGCCACAAGGCGCCTTTGCCGGCTCCATCGCCCAGGGCGCCTCGCTGCGCGGCCTGGCTTCCGACCAGGTGCTGGTGCTGGTCAACGGCAAGCGCCGCCACACCAGCGCCAACGTTACCCGCCAAGGCCTGGTCAACGCCCGTGGCGCGGCGGCAGTGGACCTCAGCCTGATCCCACTGTCGGCCATCGAGCGGGTAGAGATCCTGCGCGATGGCGCCGCCGCCCAATACGGTTCGGACGCCATCGCCGGGGTGATCAACATCGTCCTCAAGGAACGCGACGACGGCGGCAACGTCGGCTACCGCTTCGGCGGCTACAAGAAAGGCGATGGCCTGCAACGCAAGCCCAGCGGCTGGAAAGGCTTTGCCCTGCCCAACGACGGCTTCCTTACCCTGGCCTTCGACGCTGGCAGCCAGGACCCGGCCAGCGACACGCGCGACGACAACCGCCTGTTCTACCCCGGCTCGACCAGCATCGACACCCCACGTGAACAGAACAACCGCTACCGCAACTGGCGCTGGGGCTCGGGCAACGTCTCGGACCAGTACAACTTCACCGCCAACGCCGAGATGGGCCTGAGCGAGGGCCTGAGCGCTTATGGCTTCGCCACCTACGCGCACAAGAACACCGACGCCGAGAACTTTTTCGACCCGCCCACCACCCTGCGCAACAACTACGGCAGCGTGGCGCTGGCGCGCTACCCCGACGGCCGCTTGCCAGTCACCCGCTATGGCCTGGAAGACTTCGCCGTCACCAGTGGCCTGCGCCTGGAGAATGAAGCACTGGGCAACTTTGACCTGGCGCTGAACTACGGCAACAACCGCGTCGACTCCACCGACCGCGACGCCATCAACCCCAGCTGGGGCACTGCCAGCCCCTCGACCCTCTACACCGGCCGGCGCGAAGCCGACCAGACCAACCTGACCCTGGACTGGACACGCGACTTCGCCAACGACTGGCTGTTCAAGCCACTGACCGTTTCGGCAGGGCTGGCCTGGCGCCAGGAGAACTTCGACCTGACCGAGGGTGACGCCGCCGGCTGGTCCAACGGGCCGCTGTTCAACACCGCCGACCCGGTTTCTGGCCGGCGTATTCCCGGTTATTACTCGGGCATCACCCAGGTCGATGCGGTGTCGCTCGACCGCCGGGTGATCGGCGCCTACTTGGATGTCGAAGCCCAGCTCACCGAGAAATTCCAGGCCGGCGTGGCGGTGCGTAGCGAGCACTACTCGGACTTTGGCGACACTACCAACGGCAAACTGTCGCTGCGCTATGACTTCACCCCCGAAATCGCCGCCCGGGCCAGCGCCAGCACCGGCTACCGCGCGCCTTCACTGGTGCAGAGCGGGTTGTCCTCGTTCAGCGTGCAGGTGGTGGAGCAACCGCCGGGCAGTGGCAACTGGGTCGAGGTGCAACAGCGCACCCTGCGGGCCGACAGCCCGGAAGCGGCGCTGCTGGGTGGCAAGTCGCTCAAGCCCGAAGAGTCGACCAACTTCTCCGTGGGCCTGGTCTGGCGCCCGCTGCCCAATGCCTCGGTGACGCTGGATGCCTACCGCATCGACATCGACAACCGCATCACCTTGTCCGACCAGTTGCCGTCGTCAGTAGTCACGCCGATTTTCGCCGGCACGCCCTACGCCAATATCCAGAGTGCGGCGTTCTACACCAACATCGCCGACACCCGCACCGATGGCTTCGAGCTGGCCGGCCACTACCAGCTCGAGCTGGGCGGTTGGGGCCGGCTGGACTTCAACGGCGGCTATGCGCGCAACAACACCCGTATCACCGGGCTGGACGACGTGGGCAGCATCCCCGGCAACCAGATCATCGGCCGCAACACCCAAGGCCTGATCGAGGACGGCACGCCCAAGGACAAACTGACCTTGAGCGCCAACTGGTTGTATGACGGCTGGAGCGTCACCGTGGCCCAGCGCCGTTATGGCGAATGGCAGAGCCGCAACGCCGCCAACCCGGCGCTGGACCAGACGTTTGCGGCGCAGTGGGTGACCGACCTGGATGTGTCGTACCGCTTCGACCTGGGCCTGACCTTGTCGGCGGGCGCGATTAACCTGTTCGACAGCCACCCGGACAAGCTCGAAGGCGCGCAGCTGTATGGGGTGCCGAAGTATTCCATCACCAGCCCCGAGGGGGCGCAGGGGGCGTTCTACTACACCAGCGTCAGTTACGATTTCTGATCAGCGACCGCGCTGGCTTCTTCGCGGGCAAGCCCGCTCCCACCCGAACTGTGTAGCCTCCAAAGCTAGCGCCGCACCTGTGGGAGCTGGCTTGCCAGCGATGAGGCCAGAACAAGCACCTCAAGACAGTTGCTCTCACAGGGTCAGCAACTCGCTTGCGATCTTTGTACTCTGCGTACTTGTGGGAGCGGGCTTGCCCGCGAAGAAGCCAGCACACGTAGTGCTGACGACCTGCTGCTGGAGCAGCAGCCGTGTGCTGCTCCAGCACCACCACATTCTCATCCCCCGTATTTCCGGGCCTTCAGCGCCTGGCACAGCTCTTGCGATAGCCCTTTCTATCGTCTGCTCCCCCAAGGCCCGCCATGCGCTTGCTCTCGCTCCTCTCCTGGTTGATCTCACCTGCAGCCCTGCTTGCACTCTGGGCCGTGCTGGCCAACGCTGGGCTGTTCCCTGCCAACCTGCTGGTGCCACCGCTTGAGGTCTGGCACAGCTTCACCGAACTGCTGGCCACCGGCGAGCTGCAGGAACACCTTTCCGGCAGCCTTTCGCGCCTGGCTCTGGGCTTTGTCGGCGGCGCGCTCGGCGGCCTGGCATTCGGCACGGCGCTGGCCTTGTCAAACACCGTGGAGGCCTACTGCGCACCGCTGTTCCACACGCTTCGCCAGGTGCCCAGCATCGCCTTGATCCCGATGTTCGTGCTGCTGTTTGGCGTCGATGAAACCTTCAAGATCGTCATCGTCGCCAAGACCGCGTTCTTCCCCGTGGCCCTGGCCACCTGTGAAGGGGTACGCGCGATCCCGCGCAGTCACTTCGAGGTCGCAGCGGTGTACCGCCTGCGCTGGACTACATTGGTCGGCCGTATTGCCCTGCCCGCTGCCGTGCCCGCGATCGTCACCGGCGTGCGCGTGGCGTTGACCCGCGCCTGGGTGGTGCTGGTGGCCTGCGAGCTGCTGGCCGCCGACAGCGGGCTGGGGCAGATGATCGAAATGGGCCGGCAGATGCTGCGTATCGATGTCGTGATGGTCGGGGTGGTGATCACCGGTGTGATCGGCTTCACCCTGGATTTTGCCCTGCGCCGCGTGGAGCGGCGCTTGTCTGGCTGGCAAAGCCGCTGAGGAGGCAGTAATGAAGCTACACAATACCCGCGGCCTGGTGCTGCCATTGCTGCTGCTCGGCGCCTGGGAATACGCCTCGCGCCAGGACGCCGCCGGCGCCTACGCCTTCGTGCCACTGGCGCAGGTAGGGTCGGCATGGGTCGAACTGCTGGGCAGCGGCGAGCTGCTGATCAACCTGTGGGCAAGCCTGGTGCGCACTTGCACCGGCCTGGCGGTGGGCATTGTCGGTGGCATCGGGCTGGGCGCGCTGATGGCCCTGTCCGCCCCTGCCAACCGCCTGATCGCGCCGCTGTTCCATGCCCTGCGCCAGGTGCCAATGCTGGGCTGGATCCCGTTGATCGCCTTGTGGCTGGGCAACGGCGAAAGCGCCAAGCTGCTGATCGTAAGCCTCGCGGCTTTATACCCCATGGTGCTCAACACCTTCGAAAGCCTGCGCCAGGTCGAGGGCCAGCACCGTGAAGCTGCCCGCGTGCTGATGCTCAGCCGCACCCAACAGTTGCGCTTGATCCTGCTGCCTGCCGCCTTGCCGGGCATCGCCGCTGGCGTGCTGCAGGCACTGGCATTCGCCTGGGTGACCTCGGTCGGCAGCGAGCTGTTCCTGTCTTCCGGTGCCGGCCTCGGCAGCCTGATGATGACCGCCGAAGCCGGCGCGCGCATGGAGATCATCGTGGTCTGCGTGCTGTGCATCGGCCTGTGCGGCTACCTGATGTCCTGGCTCTGCACCCTCCTCTCCCGCCGCCTGCTGCGCTGGCGCCCGACCCGTTGAAAGGCCCGACCATGAACGCCATCGCCCATGCTCTACCCACCACCGCCACCCACGGCGCACTGACCCTTCGTGGCCTGAGCAAGACCTACGCCCTCAAGGGCAAGCCGATGCAAGTGCTCAAGGACATCGAGCTGAACATCCAACCTGGCGAATTCGTCAGCATTGTCGGCGCCAGCGGCTGTGGCAAGTCCACGCTGCTGCGGCTGATCGTCGGCCTAGACCAGGACTATCACGGGCAGATCCTGCTCGACCAGCAACCCGTGCGCGGGCCGGGCCTGGAACGCGGCATCGTGTTCCAGGACCACCGCCTGTTTCCATGGATGACCTTGCAGCAGAACATCGCCCTGGCCCTGAAAAACCACACCATGCCAGCCACGCACAAGGACCGCCTGGTGGCTGAGCACATCGAGCTGGTGGGCCTGAGCGGTTACGAACACGCCTACCCGCACCAGCTCTCCGGCGGCATGGCCCAGCGCGCGGCCATTGCCCGGGCGCTGGTGAACAAACCCAAGGTGCTGCTGCTCGACGAGCCGCTCGGCGCCCTCGATGCCCTGACCCGGGTGAGGCTGCAGCAAGAGCTGCAGCGCATCTGGGTGCAGGAGCGGTGCACCGTGATCATGGTCACCCATGACATCGAGGAGGCGCTGTACCTGGGTGACCGGGTGATCGTGATGGATGCCCACCCTGGCAGAATCCGCGAGGACCTGCACATCGACCTGCCGCACCCGCGTGAGCGCGACAGTGCGGTGCTGCACGCTTACAAACAGCGGTTGCTGGGCGAGCTGGTGGGGCATTGAGCTGCGCCTGTGCTAATGTCGGTCGACTTGCTTGCCCATCAACATGGAGCCCCCTACATGGACGTACGTTGCACATCGATCGAGGACGTTCGCTCGCGCATCGACCACATCGACCAGAACCTGGTCGCGCTGCTCGCCCAACGCGGCCAACTGGTCGCCCAGGCAGCCACTTTCAAGAAGACCACCGACGATGTGCGCGCACCGGCGCGGGTCGAGCAGGTGATTGCCAAGGTGCGTGCAATTGCCAGCGATAGCGGGGCGTCGCCCGACGTGGTGGAACGGGTGTACCGGGCGATGATTGCGGCCTTTATCGATGAAGAGCTGAAACTGCATGCCGCCTTGAGCCGTGAGTGAACCTGGACGGGTTCAACACTGCCCTACGCGAACCCGGTAGGAGCAGCCTTGTGCTGCGAAGAGGCCGGTGACAGCAGCATAAATACGCTGTGCTGTCACCGGCCTCTTCGCAGCACAAGGCTGCTCCTACACGAGAATGCGTCGACTCTGGGACGACGAACGCTCAGCCACTCACCCCGCCAGAATGAAGTCTGCCGCCGTCACCGTCGTGGCGTCGGCCACCCCCACCAGGCGGATCGAGTCGGCAGCGCCGATGCTGACCAGCGTATCAGCGCCGACATCGGCGATGGTGACGCTGGCAGCGAAGGTGGTAGCCGTGATGTTGAGCGCGGTGATGTCCAGCCGGTCCTGGCCGCCCGACGCGATGGCATCGAAGTTGATGATCAGGTCGTTGCCAAAGCCTGCAGCGAACTGGAAGACATCATTGCCGTCAGTGGCAATCATCGTGTCGTTGCCCGCCCCACCTGTGACCGTATCGTTGCCAGCGGCACCGTTGATGAAGTCATTGCCGGCCCCTCCCAGCAAGGTGTCGTTGCCGACGTCACCAAACAGCGTGTCGTTGCCATCGCCACCCTGCAGCAAATCGACGCCGACGCCACCGTCCAGGGTGTCGTTGCCCAGGCCGCCCAGCAGCGTGTCGTTGCCAGCGCCCCCCAGCAGTGAGTCATTGCCATCACCGCCATCGAGGCTGTCATCGCCACCGCCGCCGTTCAAGGTATCGATGCCCAGCCCACCAAACAGCTGGTCGTTGCCGGCATCACCGTTGAGCGTGTCGTTGCCCGCGTTGCCATTGAGGATGTCGTTGCCGCCGTCACCATTGAGCGTGTCATTACCTGCCCCGCCGTTGATGAGGTTGGCCAGCCCATTGCCCGTGGCGGTGAAGTTGCCCACCCCGGTAAAGGTCAGGTTCTCGACGTTGCCGGCCAGGGTGTAGGTACCCAGCGAGGTCTGCACGGTGTCGGTACCGGCACCCGACGCTTCGACCACCACATCGTTGGCATTGTCGACCACGTAGGTGTCATTGCCGACGCCACCCACAAGGCGGTCAGCCCCCGCACCGCCATTGAGCACATCGTTGGCGGCCCCCCCAGTGAGGGTGTTGGCCAAAGCGTTGCCGGTGCCGGTGAAGCTGCTGCTGCCGGTGTAGGTCAGGTTCTCGACATTCGCCGTCAGCGTGTAGCTTGCCAGGCTGGTCTGCACCAGGTCGGTCCCGCCGTTCAGCGCCTCGGTCACCGTGTCACCGGCGTTGTCGACCACGAACGTGTCGTTGCCGGCACCACCGTTCATGGCGTCCGCACCAAGCCCGCCGTTGAGGGTGTCGTTGCCATCGTCGCCGTTGAGGATGTCGGGGTCGTCACCGCCGTTGAGCACGTCGTTACCCAGGCCGCCGAACAGCTGGTCCGCGCCGCCCAATCCGTTGAGGGTATCGTTACCGCCCAGGCCCGAGATCACGTCGTTACCCGCCGAACCGGTCAGGGTGTTGGCCGCGTTGGTACCGACCAGGGTCACACCGGGCGGCACCACCACGGGCGCGGTTGCTGCCGACGTCAGCGTCTCCAGCGTGCCGAAGCCGTCGGTGTAGCGCACGATCACCCGCAGTTGCTGGTTACCCTGGGCAAAGCCCGGGGTGAAGGTGGCCGCCGTTGCGCCGACGATGTTGCTGAAGCTGCTGCCGCTGCCTTGCTGCCACTGGAAGCTGAACGCACCCAGCCCGTCAAGGTCGGCAATGCCAGCGGTAAGCGCGGTCAGCACCTGGCCGCGGTCGGGTGTGGTGTCGCTGATCAGCACCGCGCCTGTCGGTGCATCGTTGACGTTGGCCACCGGGTCGAGGATGTCGGAGGCAACACTTTCGTGCACGCCGAAGTCATCCACGTAGCTGACCACCACCCGCATGTTCTGCCCCACCTGCGCCTGGGTCAGGACGAAGGTGCTGTTGATGGCACCGGCAATGTTGACCCAGCCAACGCCCCGGTTCGACTGCCACTGGAAGGTGAACTGCGGGTTGCTCAGGCCGTCGGCATCGACAATGGTGGCCGGGTTGGCCGTCAGCGTCTGGTTCTGTATCAGCAAGCCGGTCACGGCCGGCCCGGCGCTCGGCGCGCTGTTGGGCGCCGAGTCGACGATTTCCAGGGTGCCCTTGGCATCCTGATACACCGCCCGCACCCGAATGCTCAGCCCCGCCACATCGTCGGTCACCCGGTAGGTGCTGCCGATGGCCCGCGACACTTCGCCGGCCGCGACGAAGGTGATGTCCTCATACACCCCCGAACCCGGCAATTGCTCGACCTGCCAGTAGTAAGCCACTGGGCCGTTGACCGCGCCGGTCGGGTTGCTTGCACTGGCGTTGTCCGCATCATGCACGGCCAGGTCAGTGACCCGCAGCAGCTGGCCAGCCACCGGTGTGTCATCGCGTACGCCGGTGGCATCGTCGAGGATCACCAGGTGGCCCGACGGGCCTGCGTTGGCGGCCGTGCCGACACCGGAGGCGATGGCCCGGTCGGAGAACTGCAGCCGCTCGATGCCGGTCAGCCGATCGACCCCGTCACGCCCCGCTACCAGGTCGGTGACAATCACGGTATTGCCATCGACCACGACGTTGTAGTCCGTCGCCACGCCTGAGAACAGCGCGGTGTCGAAGTTGTCAGTGCCTTTCAGGATCTCCCGCACGATCACCAGTTGCCCGGGGTTGTAGGTGCCGTTGAGCATGAACGGCACCATCGGCTCCATGCTGTCGAACGAGGCGATTTCCGGGCCGGTGCCATCGCTGTTGGCGCGTACGCTGATGCGCACGTTGAGCCACTTGTCACCGTCGAGGATATCGTCACCGCCGCGGCCTTCGATCAGGTCGCTGCCGCTGCCGCCGAGGATGATGTTGCCGCCGTCGTAGAACGTCGCGCCAGCCGCCAGCAGATCGGCCAGGCCGTTGATCAGGTTGATGTTGGTCAGCACGCTGCCATTGGCACCGGCGGTGGGCAGCGAGGCGGCATCTTCGTTGTCGCCGCGCAGGAAGTCACCGTGCGCCGAGCCTGACAGGCCCTCCATGATGTCGAAACGCACCAGCGCCGACGCCCCCGAACCCGGTACCGGCGGCACATCGAAGAAGCGGTCGCTGTAGTCGATGGTCACGCCTTGGGCGAGCCCCTTGAAGGTCGCCCAGTCGTAGCCCGAGCCGCCGATATAGCGGTCACCGAAGCCGAGGCTGCCGACCATGATGTCGTCGCCTCCTTCGCCGTTGAACTTGTCGTTCTCGTTACCACCGACAAACACATCGTTGCCGATGATCGGGTCGTTGCCGAGCGGGTCGAAGTTGTCGCCAGGGGCACCGTCCGAGGTGCCCTTCTCGATCCAGTCGTCCCCTTCGTTACCCATGTCCTGTTCGTTGGCCTTGCTGCCCAGAATGAAGTCATTGCCCTGGCCGCCGATGGCCTCGGAAGCGTCTTCACCGGTGACGATAAAGTCGTTGCCGAAACCGCCAATGATCAGGTTGATGCCATTACCGCCGTGCAGCACGTCGTTGCCGTCGCCGCCCTGGATATTGTCGTCACCGCCCATGTCGCTGATGATGTCGTCGCCGGCACCGCCGCGCAGTTGGTCGTTGCCGTTGCCGCCTTCGATGCGGTCATTGCCGGCATCGCCCCAGACCGTGTCGTCACCTCCACCAGAGACGAGCACATCGGCGCCGTTGGTGCCACCCAGCACTATGTGCTCGTCACCGGCATAGCGGATGTAGTTGCTGTCCGGCCCTGCGGTCAGCGGGCTGTCGCGGAACACCACCTGCTGGCCGTTCTCGCCCAGCGGGTCGGCATTGCCCAGGCCATCGTTGTACTGCTTGCTGCGGTCCACTTCGAGGTAGAACGCAGGGTCCGAGAACACCAGGCCCGGCAAGTGAGTGGCCGAGGTGTTGGCCATGATCAGCTTGGCGAACGAGTTGCTTTCCAGTTCCGCGTTCATCGACAGGCCAGCGGTGCGTTCCAGGTAGTAGAAGCGGTCGCCGTCCTGGAGTTTTTCCAGCTGGTTCTCGAACACGAAGTTGAACGTTGAACCGAGCATGCCACCGAAGGGGGTTTTCGCCTCGGCCAGGCCGCCGATCCACAGGTCGATGGCATCGACACCGGTCACCGTGACGCCCTTCAGGTCATCGGCCGTGCCCAGCACGCCGTCCTTGCCGGGCCGTGTCACGTTGGCCCAGGCCCCGGTGCCGTTGAGGAAGTCGAGCCGATCAAGCGGCGAACCATCGCCGCCGAACACCAGCGCCATCGCCGCCGCACGCTTGTCCACCAGGGTGGTTGCCCCGGTGATGGTGCTGTGCGTGCCATAGGCGGCGATGAAGTTGATCAACGACTCCGGATGCTTGAGGTGTTGCACCAGGTCGACCCAACTGGTGTAAGGCTTGAGTTGGGTATCGCCGGTTTGCCCATAGATGTCGCGGCGTACGGCGTTGAGCGAAGGGATACCGACATCGCGGCCACGGGCGATGTTGATCGCCGGCAGGTCGAGCGGCAGCCCGAGCAGGTTGTTGCGCAGCGCCTCGGTGACGAACTCGTCGATTTCGTTACCGGCCTGGCGGGTAACCCCGCGCACGATGGCACTGGTCGCATCCTCGGGGGTGACGCCACTGGCGGCGTACGCCAGCGGGTTGAGGAACGCGGCGATCAGGCCCAACTGTTGGTCGGGGTCGGCGCTGGAGGGGTCTTTGACCACGTTGAAGTCGATGTCGAAACGGTCGACGGTCTCGGTCAGCATCGAGTGGCCGAAGCGGTACACGGTGTGCGCGAACTCGGCGACGATCGAGGCGTCGAGGTCGACGTCGTACACCTGGGTCGGGGCGAAGAACAGGTCGACACGCGGTTGGATGGTGCGGGCGAACTCCTCGAACACCAAATGCTGGTACTGCATCTCGGTACCGAACTTGGCCGCCTGGAACAACCGCTCGCCATTCCACACCAGTGCATCGATCTCTGCCTGGCTGGCCGGCAGCGCGTTGACCGGGTTGAGCAGCCACTCGTTGAGGAAGGCCACGTCGCCCGAATCAAGCACGGTGTCCTTGGTCTGCGCCACCAGCCGGTTGTGCTCGGCGTGGAAGATTGCGTGCACGGCGGTCAGGCCGATGTTTTCGTTAACCCGGCCGTCGCCCGCGATGTAGTGCGCATCCAGCAACTCGTTGTCGTAGGCCAGGTTGGCGCCGGTCTGCGGATTGACCGGGACGGCGTTGCCGACCTGGGTACCGGCATCGGGTGCCAACACACCGCCGTTGAAGACTGGCACGGCATTGTGGGCGATGTCGGCAAGGAACTCGTGCCCCGTGCGTACGGCGTTGGTCAAGTCGATCGGCGCCAACGGGTTGCCTTCGACCAGCACGTCATCCGCCGTGCCGCCCAGGCCATCGGCGCCCTTCATGACCACCATCGGGTAGCCATTGGGCCCTTTGATGAAGTTGCCATAGGCATCGGTCGCCAGCAGCGGAACGTTGTTGACGTCGGCATCGGTGAGGTGAATGCCGAGCAGGTCATTGGCCTGCGCCTTGACCACTTTCCAGGTCGCCATGCCGCCGATTTCGCTGTCGTCGGCACTGCCGAACTTGCCATCGGCGCCCAGGTCGCGGTTGGTGATCAACCGGCCCGTGGCGACGGGGCCATGGTCCGTCATCTGATAGCCGCGCAGGAACACCTGGTGCGACGGGTGCGAGCTGTAGGTCTGGTTCTGGTCCACGAATGGCGTGGTGGTGTTGCTGTGCTCATGGATATCGTCGGCGTTGCCGAGAATGCCATCCGGCCCTGGCTGGTTGGTGGCTCGGGTCAGCACCATGAAGTTGGTGTTGCCACCCGGCACATACAGCGGGTCATCCGGTTGCAGCGGAATATACACGGTACCCGAACCGCCCTTGGTGACCAGGTCCAGGCCATGGTCGAAGAACTGGCCAAAGAAGGTCATCCAGGCGTTGAACGGCGCAGACAGCCCGGCATCCGCCGTGGTGTTCTCGAACAGATACACGTCGTGGTCGTCATTGGTGCCGAACTGCCCGTCCAGGCCGGGGCTGGCGACGACCCGCACGCCATCCTTGAGCACATCGTCGTTACCCGGCGTGCCGAAGTTGAGCACGCCGTCGGCGCCAGGGTCATAGGCCGTGGCATAGGCGGCCGGGTTGTTCGAGGTCTGGTCGACGATCAGGTTGCTGATGGTGCGCGGCTGCGAGTCGAACACTGCGCCGCTGGTTTGCTGGTAGGACGACCCTGGAATGGCCGGCGAGCCTGGGCCGAAGAAGCCGGCAGGCGCGCCTTCAGCGGGGTTGAACACCGGGTCGGTGAGGCGTGGGAAGACATTATCGGCCGCCCCGAACTGGGTGTTGTTGATGCCGTTGAGGTTCATCAGGTTGTTGTTCGAACCGTCGACTGCTCGCAGCCCCAGGGGTGCACGAATGTTGGGTATCAGCGAGAGGATGTCCTGCCCGGCGGCATCAGCCTCGGCGATCTTGATTTGCGCGAGGATGAAGTTGAGGTCGGAACGGACCATGTGCAGGCCTGCGCCACCTTCGCTGGCATCAACCACCGGCGTCGGCGCGGTCGGCACCACGGGGGCGCCCGCCTCGACCACGGCCGTGGGTTGCGAGAACAGCACTTCAGTGGTGCCGTGCGCATCCTGGTAAATCGCCTTCACCCGCAGTGACAGCCCGGCAAGGTCTGGCGAGACCTTGAACGCCGTGCCATCGGCGCTCTGGAACGCCAGGTCGCCGGCCGGCAGCAGGATGATGTCCTCAAACACACCGCTGCCCGGGTCCGCTTCGAACTGCCAGTAGTAGGACACCGAGGTGTTGTTGAGCACGCCTTGCGGATTGGTCAGCGACACATTGTCGCCATCGCGCACCCCGGCCATGCTCACGGTCAGCATGTCGCCCACGGTGATCGCGCCAGCGTTGTTGTCGGTGACAGTCGGGCTGCCGGTTGGTTGCGCATTCACCCCGGTCACCAGCACGCGCTGGCCATCGGCAAATTGCAGGCGCTCGATATGCAGCAGGGTGTCGACGCCGTCACGCCCGGCAACGGTGTCGGTCACCGTCCACACATCGTCCGACACATCGGCTGTGCCACGGTTGTTCTGGGTAACCACATAGTCGGCCTGAACACCGGAGAACACAGCGGTATCGAACGCTGCGCCACCCGTCGAAGTGCCCGGCAGGATTTCCCGCACGGCCTTGAGCTGGCCTGGGTTATAGGTGCGGTCGAGCATGAACGGGATCATGTCGACCATGCTGTCGAAGCTGGCGATTTCCGGCCCGGTATGGTTGACGTCGCCGGCGGCATACACCGCGATGCGCACGTTGATCCACTTGTCGCCGTCGATCAGGTCATCGCCGCCGCGGCCCTCGATCAGGTCGCTGCCATTGCCACCGAGGATGATGTTGCCGGTGGCAAAGCCGGTGGTGGGCAAACCAGCGTCAGCCAGGAACTGCTGCAGCCCGTGGATCAGCGCCACATTGGTCAGCGCACTGCCAGTGGCACCGCCGTGGTTGAGGATGGTGACTGCATCGACGTCGTCACCCTTGAGCACATCGCCAAACTTGGAACCGGACAACCCTTCGACTTCGGCAAAGCGGTCGAGGATCGAGGCCGGCGAGGCGCCGACCGGGTTGAACACGCCGGCGTTCTGGTTAGGCGCGTTGCCATGGGGCTGCGCCAGCGCGGCCAGGCTCAGGTCGACAGTGACGCCGACCTGGTCATTCTTGTAGGTGACCCAATCGAAACCGGACATGCCGTCCATCTTGTCCTGGGCATCGCTGCCGACAAAGATGTCATCGCCACCTTCGCCGATCATCTCGTCGAAGCCACCACCGCCGACGAAGATGTCGTTGCCGATCACTTCGTCACCCAGCAGCGGCGCGAAGTTGTCGCCGGGCGCACCGTCCTGGGTACCCTTCTCGATCCAGTCATCGCCTTCGTTGCCGGTGGGCGGCAGGTTGGTCTTGGCGCCGAGGATGAAGTCGTCGCCCTGGCCGCCGAACGTGGTGCTGATGTCTTCGGTGGTGATGATGAAGTCTTGGCCATCACCGCCCAGGATCAGGTTGCCGGCAACGCCCATGCTGCCGGCGACGATTACATCGTTGCCGGCGTTGCCTTCCAGGCGGTTGTCGCCGAACGAATCGGTGATGATGTCATCGCCCGCGCCACCCAGCACCGCATCATTGCCGGCGCCCCCTTCGAGGCGGTCATCGCCGCCGTCGCCGTAGAGCGTGTCGTCACCCTCGCTGGAGATGATAATGTCATTGCCCGCAGTGCCTCCCAGAACCACATGGTCCAGGCCGGTGTAATGCAGGTAGTTGCTGTCGGGGCCCACGGTATCCGGGTTGTCACGGATCACCAGCGGGACGATTTCCTGGCCGTAGATCATGATGCCGCCGGTAGGGTCGGCCTTGCCGTCGGCACCCAGCCCGGTGAACTGGTTGGCCTGGTTCACTTCGAGGGTGAACGTCGGCGTCAGGAACACCGTGTTGGACAGGTGGGTGACGTCGGAGTTGAGCATGATCAGCTTGGCGAAGGAGTTGTTTTCAAGCTCCGTGCCGAAGTTCAGGCCCGCTGTACGCGACAAGTAGTAGAAGCGGTCGCCGTTCTGCAGCGCCTCCAGCTGGGTTTCGAAGACGAAGTTGAAGCTCGAACCCAGCATGCCGCCGAACGGCATCTTCTGCTCGGCCAGGCCACCGACCCAGAAGTCGATGGTGTCGACGCCGGTGATGGTCACCCCGCTCACGTCGTCCGCAGTGCCCAGCACGCCGTCTTTGCCGGCCCGGGTCACGTTGGCCCAGGCGCCGGTGCCGTTGAGGAAGTCCAGGCGGTCGAGCGGCGAGCCATCGCCCCCGAACACCAAGGCCATGGCGGCGGCACGTTTGTCGGCCAGCGTGGTCGCCCCGGTGATCGTCGCATGGGTGCCGTAGGCGGCGATGAAGTTGACCAGCGATGCCGGGTGCTTGAGGTGGTCGGCAAAGTCGACCCAACTGATGTAGGCCTTGAGCTGGCTGTCGCCGGTCGCGGCATAGAACTCACGGCGCGCCTCATTCAGCGAGGGGATGCCGGTGTCGCGCCCACGGGCAAGGTTCAGCGCCGGCAGGTCGAGCGGCAGGCCCAGCAGGTTGTTGCGCAGGGCTTCGGTAACGAACTCATCGATCTCGTTGCCGACCTGGCGCGTCACGCCGCGAATGATTGCCCCTGCCGCTTCATCGGCCGTCGCCCCGCTGCCCGCGAATGCCAGCGGGTTGAGGAAGGCAGCGATCAGGCCAAGCTGCTGGTCGGGGTTGTTGGGGTCGGTAAGAACGGGGTTGAACTCGGGGTCGAAGCGGTCGACGGTCTCGGTCAGCATCGAGTGGCCGAAGCGGTACACCACGTGGGCGAACTCGGCGAGGATGGCCGGGTTGATCGAGGTGTCATAACCGTTGGGCGCCAGAAACTCGTCGATCTGCGGCTGGATGGTGCGGGCGAACTCCTCGAACACCAGGTGCTGGTACTGCATCTCGGTGCCGAACTTGGCGGCCTGGAACAGGCGTTCGCCATCCCACACCAGCGCGGCGATCGCGGCAGGTGTGGTCGGCAGCGCGGCAACGTCATCCACCAGCCATTCGTTGAGGAAGGCCAGGTCGCCTGCGGCGAGGATGGTGTCCTTGGATTGCTGGACCAAGCGGTTGTGCTCGGAGTGGAACACGTGGTGCACGGCGGTCAGGCCGATGTTCTCGTTCACCCGGCCGTCGCCGGCGATGTAGTGGGCGTCGAGCAGTTCATTGTCGTAGGTCAGGTTGTTGCCACCTGGGCCCACCAGCTGCGCATTGCCCACCGCGGTGTCGCCGTCGGCCTGCAGCACGCCGCCGACCACCACGGGCGCGGCGTTGTGGGCGATATCGTCGAGGAAGCCGTGCCCGGTGCTGACAGCATTGGCCAGGCTGATCGGCGCGGCGCGATTGCCCTCGACCAGTTGGGTCACGTCATCGGCCGTGCCGGCAACCCCATCGGCGCCATTGCTGACGCGCATTACCACCTGCGGCATGCCATTGGGCCCGCGCAGGAAGTTGCCATAGGCATCGGTCGCCAGCAGCGGCACGCTGTGCACGTCGGCATCGGTCAGGTTGATACCGAGCAGGTCGCGGGCCTGGGCCTTGACCACGGCCCAGGTGGCCATGCCGCCATTTTCGCCATTGCCATCGTCGGCCGTGCCGAACTTGCCGTCGGCGCCGAGATCGCGGTTGGTGATCAGCCGCCCGGTAGCGATCGGGTCGCCCGCGGCGTTGAGCATGTACTCGCGCAGGAACACCTGGTGCGAGGGGTGCGAGCTGTAGGTCTGGCTCTGGTCCACGAACGGCGAGGTGGTGTTGGGCTGGCCATCGTCGGCCGTGCCCAGCACACCGTCCGCGCCGGCCGTGCGCACGGCACGTGGCAGCACCATGAAGTTGGTCGGGCTGTTGGGCACGTACAACGGGTCGTCCGGCTGTAACGGGATGAACACGATGTCGGTGGTGCTCTTGGTCACCAGGTCCAAGCCGTGATCGAAGAACTGGCCAAAGAAGGTCATCCAGGCGTTGAAACCGGCCGTCAGGCCCGCGTCTGCAGACTGGTTGGGGATGAAGAACACGGGCTTGTCGTCAGCAGTGCCGAACACCCCATCGAGGCCAGGGCTCATCACCGGCGCCGCGCCGCCATTGGCTTCGACGGCGGCGGGGTTGTTCGGCGTCTGGTCGACGATCAGGTTGCTGATGGTACGCGGCTGCCCGTCGACCACCATGCCGGTGCCGGCATAGGCCGCGCGGTACGACGCATCAAGCAAACGCAGGAAGGAATTGTCGGCGGCACCGAACTCACTTTGCCCGGCCACCAGGTTGTTGTAGCTGCCGTCCACGGTGCGCAAGCCAAACGGCACCTGGCTGTTGGGCAGCAGATCGATGAGATTGGCGCCCTTGGCGTGGGCTTCGGCGATGAAGATCTGCTTGAGGATGAACTCCAGGTCCGACTTGCTGAAATTGGCCATTTAGATTGCCCTCGATCTATCGGGAGAAAGACACAGGGCAACAGGGTCCATCCCGCGCCCAGTCAGTACTGACGTGCGCAGTTCGTGGTTCGGTTTTCCGGGATCGGTGGTGCGATGACATCTGGTCAAGCGCGGCCCGTTGGAGCGGCCCGAATAATCAAGACTAAAGTCGTAGGTTCAAACCTTGTCAATAAGCCGTCGAAAAAATGACTCTCGATGATAATGCGTTGCAACTCGCTGTTTTTACGTGACTTATAAAAAGTTCAAAGAATTTATAGAGCGAAATGATATTACAAGATGTTTCGTTGCAACCTACGCTCGTGCTTGTGGGGCACCGCAGCGTTTTCGGATGATTCGCCTACAGAGCGACCCGCCTGCGTGCCGTCCAGAAGCCACATCTAGAGCAGTCCAGAGCGCCGCAACGGCCTCCGGTTTGGTACAGAGGGAGGCCCCAGATGCACAAGCAGCCGCGCACCCGTTCCGAGCTGGCCGAGGCGCTCTTTCGCCTGCGCCGCAGCTTCTACTCACTGGCAGGCTTCAGTGGCGTGATAAACGTCATGATGTTGACGCCAGCTGTCTACATGCTCCAGGTCTACGACCGCGCCCTGGTCAGCCGTAACGTCACCACATTGACGATGCTCACCGTGCTGGTGGTCGGGCTGTTCCTGCTGATGTCCGCCTTGGAAATGATCCGCACCCGCGTGTTGATCCGGGTCGGCAACTGCCTGGACATGGACCTCAACCGGCGCATCTTCAGCGCCGCCTTCGAGCGCAACCTGAACCGCGCCGGTGGCAACCCGGCCCAGGCCCTGCAAGACCTGGCACAGGTCCGCCAGTTCTTGACCGGTAATGGCTTGTTCGCCTTCTTCGACGCACCGTGGACGCCCATCTACCTGCTGGTGTGCTACCTGATCCACCCGCTGCTGGGGCTGGTCACGATGATCGGCTCGATGATCCTCGCCGGCCTGGCGTACCTCACCGAGAAGGCCACCCACAAGCCGTTGGCCGAGGCCAACCACGCGGCGCTGTCGTCTGCCAACTACGCCAACAACAACCTGCGCAATGCCGAAGTCATCGAGGCCATGGGCATGCTGCCGTCGATCAGCAAGCGTTGGTACCAGAGCCATCTGCGCATCCTGCAGATGCAGACGCTGGCGTCCGACCGTGCGGCCTTGATCAGCAGCACCGGGCGCTTCGTGCGCATCACCCTGCAATCGCTCATCCTCGGCACCGGTGCGCTGCTGGCGATCGAAGGCAAGATCACCCCGGGCATGATGATCGCCTGCTCGATCCTCACCGGTCGCGCACTGGGGCCGGTGGAACAGGTCATCGCCTCGTGGAAGCAACTGCTTGGCTGCCGGTCAGCCTGGGGGCGGCTGACCGAGCTGCTGCAGGACTACCCGCGCCGCCCACCGAGCATGTCGCTGCAACGGCCCCTGGGCATGCTCGCCGTGGAGAACGTATTTGCTGGCGCCCCCGGCACCAACACCACCATTCTGCGTGGGGTGAGCTTCAGCCTGGCGCCGGGCGAAAGCCTCGGCATCATCGGCCCCTCCGCCTCGGGCAAGTCCACCCTCGCCCGCCTGCTGGTTGGCGTCTGGCCGACCCAGGCCGGCAAGGTGCGCCTGGACGGCGCCGACATCTTCACCTGGAACAAAGGCGAACTGGGCCCGTGGCTCGGCTACCTGCCGCAGGACGTCGAACTGTTCGAAGGGACCATCGCCGACAACATCGCGCGGTTTGCCGAGGTGGACAGCGATGCGGTCATCCGCGCAGCCAAGAGCACCGGCGTGCACGAGATGATCCTGCGCTTCCCGCAGGGCTACGACACCCGCCTGGGCACCGATGGCAGCCCGCTTTCCGGTGGCCAGAAACAGCGTATTGCCCTGGCCCGTGCGTTGTATGGCGAACCTAACCTGGTGGTGCTGGATGAGCCCAACGCCAACCTCGACGATGTCGGGGAAAAGGCCCTGGTCGATGCCCTGGGCGAACTCAAAGGCCGTGGCGCCACGGTGGTGCTGGTTTCTCACCGGCCCAACGTGCTGTGCGCCGTCGACAAGGTGCTGATGCTGCGTGACGGCGGCGTGCAGATGCTGGGCACGCGCGACGAAGTCTTTGCCGCCCTGCGCAAGGCAAGCGTGATACCGGCGGCCGCAGCAGCGCCGCTGGCTTCGGTAAAAGTACGGGAGTAACCGATCATGCACATGAGCCAACCGACCGAGTTGATCCCTGCCGAGGCGAAGAGCCTGATCGACCTGGATGCCGGCAAGCCGGTGCGCTGGGGCCTGTGGCTGGTGCTGGCCGGCTTCGGCGGCTTTTTGCTGTGGGCCTGGCTGGCGCCGCTGGATGCCGGCGTGGTCGCCACCGGCACGGTCAAGGTCACCAGCAATCGCAAGGCCGTGCAGCACTTGAGCGGCGGCACCGTGGAAGCGATCCTGGTGCGCGAAGGCGACGTGGTGAAAAAGGACCAGGAATTGGTTCGCCTCGATGCCCTGCGAGCCGTGGCCGAACAGGGCGCAGTCAGCGCCCAGTACATTGTCAGCAAGACCGTGGAAAACCGCCTCGAAGCCGAGCGCGACAACCGCGACTCGGTAACCTTCGACCCCGCGCTGCTCAAGCGCTTCGGCGCAGACCCACGCCTGCTGGCCGCCATGGACTTGCAGCAGCGCTTGCTGGACACCCGCCGCGCCGGCCTGGCGGGCGAACTCAGCATCCTCGAAGAGAACCTGGCGGCATCGGCCGTGCAGCTCAAAGGCCTGCAGCAGGTGTACGGTGCCCGCGCCTCGCAGATCAACTTCCTCGGCCAAGAGCTGCAAGGGACCCGCGTGCTGGCCGCCGAAGGTTATGTGCCGCGCAACCGCCTGCTGGAACTGGAGCGCAGCAACGCCGACCTCTCCGCCGGCCAGGCCGAAAACCTCAACAACATCGCCCGGGTACGCAGCCAGGCCACCGAGATCAAGCTGCGCATGCTTCAGCGCCAGCACGATTACTTGAAAGAGGTCGAGTCGCAACTGACCGACACCGCCAAGGAAAACACCACCCTGGCCGACCGCTTGCGTGCATTGGACTACGAAGTGACCCACACGGTGATCCGCTCACCCATCGATGGCATGGTCCAGGCGCTGGGCATCGCCACGGTCGGCGGGGTTATCCAGCCAGGCGCCAAGCTGATGGAAATCGTCCCACTCGACGAGCCGTTGCAGGTCGACGCGATGATCCCGGTGCAGGCCATCGACAAAATGGTCCCAGGGCTTGCCGTGGACATCGCCTTCCCGGCCTTCAATCACGCACAGACCCCAAACATCCCCGGCCGTGTGAAAACCATCTCTGCCGACCGCCTGCTCGATGAAGAGAGCAAGCAGCCGTTCTACCTGGCGCAGGTGGACGTTTCACCCGCCGGCATGAGCTTGCTGGACAGCAACCACATACGCCCCGGCATGCCGGCCACCGTCACCATCAAGACCGGCGAGCGCAACCTGCTCAGCTACCTGCTCAAACCCATGCTCGAACGCGTCGACAGCGCTTTCAAGGAGCAATGAGATGAACCGTCACTGCCTGATGTTGTGCCTGTTGGGGTTGTCCTTGCCAGCCAGTGCCATGGACCTGAAGCAAGCCTGGGACCTGCTGCAGTACCAAGGGCCCATCTACCATGCCGCCGAGCATGAGAAACAAGCCGGCCTGGAAAACCGGGCCATCGGCCAAGCCGGCCTGCTGCCGCAGATCAATGCCACGGCCTATTACAACAAGGTCAATGGCTCGCAGCGCCAGAGCGGCCAGGACAACGACCTGGACTACGACTCCAAAGGCGCCAGCGTGCGCCTGCGCCAACCGCTGTTCAACAAACAGAAGATGGCCGAATACCACCAGGGCCAGCAGCGTGCCGACTACAGCGTCGCGGTGTTCGATGCCAAGAGCCAGGATGCCGCGGTGCGCCTGGCAGACAGTTATTTCGATGTGCTGTTGGCCAGCGAAACCATCACCCTGGCCAGGGCCAAGCTGAACGCTTTCGAGGAGCAGCTTGCGTCAGCGAAACGGCGCATGGAGCTGGGCGCCGGCACGGTGACCGACATCGACGAATCGGTCGCTCGCCGCGACCTGGCAGAAGCCGACCTGATCGAGGCGCAGGACAACCTGGTCAACGCCCGCCGCAAGCTCGAGGAGTACATCGGTGAAACCCCGGCATCGCTGACCACCTTGCAGCCAGGCTTTACTACCCCGCCGCTGCTGCCGGGCAACCTGCAGGACTGGCTGGTCAAAGCACAAACCGACAGCCCGCTGATTCACGCCCGCCGGCACAGTTACGAACTGGCAGAAGAAGAGGTGAACCGGGCCAAGGCCGGGCACTGGCCGACCCTGGACTTCGTTGCCGGTTACACCGCGGGCAGCAGCCAATCGATTTCAGAGCTGAACCAGCGCAACCAGTACAGCTCGATCGGCCTGGAACTGAACATCCCGTTGTACAGCGGCGGCAGCACCAGCGCGCTGACCCGCCAGGCCAGCGCCAACAGTTCGAAAGCGCTGGACGAGCTCGACGCCACCCGCCAGGAAGTCATCTCCGGCACCACCCGTGAGTACCGAGGTGTGCAGAGTGGTGCCATGCGTATCCATGCGCTGGAAAAGGCCGTCGCGTCCAACGAACGCTCGCTGACCTCGACACGCAAGGGCTTCAAGGAGGGCGGTACCAGTACCAACTCGGATGTGCTTAATGCCGAGGAATTGCTGTTCGACGCACGGCATGACCTGTTCGAGGCCAAGTTGAACTACCTGATGTCGCGCCTGCGCCTGGCGTCATCGGTGGGCAGCCTGGGGGATGACGATATCGAGCTGGTCAATAATTACCTTGGGCCGGAGTTGATGGTGAGTAACTGACCTGCTCTGGCTTTGTTCAAGCTTGAGATTGTTGGGGCGTTTTGCGCCCCAAGATCCTAAAGCCTACTTACAACCCACAAGCTTGCAAGACCGTTACCGCCAGCCCCAGCAAGCACACCAGCCCAACCGCAAAGCTGACTGTCCTCCAGGGCTGCAAACCACTCAGGTAGCACACCGTATGCGCCACCCTGGCAACGGTGAACACCACAGTCAGCCAAATAATGACGACCGCAGCAGCATTCAGCGCAATAGCCAAGCCGGCCAAGGCAAAAAACGCCGGAATGTTCTCCAGATCATTCGCCCAAACCCTGCCCGCCCGGCTGACCTGCGGCAATTCGTCAACATTGGCCAAGCGCCCAAAGAACGCTGCGTCTTCACCATTGGTGAAGGCCTTGTAACGCAGGCGGTAATAGCCTTGGTAGCAAGAGATCGCCAGCATCTTCAGGAACAGCGCGACCACACAGACCGCATAGACAGACAGGGCACCGTGCATCATGCCCCCTCCTGAGCATGATGTGCCGAGCGCCTGCCAAAGCCTTCAAACACGATGTACAGAAGCGGCCCCACCGACACAAACACAGCCGTGAGCAGCAAAAAAGGGGCAACCCGTAACCACGATCGCCCTTTCGAACGGGCATCCGAGATCATCCAGGCGCACGCAAGCCCAGCCATCACGTACAAGTCGATTACAACCTGCGCGGTGTCAGGCCGAGCCATCAGTTCAAGGCCAAATGCGAGCAATGATTGCTCTGCAATGAGCATCGTCCAGCCGGTGTATAGCGAAAACGACATCAGGGTAGCCAGCGCGATCCAAGTGCTTTTCATCTGCAACGCTCCTTAACCAATACCGCGCCAAGGTAGTGCTATGGTTGCAGCCTGCTCAATGACCTCACAGGTCATCGACGCCCCCGCTCACGACCCGTCAGAGTTGCCCCATGAGTAACCACCCTTTCCACCCGACCGCCTCAGCCGGTAACCCGGCAGGCAACCACTTGCGCCGGCACCGTCAACAGGCAGGTTTGAGTCAGCTTGAGCTGGCGCTACGCGCCAACGTATCCCAGCGTCACCTGAGCTGCGTGGAGACCGGCCGCGCCAAACCAAGCCCAGGCACGTTGCATGCCCTGCTTTCTGCGTTGGACGTACCGCTGGATGAGTGCAACGAGGTTTTCCTCGCGGCAGGTTATGCGCCCCGCTACACCGCGTCGCCGCTGAATGCGCCCGCCATGGCAATGGTGCACGAGGCGATTGCGCATATTTTGCAGGCCAACAACCCCGCTCCAGCGATCGTCCTGGATAGCAAGTGGTACATCACCGCCGCCAACACCAGCGCCGGGCTGCTGTTGCAGATGGCGGGGGTACAGCCCCGTGATGATGCGCCGCTCAACCTGCTGGAAACGCTGCTGTGCCCCGAGGGCCTGGGCGACCAGTTGATCAATGCCGATGAAATCCGCGCCACCGCGTGGCATAGGGCCTCGCGGGAAGCGGCGGGCAACCCTCAGTTGGCGCAGCTACTGCAAGACCTGCCCTGCCCCGCCGCGCTAGCGATTGCCCCATCGCCTTCGCCGGTCGTGTTGACGCGCCTGCGCTCGGCCCACGGTGAGCTGAAGTTCCTGTCCACCTTCACCACCTTTGGCATGCCGCTGGACGTGACCGTGGCCTCGCTGCGCATAGAACACCTGATACCTGCAGACACGCATACCTGGCACACCATGACCCTGGCGTATGAACAAGTGACCGCAAAACCCTGAGTGCGCCCAGGCCGAACCGGCCTCAGAAATCGACCGTCGCCGACAGCTGCAGGGCGCGTGGGTAGCCAGGCGATATCGCGCCATACGAAGCGACCCCCGACCAGTACTCACGGTCGAAGACGTTCTGCACCGTGGCCCGGAAGGTGGTAGGACGGCCTTCGATGTGGGTGGTGTAGCGCGCGCCCACATCGAAACGTGTCCAAGCATCGAGCTCCTGGGTGTTGGCCTGGTTGATGTACTGGCTGCCGGTGTAGATCGCGCCACCGGTCAAGGTGACACCTTCGACCCAAGGCGTGTCCCACTCGGCCCAGAGGTTGGCCTGCACATCGGGCACGCCCACAGGCTCATTGCCCTTGTTGGCCGCCGTGGCCGAATCGGTCAGTTCGCCGTCCAGCAGGGTCACGCCGCCCAGCAGTCGGGTACCGGGCGCGACTTCACCGAACATGCTCAACTCGATGCCACGGTTGCGCTGCTGCGCCTGAACCGAAAACAGGTTGCCAGCGCCCAGTTCGCCACTGGGTTTTTCGATCTGGAACAGCGCCAAGGTGGTCATGAAGGTGTCCCGTTCGAACTTCACCCCCAGTTCGTGCTGCTTGGTTTCATAGGGGGCAAAGGCTTCACCGGCATTGCCCGCCGTGGCCGGTGCCACATCGCCTTTGCTCAGACCTTCGACGTAGTTGTAGTACAGCGAGACATTCTCCCAGGGTTTCACCACCACCCCGACAACGGGCGTTGTCGCACTGTCTTTGTAGCGGGCAGTCATCGCGCCTGCGGTGCTGTAGTTACGCGACTCGATCGCTTGCCTGCGCACGCCCAGGGTCAGTTGCACGCGGTCATCGAGCACCGCCAAGGTGTCGGTCATCGCTACGCCGGACAACTCGGCTTCAGACACCCGATTCACGTTTGGCGCACTGATGTACTGCTTGGGCACCGCTACGGGGTGATAGATGTTCGAGATTATTTCCGTGCCATTGTTGATGCCCCGCGACAGCTCATCCTGGTAACGGGTCGCCATGAGCGTGACGGTATGGTTGATCGGCCCGGTTTCGAACAGCCCGCGTACGCCCACGTCGGCGGTGGAGCGGTCGACATTGAACTTGTAGTAGCCCGGAGTATTGCTGGTGTCGCCCGCGTCATTGAGGATTTTCGGCACCTGGTCGGACATCCGCGCGACATCCGCCCTGCCGCCACCCGCATGGGCAAACACAGTTAACGAATCGCTCAGGTCGTATTCCCCACCCAGCAGCGCGGATTGCTCGCGGGTGTCCGACCAGCCCCAGTCCTGTGGCAGGTTGGTGCGGCCATTGGCGGCCGAAGGCACGTCGACACCCGGCGCCACGGTGAAGGGCCGCGACGCGGCATCCCAGCGCTCCCGCTGGCTGATGAAGTCCAGGTTCAGGCGCAGGCGCTCACCTTGGTAATCCAGGGCGATGGCACCGATATCCAACGCCCGTTGCTGGTCGTCGATGGCCGTGTCGCCCTGGGCGAGGCTGCCGTTGAAACGCACACCCCATTGCCGCTGATCACCAAAGCGGCGGCTGATGTCGAGGTGGCCACCGGTTTGTGTGTCGGAGCTGTAGCTGGCGGTGAAACGGGTCAGGTCCTCGGCCAGTGCGCGCTTGGGGACGATGTTGATCACGCCGCCGACCCCGCTGTTAGGCGAAATCCCATACATCAGCGCGCCTGGCCCTTTGAGCACCTCGACGCGCTCGGCATATTCGGTAAACACGCGGTAGTTGGGCGCCACGCCATACACGCCGTCGAAAGCCAGCTCCCCTAGGTTGCCCTCACCGACAGGGAAGCCACGGATGAAAAACGAATCGACGATGCCGCCGGTTTGCCCCGTGGAGCGCACCGAAGGGTCACGCTCCAGGGCATCGGCGACGGTGACCGTCTGCAGGTCCGCCAGGGTTTTGGCGGTATAGCTGGTGACGTTGAAGGGCGTGTCCATCACATCCTTGTTGCCCAGCATGCCCAACCGCCCGCCACGGGCAACTTGCCCGCCGGCATAAGCCTCTGGCAGGGTTTCGTGGCGCATGCTGTTGGCGTCGATGGTGGTCGCGGCCAGGGTCAGGCCGTCGCCACTGGCCACTTGCCTGATCAGCTTGAAGCTGTCGTCGCCCAGCTCGACCAGTTCGAGCCCACTGCCGGCGAGCAGTTGCGCCATGCCGTCACGCGGGGAGTAGCGACCGTTGAGGCCTGGGCTGTACAGGCCTTCCGTCAATGCAGGCTCGAACGACAGGGCCACACCCGAGGCCAGCGCGAAGCTGGCCATGACCCGGCCGAGCGGCCCTGGGGCGATGTCGTACGGCCTGGTAGCCGTCGCCTCCAGTGGTTGTGCGAGCGCCGCCCATGAATGGCTGGCACCTGCTACCAGCACACAGCTGAACAGGGCGCGACGGATTGCAATGGCGAGCTGGGGACGACTTGCAACAGGCATGACAGGAGGGTCCTTCTGACCGGGAATGGAGGTGTTCACTCCTATTGCCAGCCGAGGCGGAAAAAAGTATCACCTGGGCACGACTTTTTTTGCAGTGCGGTCAGCGCGGCGCAAGCATCGTCCAGTAGCCCCCCATGTGCGCCTCCACCCGCAGGGCATAAGTCGACTCCAGCATGCTCAACGTTCGACGCGGGTCGCTGATGGGAAATGCCCCCGATACGCGAAGGTCGGCAATGCCTGGATCACAACGAATGAACCCCCGTTGGTAACGCGCCAGCTCGGCAACGAAAGCGTCCAGCCTCATCTTGTCCGCCAGCAGCATGCCCTGGGTCCAGGCCGTGACAGCCTCGTCTGCCGGCCTTGGTGCAGCGATCGTTCGGGCGTCGAAGTCAGCGCGTTGGCCGGCTTGCACGACGCGGCGGGCAAGGTGATCGGCATTGCCAGGTTCGATGCGAATCGCACCTTCGATGACCGCCAGGTAGGTACGCCCGCCGAACTCCCGCACGGTGAACCGGGTGCCCAAGGCTTGCATGCGCCCCTCCCGCGTCCCTACCCACAGCGGGCGAGCAGGGACCACGATGTCGGGGGCCGTCTGCACCAGGATTTCGCCACGGAGCAAACGAATGAACCGCTCGCCGGCATTGAAACGTACATCGATCGCGGAGTCGGTATTGAGCACAACCTGCGTGCCATCGGCCAGGGTAAGGTCAAGGCGTTCGCCAATGCCGGAGCGGTAGTCAGCTGCCCAACCTTGTTGCTCGGTCAGCCGCCAACCTGCCCAGCTGGCCGGGGCCAGGGCCAGCAGCAGGGCCAGCCGGCTGACCAGTGCACGACGGCCAGGGTCGGCCGGGCGGTCCAGTGCAGGCATCGACAGTGCCGGTGGCAGGCCACCCAACTTGCCCATCAACCGCTCCGCGCGCTGCCAAGCGCTTGCTCGGGCCGGGCTGCTGTTGCGCCAGGCCAGCCAGTCGGCCTGCTGCGCATCGGTCACGTCGCCTGCGCTCATGCACATCAACCACTCGGCGGCTTCTTCGAGCGCTTCGGCGTCTACCGGCTCGGCGCGCTGTGCATCGGCCATCTAGTCGACCAGCCTCAAGCACTGAACGAATGCCTGCTTCATGTAGCGTTTGACGGTAATCAGCGATATACCGAGCTGCTCGGCAATCGCCTCGTACTTCATGCCAGCCAACTGCGACAGCAGAAACGCGCGCCGGACCAGTGGCGGCAAGGTATCGAGCATGGCATCGATCTCGTGCAGGGTTTCCAGGATCAGCAAGCGCGTCTCTGGCGAAGGCACTTCAGGGGCAGGCAGGTGCTCAAGTGCCGCCAAGTACGCACGCTCCAGTGATTTACGTTTGCACCAGTTGGCGAGAATGCCGCCAGCGACGCAACTCAGATAAGCGCGGGGCTCATCGAATACGACGGCTTTGGAGGCGAGGATACGGGTGAACGTGTCCTGAACCAGGTCGGCCGCATCGACCGCGTTGCCCAGGCGCCTGCGCAATTTCGCGTGTAACCAGCCCTGGTGGCCGGTGTAAAGCGCTTCGACATTGCGTATGTGATTGTCAGGGCTGGGCAGCACGTCGCTCATGGGCGGTCTTGTCTACGCAAGTGAGAACTATTTTCAATGGTAAGTTAGCGCTGGCGCGCAAAGCAAGTTCAATATGGGCCAGCATTCAGCCGCAAAGGCGCGCGCTCGCGGCCTATGCTTCAACTCACCCAAGGCGGCGGAGCCCCCCCATGCACAACCCCGAAGACAACCTGCTGCACAGCTGGCAGCACAACGCCCAGGCCTGGATCGACGCGGTGCGCAGTGGCGCCATCGAGAGCCGTCGGCAGGTGACAGACCAGGCTATCCTGCTGGCCATTCTCAGCCGGCAACCCGAGCGCGTGCTCGACCTTGGGTGTGGTGAAGGCTGGTTGCTGCGGGCGCTGGCTGATCGCGGCATTGAGGCGGTCGGCGTGGATGGCGACAACACCCTGGTGGAGGCGGCCCGTGCGGCAGGCTCCACCGAGGTGCACCTTGCCAGTTACGCACAGCTGGCCGAGGGCGACGTCAGCGTTGGCCGTGGCTACGATTTGGTTTGTGCCAATTTTGCGTTGTTGCAGCAGGACGTCATCCCCTTGCTGGCGGCGATGAATGGGCTGCTGGCTCCGGGTGGTGCAGTGGTGATCCAGACGTTGCACCCCTGGAGTGTGGCTGCGGGCGATTATCAGGATGGTTGGCGGGAAGAGTCGTTCGCAGGGTTTGCCGGGGACTGGCGGCCGATGCCCTGGTACTTCCGCACCTTGGCCAGTTGGCTGAATGCATTGGACATGGCTGGGTTGCGCTTGGTCAGCCTGCAGGAGCCGCAGCATCCGCAAAGTGCGGTGCCGCAGGCGTTGTTGATGGTGGCCGAGGGGCGGTGAACCCTGTGTGGCATTGCAAGCGAGTTGCCGACCCTTGTGGGAGCGGGCTTGCCCCGCGAACACCGGCAAAGCCGGTGCCATGCCCCGCGTAGCCCCATTCGCGGGACAAGCCCGCTCCCACAGGGTTGTGACAATCACAGAACGCGACTGCCTCTTGAAGGCGCTTAAAGCACCGGCTTGCGCGCTGCCCCGCTGCGGGCCTTGGCCATGGCTGCCAGGCGCACGGCGACGTTCGCTGCGCCATACCCGGCATAGCCGCCCTTGCGCTGGATGATCTCGAAGAAGAAGCGCTCCTCGAACGGCTCGGTGTACACGTGGAACAGTTCGCCGCCTTGGGCATCGCGGTCATACAGCACATTGTAATACGCCAGTTCACTGAGGAATTCGTCGTCGAAATCGAAGCGTGCCGCCAGGTCGTCGTAATAGTTGAGCGGGATTTCCAGCAGCGGCACGCCAGCCAACTTGGCACGCGCCACTTCACGGAAGATGTCATCACAATCGAAGGCGATGTGATGCACACCCGAGCCGCGGTAACTGGACAATGCGTGGGCAATGGCGGTGTTGCGGTTCTCGGAAATGTTCAACGGCAGGCGCAAGGTGCCGCACTGGCTGCGCAGCGCACGGCTCTTGACCAGGCCGTACGGGTCGGGCAGCACCACTTCGTCGTCGGCGGCGAAGTCGAACAGGCTCTTGTAGAACAGCACCCAGCTGTCCAGCGACTCGGCCGGCAGCGCCAGGGCCATGTGGTCGATACGGCGCAGGCCACCGCTGGCAGTGGCGGTTTTGTCCAGGCTGAAGTCGGTGTCATACAGGGTCTGGCCAGCAGTGCCCTGTTCTACCAGGTACAACAGGCTGCCGTCGGGCGCGCGCACGGCGGGTACTTCGCACTCGTTGGGGCCGACCAGGCCACGGAACGGCTGACCACGGAAGGCCGTGGCGCGCTTCAAGGCAGCTTGCTGGTCCTTGACGCGCAACGCCGTGGCGCACAACGACGGGCCATGCGCCTCGAAGAAGTTGTGGCCAAACGAATAGGGTTCGGCATTGAGGACGATGTTGATGTCGCCCTGACGCAACAGTTGCACGTCCTTGCTGCGGTGCTTGCCGGCGTCGGCGAAGCCCAGGCGTTTCAGCCAGTTGCTCAAGCGCGCACCCACCGCCTCGTCGACGGCGAATTCGAGGAACTCCACGCCATCATAGGCACTCGCCGCCGGCGGGTTGAACAGCACGCCCGGCTCCACCGCCACGGCCTCTTGCTCCAGGCGCAGGCGGGTCTGCTCTTCGAGGTACAGCAGCGAGCGCAAGCCGTCGGCGGCATTCTGCCGAGGTGGCGCGGCGCGGAAGCCGTCGTTGAAGATTTCCAGGGACAGCGGGCCGCGGTAGCCGGTGGTGAGGATCGGCGCGAGGAAGCCGGCCAGGTCCATTTCGCCCTGCCCCGGGAAGCAGCGGAAATGCCGGCTCCACTCCAGCACGTCCATGGCCAGGATCGGTGCGTCGGCCATCTGCACAAAGAAAATCTTGTCGCCCGGGATGTCACGGATCGCGCTCGGGTCGCCCTTGAGCGACAAGGTATGGAAACTGTCGAGAATCACCCCAAGCGACGGATGGTCGGCCTGGCGCACCAGGTTCCAGACCTGCTGGTAGGTATTGACGTGACGGCCCCAGGCCAACGCTTCGTAGCCGATGCGCAGGCCACGCTTGCCGGCATGTTCGGCCAGCAGGCGCAGGTCATCCACCAGCAGTTGCTCGTCGCCCAGGGCATCGGCCTGGACGTTGCTGCACACCAGCACCAGGTCAGTGCCCAGCTCTTGCATCAAGTCGAACTTGCGCTCGGCGCGGTCGACGTTGCGCTGCAGCCGGTCGCGGCGGCAGCCTTCAAAGTCGCGGAACGGCTGGAACAGGGTGATGGCGATACCCAGGTCCGCGCACATCTGGCGAACCTGACGCGGGCTGCCGGCATAATAGAGCAAGTCGTTTTCGAAAATCTCGACGCCGTCGAAACCGGCGGCGGCGATGGCTTCGAGCTTTTCCGGCAGAGTGCCGCTCAAGGACACGGTGGCAATCGAACGCTGCATGGCGGGAGTTCCTTGTTGTTAGGGGACGACGGCGCAGGAAAACCACGGTAACGGTGCCTGGCATGATGGATTATTCGCAGGTAAAGTCGCCTCATCAATCTCTTTGTACGGAATGGTTAGTTTTGTGTTCGATTACCGAACAAAACCGGATTTCGCGAATTGCTAGACCGCCACCCCGTGGTCAACATGAAACCAGACGCAGGCACACCGACCACTGCCTTCTTGCCAGACGGTCGTTCGGCAGAACCTGCGCTAACAAGCCCAACGCCACAACATAATAAGTTCAATAAAACCGGGTACCGACCTATGAACACTGCTCTCGCCTTGCGATCCGCACCTGTCTCCTGGCTGCCTGTCACGGCCTTGGCGCGGAATACGCCCGCACTTCACGTTTGACCCCACTCCCGAGATAACCCCACGCTCGCCTTGCGCCGTGCGGGAACCAACAAGAACAACGGAGACACCGATGGCTCACTCCAGCTCTCAAGCCAAGAAAGCGACCGCCAGTGGATGGATAGGCTCGGCACTCGAGTACTACGATTTTTTCATCTATGCACAGGCTGCGGCCCTGATTTTCCCGCAAATCTTCTTCCCTAACACCGACCCGAAAATGGCGATCATCGCCTCGCTGGCCACTTACGGGGTCGGCTACCTGGCCCGCCCGGTCGGCGCCATCGTGCTCGGCCACTGGGGTGATACCCGCGGACGCAAGAACGTACTGCTGCTGTGCATGTTCCTGATGGGTGTGTCGACCATGGCCGTCGGCCTGCTGCCGACGTACCACGACATCGGTATCCTCGCCCCCGTCTTGCTGGTGCTGCTGCGCCTGGTCCAGGGCTTCGCGGTAGCCGGCGAGATCTCCGGTGCCAGTTCGATGATCATGGAGCACGCGCCGTTCGGCCGACGAGGCTACTACGCGAGCTTCACCCTGCAGGGCGTACAAGCCGGCCAGGTATTGGCGGCGGCGGTGTTCCTGCCACTGGCCTACTTCATGCCGAGTGAAGCCTTCAACGACTGGGGCTGGAGGATTCCGTTCCTGATGAGCGCCGTGGTGCTGATCGCCGGTTTCATCATCCGTAAAGAAGTGCACGAAACGCCTGCCTTCGTGAAAGAAGAGAAGCAGGACAAAGTCGCCAAATCGCCGGTCAGCGAGGCCTTCCGCCACAGCTGGAAACACATGGTGCTGGTGATGTTCATGGCCCTGATGAACGTGATCCCGGTTGTCGCGACCATTTTCGGCGCGGCCTACGCGGTGCAGCCGGCCTATGGCATCGGCTTCGACAAGAGCGTGTACCTGTGGATTCCGGTGGTCGGCAACATCGTCGCGGTGTTGGTGATTCCATTCGTCGGCAACCTTTCCGACAAGATCGGCCGTCGCCCGACCATGATCGCCGGGTGCCTGGGTTCGGGCCTGCTGGCCTTCGTCTACCTGTATGCGATCAGCATCCAGAACGTACCGCTGGCCTTCGCCGCCTCGATCGTGATGTGGGGCATGGTCTACCAGGGCTACAACGCGGTGTTCCCAAGCTTCTACCCTGAGCTGTTCCAGACCCGCTACCGTGTTTCGGCCATGGCCATTGCGCAGAACATCGGCACCATGCTGACGGCCATGCTGCCAGCGCTGTTCGCCCTGGTGGCACCACCGGGCTCGGACAACATTCCACTGGTCGTGGGTGGCATGGCGTTCTTCATCACCTGCATCTGCGCCCTGGCGGCGTACATCGCACCGGAAACCCATCGCCTGTCGATGGAAGACCTCGGCAACCCGCAAGCCAAGCCGATGGAAAAGGCCGCGTACGAAGCCAGCCGTAAAGGCAGCTTGCAGACTGCAAGCCACTGATCGATCGCAGGGGGCTGCTGCGCAGCCCTTTCGCCGGCAAGCCGGCTCCTACAGGTGTGCGCAAATCCCTGTAGGAGCCGGCTTGCCGGCGAATGGGCCGCAAAGCGGCCCCAGCGTTTTCAGCCCTTGATCACTTCCTGCAGCCGCTGCCACAGTTGTTCAACATGCTCCCGCTCGGTCGGCAATGCGCCAATCGACACCCGCACCATCCACCGCCCATCAAGGGTCGCCGGCGTTACATACGCCTCCCCAGAACCATTGAGCCGCTCGGCCCAGGCCTTGGTATGCGCATCCAGCGCCTCCCCTTCCAGCCCCGCCGGCCGATGCTGGATGCACAGCGTCTGCAACTGCACGGGTGCCAATAGCGTCCAACCCGGCGTCGTCTCGACCTGCCCAGCAAGCCACTGAGCATTATCCAAATCACGCCGCAAGCGCGCCTGCAGCGCTTCGACGCCTTCACTGCGCAACATGAACCACAGTTTCAAAGCGCGGAACCGCCGGCCCAGTGGAATACCCCAATCACGCAGGTTCTTGACCTCACCATCCACCGCCGACTGCAGGTAGCTGGGGTTGGTGCTCATCACCCGAATCAGGTGCTGTGGGTCGCGCACGTAGTAGATCGAACAATCAAAGGCCACACCCAGCCATTTGTGCGCGTTGACCACCACCGAGTCGGCCAGCTCGATGCCGTCCCACATCCAGCGGCACTCGGGCAAAATCATCGCCGACCCCGCCATGGCAGAGTCAACGTGCAGCCACAGGCCATGGGCCTGTGTGATTTCACCAATTGGGCGCAGTGGGTCGAGCGCCGTGGTGGCGGTAGTGCCGGTGGTCGCAACTACCGCACAAGGCTGATTACCTGCCGCCAGGTCCTGCTCGATGGCTGCCCGCAGCGCTTCTGGCTGCAGGGCGAACTGCGCGTCGGTGGGGATCAGGCGAATGTTGTCACGGCCAAAACCGGCCAGCAGTGCGGCCTTGTCCACCGAGCTGTGGGCGTGGGCGCTGACGTAGACGATCAGCGGCTTGGCCTGGGCCTGCAGGCCACCGCGGACCAACGCGTAATCGCTGGCCCGCTCGCGGGCGCAGATCAGCGCCACCAGGGTGCTGGTCGAGGCGGTGTCCTGGATCACCCCGCTCCATTGCCCTGAAAGGCCGAGCAACTGGCGCAGCCAGTCGAGGGTGGTTTCTTCCAGCTCGCTCAAGGCTGGGCTGGACTGCCAGGACAGGCCCAATACACCCAGGCCGGTACTGAGAAAGTCGCCCAGCACCGATGACAACGTGCCGTTGGACGGGAAGTAACCGTAGAAATCCGGGTGCTGCCAGTGCGACAGGCCCGGCATGACCAGGTTGTTGACGTCGTCGAGAATCGCCTCGAAGGGTTCACCCTGCTGCGGGGCGCCTGCCGGCAGGGCCGCTTTCAAGTAGCCCGGTTCGACTTGGGCCATGACCGGGCGTTCGCCCACGGTTTGGCGGTAGTCGGCGATCAGGTCGATCAATTGGTGGCCGTACTGGCGGAATTGTTCTGGGGTCACGGGCGGTCTCCATTGGGCAGTTTGCTGCCTGGGCCGGCCTCTTCGCGGGCAAGCCCGCTCCCACAGGTGAATCACAGCTTGAGCACTGTGCGGATCCTGTGGGAGCGGGCTTGCCCGCGAAGAGGCCGGCACTGGCAATACAGGCCCATCAGTCTAGGTGCCACCCGCCCTGCAAAGAACCCCGCTTCGTGCATACCTCCTATGGCGTTGGCGCATGCCCCCCTTGCACGCCGAACTGGGACTGGCGCCACAGCTCGAACACCCGGTTGCGCAACCAGCGGTGCTCGGCCGAGGCCTGCAGGCGCTGGTGCCAAACCACCCAGTAACGCTGGCTGTGATCGATGAAGCCCAACGGTCGCCAGGCCAGGTCATGCAAACGGCACAGTTGCCGGGCGATGTGCTCCGGGACCGTGGCCACCGCCTGGCTATTGCCGATCACCTGCACGGTGGCCGAAAAAAACGGCACTTCCAGGCTGACCCGCCGCTGCAGGCCCTGGGCGCGCAGGTGGCGATCGATGAAGCTGTCCTTGTCGCCACCCCCGGAAATGCGCACATGCTTGTGCGCCAGATAGGCTGCCTGGCTGAGCGTTGCATGGGCGGTCAACGGGTGGTCGCGGCGCATCAGGCACACCGCGCGGTCCTCGCCGAGCAGACGACCATGCAGGTTGGGCGGCGACTCATCGAACAAGGTGGTGGCCAGGTCGATCTCGCCACTGGCCAGCAACGCGTACTGGCCAGCCTGCCAGGTGCGGTATTCGAGGGACACGCCGGGCGCTTCGTGCTCCAGCGCCGCCACCAGCAGCGGCAGCATATGCTCGGCGACGTAGTCCGAGGCCGCCAGGCAGAAACGGCGCTCGCAGCGGGCGGGGTCGAACACGGCCGGTTGGCGCAGGGCGTGTAGCTCTTCTAGGACCTGGCGCAGTGGCTCGACCAGGGCTTCGGCATGCTCGCTGAGCACGTAGCCACGGCCTTGGCGCACCAGCAGCGGGTCGTCGAATGCTTCGCGCAGGTGGGCCAGTTGACGGCTCAGGGCAGATTGGCTGACACCCAGGCGCTCGGCGGCGTGGCTGAGGTTCTTGAGCTGCAGGAGGCAGTCGAGGGTGCGTAGATGGGCGAGGCTCAGGGAGGCGAAAGTTGGGTTCATGCAGGCTCCCCTTTATCAAATTCACCGGCCCATTCGCGGGACAAGCCCGCTCCCACAGAGCTCCGCCGTGTTTGAGGTTAGCGGAGGGCTGTGGGAGCGGGCTTGCCCCGCGAATGGGCCGCAAAGCGGCCCCGGCTTTTAGTCGGTCAGGCCGACATAGACGTTCTGCACGTCATCGTTCTCATCGATCGCCTCGAGGAACGCCTCGACCTCGGCCAATGCCTCAGCGCTCAAGCTGGCAGCACTTACCGGGTTCTTCGGGGTGTAGCCGATCTTTGCCGAGGTCACGGTAAAACCATGCTCCGGCAGGGCCTTTTGCACCGCGTCCAGGTCGGTGGTGTCGGTGATGAACAGGGTCGAACCCTCTTCTTCCCCTTCCTCGAAGTCCTGGGCACCGGCTTCGATGGCGGCCATTTCCGGGTCGGCACCTTCGCTCGGGGTGGCTTCGATCAGGCCGACGTGGTTGAAGTCCCAGGCCACCGAACCGCTCGCACCCAGCTGGCCCTTGCGGAACAGCACGCGGATCTGCGCGACGGTACGGTTGATGTTGTCCGTCAGGCACTCGACGATCAGCGGCACCTGGTGCGGCGCAAAACCTTCGTAGCTGACCGCGTGATACTGCACGGCATCACCGTCCAGGCCGGCACCCTTGCGGATTGCCCGGTCCAGGGTCTCGCGGGTCATCGAGGCCTTTTTGGCCTGCACGATCGCCAGGCGCAGGCGCGGGTTCATGTCGGGATCGGCGCCCGATTTGGCAGCGATCTGGATCTCTTTGGACAGCTTGCCCATGATCTTGCCTTTGGCATTGGCCGCTGTTTCTCTATGTTTGGCTTTCCACTGTGCGCCCATGTCGACTCTCTTGTTTCAACGGCCAGTTCAGGAAGCGACCGGCCAAAAGTGGGTGCAGTTTATACGCCCTCGGGCATGTGATCGACAAGAAATCTCATGCTTTGTCGGCCTTCCCCGCCGCCGCCGCAAAACGTGCCAGGCGTACATCGAGGTGCCGTGGTCGTAGCCCGCGGTCCTCGGCGCGCTCCTTGCGGCGAATGGCATTGCGCACCATCAGCGACCCCAGGTAGCGAATCGGCTCTGGCGGAAACAGCCCCAGCGGCCCCTTGACCAATGGCGAGCGGGTCCAGGGGTTGTCCAGGCCAAGCGCCAGCGACGACAGGATTTGCCCACCCATGTGGCACGGCCCGACGCCGCTGCCGGAATAGCCAAAGCCATAGAACACATTGCCCTGCCCGTCTAACCGGCCGAAGAACGGCAAGCCCGTGACGGAGCGGTCCGACGGCCCATTCCAGCTGGCCGCCAAGGGCACGTCCGCCAACGCCGGGAAAAACTCGCCCAGGCTTTCACGCAGCAGCGGCCGGTAGGGTGAGGGCTGGTCGAATACCGGCAGCATGCGCCCGCCATAGGCGAAGGTATTGCCGCCCTTGCCGAGCATCAGTCGGCCATCGGAGGTGTTGTGGTAGTAATGCACGAAAATGCGCGAATCGAGCACGCTGACGCCGCTGTCCAGGCCGATTTCGCGCAACAGCTCAGGGCACGGCTCGGTGATAATCATGTCGCTGGACACAATCGCTACACTGCGCTCGAACTGGGGGAACGCCCGCGCCATCCAGGCATTGAGGCCCAACACCACACGGTCGGCGTGCACCGTGCCGTGGGCCGTGCGCACCTGTACCGGCGCACCGTGCGCCAAGCTCGTCATGGCCGTGCCTTCGTGAATGCGCACGCCACGCTGCAGCGCCACCCGCCGCAGGCCGCGCACCAACTGCCCTGGCTGCACGGTGGCGGCGGCAGGCGAGAACCAGCCTTCCAGGTGCCGCGCCGACCCCGCCAGGCGTTGCACCTGGTCCAGCGGCAGCCGCTGGAACGAATTCACCCCCTGCTGCTCCAGCGCGGCGATCACCGCATCGGTGACACCGACCTGGGCCGAGTTGGTGGCGGTGTACAGCGTGCCGTCCAGGCGGTAGTCACAGTCGATGCCATTGGCCGCGCAAAACGCGCCGATGGCACCGATGCTGCGTTCCGATTCGTGCACCAGCCGCACCGCTTCAGCCGCCCCGAACAGGCGCTCGAGGGTGAAGTACTTGGCCGACCACGACAGCGCACAACCGCCATTGCGACCACTGGCGCCAGCGCCGCAGATGTCGGCCTCGATCAGCACGACATCCAGCGCCGGCACCGCTTCCTTGAGCATCAACGCGGTCCACAGGCCGGTGTAGCCGCCGCCGACAATGCACACATCGCAACGGCTGTCGCCTTGCAGCGGCGGGCACGCCGCTTCCTGCGCCGAATCCAGGGCCTGTTGCAGCCAGAAGGGTCTCATTCGCTCGCTTTCCTTTAGGTACGCAGTGGCTTGATTGCCATGCTGGTGTTCGGTGCCACGTCGTGGCGCTGCACCGCGGTGGCCGGGCGGCTGTTCCAGTGCGGCAGCAGCACCAGCGCCGAGAACAGTGCGCAACCGGCGAACACGATGAACACCGTGACGCCGTCGAAATAACCCGGCAGCAGCCCGCCAAGCACGGCGCCCACCGAGCCGCAGCCGTTGACGAAGCCTGCTGCGGTGGCACCTGCCTTGGCGGTGCCGAAGTCGATGGCCGCCGCGCCGCTGATCATCGAGTCAGGGCCATACAAGGTCAGGCCCATGACGAACAGCAGGCCCACCACCAGCATCACGCTGCCGGTGTGCATGGCCGCCATGAACGCGGCTAGCGTCACCGTCAACAGCACCAGGCTGATCACGCACGCCGGCATGCGCCGCGCGCCGAACAGTTTGTCGGAGGCCAGGCCGATCATGATCGGCCCCAGCAGCCCGGCCAGTTCGAAGGCCGTGGGGATGATCGCCGCGCCGACCTTGCCCACCGACGGCATTTGCTCGAAGACGATCACTGGCCCCCACAGCAGAATGGCGTAGCGCGCCGGCTTGAGCAGGAAGTAGGCCAGGCCCAGGGTCAACACCGTGCGGTTACGCAGGATCTCGCGCAACGGCGCCCAGACACTGCACAGGTTCGCGCCCGGTGCCATGCTCTGTGGCTCGGGCTCTACGGCGGGCAAGCCGACGTCTTCTGGCTTGTTGCGCTGCAGGAAGAAAAACAGCACAGCCACCAGGGCGACCACCACGGCACTGGAGAAAAACGCGGCGTGCCAGGTGCCGACCAGGGTGTAAGCCCACCAGCCGGCAAACGGCGAGGCCACCAGGCCGCCAAAGGCATAGCACGAGCTCCACAACCCCAGTACCCGCCCGCGCTGCGCGGCTGGGAAGAAACTGCCGATGTTCTTGCACAAACCGGCCCAGCCTGTGGACTGCGCCAGGCCTTGGATCAACATGCAGGTGGCGAAGATTGGGAAGGTGGCGTAGCTGCCCATCACCACCGCCGCCGCCGCCGAGATCAGCAAGCCGCCAAGCACCACCACACGTGGGCCGAAGCGGTCGGCAAGCATGCCCCAGGTGAACTGGCCCACGGCATAGGCGGCCAGGTAGATCGCGTCAAGGTTGGCCATGGCGGCCTTGTCGAGCATGAAGCCTGGGTCTTCGGCGATGCCCAGCTTGGCGACCGAGAATGCCTTGCGGGTGAAGTAGAAGGCGGCGTAGGCCAGCCAGGTGATTGCGAAAATCTGCATACGCCAGCGTTTGAACGTGGCTAGGGAATGGTTCATGTGAGTCTGACCTCTTGCTCAAGTGTGCCGGCAGAATGTGAAGAAACGCCTGTCTTGTTCTTGTGTTACGCACAGCGATGGCGGGGGCCCGTCATCGGGTCAGATGGCGCTGTATCAGCGCCATGGCCCCGACCGGCGCTTATGGCTGCGACGGGGCTGGGAGGTATGGAAACAGCTGGTGACTGATAAATAAAATCGATTTATCGTATTTCACTCATAAGCCCAGCTTGTTACTGGAGTCGTCATGTCGGTGTCCCACGCTCAACTCAAGGCCTTTCACGCGGTGGCGGTGCACGGCAGCTTCACCCGTGCCGCGCAAAAACTGTTTCTGACCCAGCCGGCTGTCTCCGACCAGGTGCGCAAGTTGGAAGAGCGCTTCGGCGTGCTGCTGTTCCACCGCAACAAGCGTTCGGTGCAACTGACCGACCTGGGCGAGCGCCTGCTGGGCATCAGCCAACGCCTGTTCGCCTGCGAAGCCGAAGCCCACGAACTGCTGCAGGACTCACGCGCCCTGCACACCGGCAGCCTGGTGTTGGCGGTGGACGCGCCGGTGCACGTGCTGCCGCAGATTGCGCGGTTCTGCCAGCGCTACCCGGGCATCCAGGTGAAGGTCGAAACCGGCAACACCGATGAATCGTTGGCCCGGCTGTTCAGCTACCAGGCGGACCTGGCACTGCTGGGACGGGACGTCGACGATGAGCGCCTGCACTGCCTGCCGCTGCGCCGCGACCCGATGGTTGCCTTCGTTAGCCACCATCACCCTTGGGCCAGCCGGGGCTCGATCAGCCTGGCGGATCTGGATGACACCCCGCTGGTGCTGAGGGAGCCTGGGTCGGTGACGCGGCAGACGCTGGAAGAAGAAATGCAGCGCGCCGGGCTGCGGATTCGGCCGGCGATCCAGGTAGAAGGCCGGGAGGCGGCGCGCGAAGCGGTGGTGGTGGGGATTGGCGTGGGGGTTGTGTCGGCGGCGGAGTTTGGCGCGGATGCGCGGGTGTGTGCGTTGCCGATTGTCGACTGTCAGCGGCATTTGACCGAGACGCTGGTGTGCCTCAGCGAGCAGCGTACGCGGCGGGTGGTGGCGACGTTCTTGCAAATGGTTGAGGAAGGGCTGTAAAGCTGCATCCCCAATGTTTGCTTGGTAGGAGCAGCCTTGTGCTGCGAAGAGGCCGGTGCAGGCAGCATTGATGTATGGTGCCTGTACCGGCCTCTTCGCAGCACAAGGCTGCTCCTACAAGGATCACGAGGATCACGAGGATCACGCCCGATGCTCTTTCGATTTGCCGCCGACGCTCTGGTGCTGTTGCACCTGGCCTTCATCTTGTGGGTGCTGTTCGGTGGCCTGCTGGTACTCACGTGGCGCCCCGCCCTGCTCGTCCACCTGCCCGCCCTGGCCTGGGGCTTGGCGGTGGAAGGGCTGCACCTGGAATGCCCGCTGACCGACTGGGAAAACCGCATGCGCTTCGCCGCCGGCGACGCGGGCTACCACGGCGGTTTCGTCGAACATTACATCTGGCCGCTGATCTATCCGGCCGGGCTGACGCCGCAGATCCAATGGCTGCTGGGCGCCATCGTCCTGCTGGTCAACCTCGGCATCTACGGCTACGTGCTCGGGCGCTGGCGCCGCCCTACCGCGTAGCGATCACGAACAAGCGCGGGAACGGCAACAGCACCTTACCGTCGGTGGCCGGTGGGTAGTCGTGCTGCATCGCCTGCAGGTACATCTGCAGGAAGGCGGCTTGCTCTTGTTCGTCCAGCCTGGCCAGGTAAGGCCGCAACGCCGAGCCCTTGAACCACTCCACCACCGCTTCGGCGCCACCCTCCAACGGATGATGGTACGTAGTACGCCACACATCCACCCGCGCGCTCCGCGGGCTGAGCAGGTCGTAATAGAACGCGGCGTTGTGCCTGGGCGGTAGCTGGAAATCGGCGAATTTGGCGGCCCAGGGGCCTTTGCTGGCGATTTCGCGCAGTTGCCGGTGCGCTGGCTCGTCAAGGTTGTCAGGGGTTTGCACCGCCAGGCTGCCGCCCTCGCTCAGCTGGCTGACCAGGTGCGGATACAGCGAAGCGTGGTCCGGCACCCATTGCAGCGAGGCGTTGGCAAGGATCAGGTCTTGCGGCTCTGGCGCGGACCACTGGGCGATGTCGGCAATGGCGCAGCGCACGCGCGGTACACACAGCCTTTTGCGCTCCCGGGCCTTTTCGACCATGTCCGGGTCGCTGTCCAACGCCGTCACCTGGGCATCGGGGTAGCGCTGCAGCAGCACCTCGGTCGAGTTGCCCGGGCCGCAGCCCAGGTCGGTGGCATGGCGGACCGGGCGTGGCGGCACGGCGGTCAGCAGGTCGCGTACGGCGCGGGTGCGCTCGTTTTCGAAGAGGGAATACTGGGTGGCGGACCAGGCCATGTGCGGCTCCTTTGGGCGGGCAATGTGCCCAGCATAAGCCAAGTAGTGGCACTTAGGGTCTATTCGCGGGCCGGAACCGAGCGTCTATCCTTGAAGTCAGTCCTTATATGCGCCTGCCCATGAGAACATTCCTGGCCCTCGCCATACTGGCCCTGATCGCCGCTGCCGCCCTCCTCGGCTCGCCGTGGATGAACCAGCGTTTTCACATGCCGCCGGACAAACACCCGGCCCAACAACGCGAAACGGCCGGGTCCCCAAGGGAGCCGGCCGTCTCGAACCACAACTGAAGCTTAGTGGCGTTTGGCGCTACGGATCTGATGCACCACACCCATGGCTACCACGACTGCGGCAGCAATACCGGTGGAGATCACCAGGATCTGGTAGTCAGGCATGAACGCCATGGTCACCAGGGCAGCCACGATGAACGCGATTACCAGGTAGGTCAGCCACGGGAACAGCCACATCTTCAGGCGCACTTCCTTGCCTTCGGCAATCAGCTTGCGGCGCATGCGCAGCTGCGAGAAGGCGATCACCAAGTACACCAGCAGCGCGATCATGCCGGTGGTGTTCATCAGGGTGTCCAGCACGTCTTTCGGGCGCAGGGTTTCGCTGAAGTTGATCAGCGCACACACCACCGCCACGGCGCACGAGCCCATGATCGCGTACACCGGTACGCCGGTGCCGGCGCGGGTGATCTTGAAGAACGACGGCGCGTCGCCACGCTGGGACAGCGAGAACAGCATGCGCGAAGCGGTGTAGTGACCGGAGATCAGGCAGCTGCTCACCGAGGTCAGGACCACGAAGTTCATCAGCAACTCGGCATACGGCACGCCCAGCAGCTCCAGGGTACGGCGGTAGGCACCATAGCCCGAGACGCCCAGGTGCGGGTCGTTCCACGGCACCAGGCAGACGATCAGGAAAATCGAGCCAACGTAGAACAAGCACACACGCCACACCACCGAGTTGGTGGCCTTGACGATCTGCGCGGCCGGATCTTTGGCTTCGGACGCGGCGATGGTCACGATCTCTGCGCCGAGGAAGGCGAACATCACCCCGAGCAACGCACCAATCACCGTGGTGATGCCGTTGGGCATGAAGCCTTCTGCGGTCAGGTGGCTGATGCCACGCACTTCACCGAACTGCCAGACGTTCATCACCGCTGCGGTGCACACCACCAGGAAGCAGACGATGGCGATCACCTTGATCAAGGCAAACCAGAACTCGAACTCGCCGTAATGCTTGACGTTGAAGAAGTTGACGGTGATCAGCAGCAGGGTCGTGGCCAGCACGAACACGTTGACACTGACGTCAGGGAAGAAGCCATGCAGGATCTTGCCCGCCACATAGGCTTCCCACGCCATGAGGATGACCCAGTACCACCAGTACAGCCAGCCGATGGTGAAACCTGCCCAACGGCCAATGGCACGGTCGGCGTAGGTGGAGAACGAGCCGGTGTCAGGCGAGGACGTCGCCATTTCGCCGAGCATGCGCATGATCAGCACCACCAGGATGCCGCCTGCCAGGTAGGCCAGGACAGCGGCCGGGCCGGCGCTGTGGATCACGCTGCCGGAACCGACGAACAAGGCGCCGCCGATAACCCCGGCGATCGACATCATCGTCAGGTGGCGCGACTTGAGGGAGGCACTGAGCTTGCTCTCGTGCCCGCCTTTCGCGGTGGTGGTTGTGGATGTTGCGTCCATCAGTTGTGTACCCCGTGCTTCTTTTTATCCAAGGAAAACTGTGAGACCCCGATGGCTAGCGGCCTCACCTGTACATCAGTGCTAATGCGGGCAGGATGGTGTGAGCAAACACACGCAGGCCATCCATGGCGGCCTGCTGACGCGCCCGAAGGTTTGCCCTTCGAGCGAACTGAACATGCTTTATGTGGCGATATCCGACACCTAATGTAAAAATGTCCGACGCAGAGAGCCATGCACAGTGGCATGAATCTCGCACTGCACTGTACAGGTCGCCAATGCAGTACACCCTGCAGGCACCTGACGCTACGCACCCTGAAAGGCCCTCGAATGTTCGAATTACACCCAGACGCCCCCACCCCGTTGGTCAACCAGATCATCGACGGCTTGCGCGAGCTGATCGACAACCAGACGCTCAAGCCTGGGGCCAAGGTCCCGTCTATCCGCGCCTTTGCCGCGACCTACTCGGTGAGTACCTTCACCGTGGTCGAGGCCTACGACCGCCTGGTCGCCCAGGGCCTGCTGGTCAGCCGCGGCAATGCCGGGTTTTTCATCAACCGCGCGGCTGGCGAGTTGCTGGACAAACACAATGTCGAGGCCGACACCAGTCGACCAACGTTCAACTCCGAGTGGTACCTGCAGCAGATCTTCGAGATCCGCCAGCTGCCCTTCAAGCCCGGCTGCGGCTGGCTGCCCAATGACTGGATGTACGAGGAAGGCCTGCGCCGCGGCCTGCGCCAGGTTGCTGGCAGCCCGCTGGAGTTGTCCGGCTACGGCGACCCTATGGGCCTGGCCGAACTGCGCACGCTGACCGCACAAAACCTGCAGCAGGAGCTGTCGATCGTCGCCAACCCGGCGCAGCTGATGCTCACCCATGGCGCCAGCCAGGCCCTGGACCTGGCCGCGCGCACCCTGGTGCGCCCAGGGGACGTGGTGCTGGTCGACGACCCCGGCTACCCCAACCTGATGAGCATCCTGCGCACCCAGGGCGCGACGTTGGTCGGCGTACCCCGCACCCCTGCCGGTTACGACCTGAACCAGCTGGAGCAGTTGCTGGCGCATCACCGCCCGACCGCGTTCTTCACCCAGCCGCACCTGCACAGCCCGACCTGCTCGCGCACCCCGCTGCCGCAGTTGCATCGGCTGTTGCAACTGGCCAGCCAGCATGGCTTCCGCCTGGTCGAGAACAACCTGTACGCCGACATGGTCGCCGAACCGCAACCGTGCCTGGCCAGCCTCGACCACCTGCAGCAGGTGGTGTACGTCGGCAGCTATTCGAAGAGCATCTCGCCCAACGTACGGGTTGGCTACATGATGGCCAACCCGGAGCTGATGCAGAAACTGGTGCACCTGAAAATGCGCTCAGGCCTCACCACCTCGCAGGTGATGGAACGCGTGGTGTATGCCGCGATCATCGACGGCCGCTGGCGCAAACACCTCAAACGCCTGCGCCAGCGCCTGGCCGAGGCGCACCAGGAAGTGGGCCGGCACCTGCACCGGCTGGGCTTCGAGCTGTTCACCGAGTCGGATGAGGGCATGTACATCTGGACCCGCCACCCCGCCATCCCCGACAGCGCGGAGCTGCTGGATGATGCGTTGGAGAAAGGCATCATGCTTGGGCCTGGGCAGCTGTTCATGGTCGATGCCAAGCCGACCGGGTGGATGCGCTTCAATGTGGCGTTCAGTACGGACCCGGCGATGTGGGAGTTGTTGGAGAAGGTGCTGGTGAAGCATGTGCGGCGGGGTGGGGTGTAGGGACGGTGGTGTGGCGGGGTGTTCGCCTTGACATCTTCTGCGCCTGTGAGATCGAGCGCCGCCCGCGCGGCGCTTCGCAGCACAAGGCTGCTCCCACATCTGTTTCGGGCCAATTATTCCTGAGGTATGGGCGCGCGGCCCCTTTTGGTACCCACCTCAATACCGTTCGAACAAACAAGGCGGTCGCGCGCAAATGCCACAGGCCTCACTGGCCCGAGACAAACGTAGGAGCGAGCGTTGCTCGCGATGCGCCGCGCGGGCGGCGCTCGATCTCATAGGCGCTGAAGCATTCAAGGCAGGCGATTCATCGTCCCAGGGCTATGATTAGTCAATTTTCTATTTATCATCTTCACTATTAGCCCAGCTTATTATCGAGCCCGACCATGTCCGACCGCCTGCTCAACGACCGCCTCGACTGGAACCTGCTGCGCACCTTCCGGGTCATCGGCCAGGAGCTGTCCATTAGCCGGGCGGCCGCCCGCCTGCACCTTACCCAACCGGCGGTGAGCCAGGCGCTCAAACGCCTCGAAGATCAGCTCGGCCGGCAACTCATCGCCCGCCGTGGGCCACGCTTTGTGCTGACTGAAATGGGCGAGCAGCTGTTTGTGCTGGCCGGCGAGGTGTATGGGCAAATGTCGCAGATCGGCTGCCTGCTGGAGCAACCGGCGGACGAACTGGTGGGCAAGGTGCGCTTGCTGATGATCAGCCGCATCGAAAGCGAGCAGTTCGACGATTTTCTCGCTGACTTCCACCGCCAGCACCCACGGGTAGAGCTGGAAATCGAGGTGATGCGCAGCTCCGACATCGTCGCCGCCTTGCAGGAGAAGACTGCCACGGCGGGCTTGAGCCTCAATCGACGGCCGCAACCGCGGCTGGAGCAGCGGCTGTTCCTGCGCCAGCGCTATGGGTTTTTCTGCGGCAAGCACCATGCCTTGTTCGGCCAGTTGGAGGGCGACCTGCAGCGTGAGAACTTCGTCAGTTTCACCAGCGACCAGATCGGCGGGATGCTCTCGCCGCTGACCATCTTCCGGGACCAGCAAGGGTTCTCCGGGCGGATCGTGGCGTCCTCGCCCAGCCTTGAAGAGGTACGCCGGCTGGTGATCGCGGGCTTTGGCATCGGCTGCCTGCCGGAACACGTGGTGGCGGCGGATGTGGCGGCGGGGTTGTTATGGAAGCTGCCACCGCAGGAGGGGATTGCGGATGTGGATATTCACCTGCTGTGGAACAGGGAGCAACGGCTGAGCCGGGCCGAGCGAGTATTTATCGAGGCCCTGCAACAGTGCGGGGATAACAAAGAATCGTAGGACACAGTGAGGGGGAGTTCATCGCAACATCGCAAAAACGCTGCTTGTGAACGCCCCTCTAGCGCTTTTTGGCTGACTGATAAACCGCGCTGCGTTCACGCTTGCCCACTGAAACTACCACAACAACGACCCGCTCATCTTCGACCCGGTAGCCTTAAGCCTTGAACTTTATTTTGTAGTGATTAGGCAGCTCCCGCAGAGCATCGGCCTGCACCCTCGGTGCCTGCAAACGTTCGCCAAGCTTCTTCTTGATCTGCTCACGCAACGTATGGCCCAGTTTGCCCCACTCCTTGAACGCTGAAGGGACGAACTCAAGCTTATAAGTCATCCAAAGACACCGGCATACCTTGCTCACCAAGACGGGACTTGGCCAGCTCGCTTAGCTCGATGTCTTCCAGTTTTTCCATCATGGCTTCATACAGTTCGGCCGGCACCATGTAACCCATCACACGATTGTGATTCAGTACGGCAATGGGCATGCCTGCGGCGCCAGACATTACTGCAGTTGGGTTCTTTTTTAGCTCTGAAACGCTTACCGCTACGTCAGCGAAAATATTCTGCATGCTATCAGCCCTCAATTAAGACCTATATTTTGGTCAAATTTAAGAAGCATGGCAAGGGACGGCCCCGTAAAAGTTTGGATCCCATCCCCGGGCAGGGTATGCTTGCAGGATAGCTAAATGCCACCATCCGGGCGCACCCAGTGCCTGGCATTCACGGACGAGCCTCCTTTGCCAAGCCACCCTACCCGCCACACCATCGCCCGCCAATGGCAGCTGCTCAAGCTGCTGCCGGGGCGCCACCCAGGCATGAGTTCTACGCAGTTGCAGGCAGCGCTGGCGAAGGTGGGCCACACCACCAGCAAGCGCACCGTGGAACGTGACCTGGTGGAACTGTCGGCGTTGTTTCCGCTGCACTGCAACAGTAAAGGCATGCCATATGGCTGGTACTGGCAACCTGGGCTGAGCCTGGACGAGGCGCAGCAACTGCAACCGGATGCCCTCGCACCGGTTCGCCAGATCGGGCTACGCGCCTGGGTCGACGACGCGCTCGCACGGCGCCTGGAACAGCAGCCACTGTCCACAGACATGCAGCTGGCACCTCAGCAAGACGGCGGCGCCGCGCTGGCCGCTACCGTCGACGACAGCCGTGCACTGATGGGCTGGTTACTGTCCCAGGCAGGGTCGATTCGTGTCTTAGCCCCCGCATCACTGCGCACCGCCCTGCTGGAGCAGCAGCGCCAGAGCCTGGCGCTGCACGAAGAATGCAGTTAAGCACGAGCGTGTAGGAGCAGCCTTGCGCTGCGAAGAGGCCCGCGACAACACCGGGAATCTTCCGTGGTGCTACGGGCCTCTTCGCAGCGCAAGGCTGCTCCTACAGTGAGTTAAGTGGGTTGGTCACGTCCGCAGTGAGCCACACTGCGTCCCAATGGGGATAGTCACCTATGTGTTCAACCAAACCCGCACGCAATGGGTTTGCAACGATGTACCTGGCTATCTTGCGCACGTCATCGTCCTTGCGTACGGCACGGTCTTGATAACCACGTTGCCAGACTTGGCCGCGACTTACCCCTGCTTTGCATAGTGCAGTGCCAGAACGCGACTTGAACTGCCGCATCAGGCTGCACAGTGTGTCGGTGTGAAGCTCAATCAGCCAATGTAAGTGGTCAGGCATCACCACCCAGGCAAGTGAATGGCAGGCATCTTCTCGTTCCGATTGGCGCATTTGCCCGATGACCAGGCGCGCAGCACGCAGGTTTGCAAACAGCGGCCTGCGCTGGTGAGTGACGGTGGTGAGCAGGTATAGCCTGCCGGGTTCCGAAAACCGTCCCCGCCGTAGTAGTTTTGCTTTGGCCCAATCCATGGTGTGCCCCTCGTTTAACGATCCTTGTCGTTACGAACAATAGGAGACACAGCAATTCAGCACTCTCTAGATCGTTACTGAATATCACAACCAAATACCGAATAGCGGTTGTGTAGGAGCAGCCTTGTGCTGCGAAGAGGCCCGCGACAACACCGTGAATCTTCGCTGGTGCTACGGGCCTCTTCGCAGCGCAAGGCTGCTCCTACAGTGACCCATCGACAGGTTCAGGACGGCAACACCGGCACGCGTCGGCGTGACAGGCAGGCGTACGCCAACCCCAGCACGCTGAACCCTAACACCACCAGCAGCACCATCAATTCGCGGCTGTAGCGCGCCACTTGCGCGGGGAAGCCGGTGAACTCGCGGTACACCTGCACATCGGCCACGCCGTCGGCATGACGGATGCTGACGCCGCCCTGGCGGATCTGCGAGTAGTCGGCATCGAAGTAAACCCACACCTTGCACACCCCACCCGGTTCGATGGAGGGTATTTCGACCAAGGGCGTGGCTGCTTCGATAATGGTGTCGTTGCCAGCCGCATCGCGCACTTGCACCAGGCCCTTGGCAGGCAGGCGAATCTTCACCAGGCGAACCGGCGCATTACCGGTGTTGCGCAGGTCGATGAGCAGACCGGTGCGGTGGTCCACCAGCCCCGCCTCGAACGGTTTGGCGAACAACTGGGCATAAGGCGCCTGGGCCAGTTCGATCAACCTGTCGACCTGGTCCTGATGCAACTGCCCTTCGCTGATGGTGTTGATACGGCCCTGCAATTGCTCGTACTTAAGTTGCTCGCTGGCCTTGGTGATGCGTTCGCTGAATTGGCTCGGGTAAGTGAGGTAGGCGTAGGTCAGGGAGGCCTCCAGGCGAGGGCTGCCTTTGATCACCACATAGGCCACTACCATGACCATCAGGCCAATCAGCAGGGCTACGAGGACTTTGCCGACTTTGTCCCAGCTCAACGCAAACTTCCTTCTGTCGTGATACTGACGGTTCAAGGCGCCCAAGGGTGCCAATTTCGTGGCGCCCAGGCAAGCATTCAGCGCCCTGGGAGCCGAAAGCGACCACACCGGTACCCTGATAGCAGAGCATAGCCACCCTCAGCATCGACAGGTTGAAGTTCTGACCCTGGGCTCAGAAGCCCAGCGTCGCCGACAGCAGGTAGGTCCTTGGGGTAGACAGCGTCAGCCCTGGTTCACTGTCGTCCGATGCCCCTGCCGACGCCCAGTAGCGGTCGTCCAACACGTTCTCGACACTGGCCCGCAGCGTGACCTGGGTCTCGTCTACCTTGAAGGCATAGCGGGCACCCAGGTCGAAACGCTCCCAGCCGTCGATCTGCTTGCTGTTGTTCTGGTCCAGGTACTGCGAACTCGAGTGAATGCCCCGTGCGGTCAAGGTCAGCCCGTTTACCCTCGGCACATCCCATTCGGCCCCCACATTGACGTTGTACTCGGGCGTTGCCGGTGCGCGGTTGCCGTCGAAGGCGCCGCCGACGGTATCGGTCAGTTCACTGTCGATGTACATCACCCCGCCCAGCAGGCGGACGCCCTCCAGCGGCTCGCCAAACACACTGAGCTCCACACCTCGGTTGTCGCGCTTGCCATTGGGCCCAAACACCCGCGTGGTGGCATTGGTTTCGTAGGCGGGCTGGCGTATGCGAAACACGCTGGCGGTGAAGCCGACCTTACCCAGGTCATACTTCGCCCCGACTTCCACCTGCCGGCTGGTGAAGGGCGGGAAGATCTGGTCTTCGTTGACCGACGTCGACGGCGCGATCTTACCTTGGCTCAAGCCTTCCATGTAGTTGGCGTACAGCGACAGCTGCTCGCTGACCTTCAGCAGAACGCCCGCCGATGGCGACACCTTTTCTTCGTCGTAGGCCGTGTCACCTTTGACGCCGTCGCTCCAGTCATCAACCTGCACCCGCTGCCAGCGGGCGCCCAAGGTCAGCAGCAGGCGGTCATCGAAAAAGCCAAGGGTATCGGCCAGGGCGACGCCGCTGAACCGGTTCTCGGTGTAAACCTTGGGGTCGAGCCGGGTCGGGGTGCCGGGTGTCGGCGTGGCCACCGGGTTGTAGAGGTTGCTGGGCGCCGAGGCGTAGCGCGCGCCGCCGTTGGTGAAGTCCATGTAAAAGTACGTGGCGGCCAGGTTCACTTCGTGGCTGACCGGCCCGGTATGGAACCAGTTGCGCACACCGGCCGTGGCGGTACGCACGCTTTCATCGCGGGTGAAATCGCGCGGCTGAACAGTAAAGTCCCCGGCATCGTTGATGATCGAAACGTTGTGGCGCAAGAAGTCATGGTTGCTCTTGCGCGCGCCGACTGCGCCATAAGCCATCAGCGAGTCGCTGATGTCGTACTCGGCATTGACGGCACCGAAGGTGTCATTAGTGCGCGCCTTGCTCCAGGCCTGTGCGTAGTTGTGGTGTACATCATTGGCGCTCGGCACCTTGGCGTTGGCACCAATCAGCACACGCTCCTGGGGGGCATCGGTATCACGCTCGGTATGGCCGATGTCGGTCGAAAGGCGCAGCCGCTCGCCACGAAAATCCAGGCCCAGCACCGCCATGTCCCGCTCGACACGCTGGTGTTCCCACTCGGTGTCGCCGGCCTGCTTGACGCCGTTGAAGCGGATACCAAACTGCCCGCCCTCGCCAAAACGGCGGCCGACATCCACCGCACCACCGGCCTGGCTGCCCGAGGCATAACTGCCGGTGAACTCAGTAATGGGCGTATCGCCTGCCCGCTTTGGCACCACATTGATACCGCCGCCCACGCTGCCGCGCGGCGAAATGCCATTGAGCAACTGGCTCGGCCCCTTGATGATGTCGACCCGGTCGGCCATCTCCATGTCGATCGAGTAGGTCGGCAAGATGCCGAACAGGCCATTGTAGGAAACATCGCTGTTGAACAAGCTGAACCCGCGGATGGTGAACTGCTCGAAGCGCCCACCTGCCGGGTTGGTCGCACGCACCGAGGGGTCGCTGGCGATCAGGTCACCCAGGGTGCGTGCCTGCTGGTTCTTCACCAGGTCGCTGGTGTAGGTGGTCATGCTGAACGGGGTGTCCATGAAGTCGCGCGAGCCAAGCAGGCCTTGCGACCCTTGGCGGGCGACCTGGCCACCGGCATAAGGTGGCGCGTCGCTGGCACCCACATGGCCACCGACAATGCTGGTCGGGGCGATCTCCAGCGCATCCGACGCTTGCGCCACAGGCACGAGGGTAAACGCCCCGTTACCCACTGGTTGCAGCTGCAGGCCGCTGCCTTGAAGCAGCTGCATGAAGCCCTCGTCAACGCTGTAACTGCCTGACAACCCCCTGCTTTGCCGGCCAGTGACCAGCGCCGGGTCGAGTGAAAGGCTGACCCCGGCGAGGTGGGCGAAACGGGTCAGTGCGGCGCCCAGGGTGCCGGCGGGCACGGTGTAGGCACGCCGCGCGAGGTCGTCGGCCCAGGCTGACGAAGACAACAGGTTGGCACTCAGGCTGATGGCAAAACCCAGGTACATCAACGGACGCGAACGAAGTGACGCCGCACGCGGGCGGCAAGGCAATACGACAGGCATTGAAACAGGCTCCCTTTATTCTCTACTACCGCTAATGACAGGCGGCCTGAAAAAAAGGGACAGCCTTGCAGCATTATTTTTAACGAACGAAAAACCCTGCCCACCGCCCACGGTTAATCCTTGACCGAGGTCATGCCGTGACGGACGATCAGCCTTCCACAAGCAAGGACGAATACCATGTTACGGATATTGGGCAGAGCGTCTTCGATCAACGTGCGTAAAGTCCTCTGGGCCTGTGCCGAGTTTGATATCCCCTTCGAACGGGAGGACTGGGGCGCAGGCTTCACCGCCACCGACACCCCCGAATTCTTGGCACTTAACCCCAACGCCATGATCCCGGTCATCCAGGATGGCGACTTCACCCTGTGGGAATCCAACTCCATCATCCGTTACCTGGCGACGCGCTATGGCCACGCCTCGGTGTACCCGACCGAGGCAAAAGCACGAGCAGGTATCGATCAATGGATCGACTGGCAGGCTTCGGACCTCAACAGGTCCTGGAGCTACACCTTCATGTCGCTGGTCAGGCATTCACCCGCCCACCAGGACCCGCAGGCGCTGGCCGCCGGCCGTGCCGAATGGTCTCGCTACATGCAGATTCTTGATCGGCAGCTCGCCGCAACCGGTGCGTATGTGGCCGGCGACATGTTCACCCTGGCAGACATCCCCATCGGCCTTTCGGTCAACCGGTGGTTCGAGACACCTTTCGAGCACCCTGATTTGCCAGCCGTCAGGGCGTATTACGAACGCTTGAGCAAACGCCGGGCATTTTGCCTGCATGGCAGAAACGGCACCCCCTGAGCGCACTGCTGCCACACTCGACCGCTGCGCCGCCCTGGCAGAACTGATCGAAAGGGCTGCGTAGCGGCCCACGTGCCCACCGCCCACGGACTACCCTCATGCCGCACACTTATCACGGCAGCTGCCTTTGCGCCGCTGTCAGCTATCAGCTGCTCACAGCCCCCAAAGCGCTCACCCATTGCCATTGCAGCCAGTGCCGCAAAGGCCACGGGGCGGCGTTTGCAAGCTATGCCAGCGTACCCCGCAACGCACTCAAGGTACTGACCGGCGCAGACACGATCAGCACCTATCACTCCTCGCCTTCGGTGCAACGCGAATTCTGCGCACGCTGTGGCTCGAACCTGTTCTGGTCACGCGCCGAGGGTGAGTTCAGCGACTGGGTATCGGTGGCCTTGGCCACACTGGACACGCCCTTCACGCCTCACATCCAAAAGCACATTCACCTCGATGCCAAGGCGCCTTGGTACACCCCTGTCGAACCCAGTGCGCCTGGCGCCTAGGCGCCTTGCAGCACGCTCTAGCGTGGCTTCAACACCTTCGCCAAGACGAACGTTACAACCACCGCCAGCAACACCGCCAGCGAAATCGACAGGACTGCGCCCCACTGCAACAGCGTACTTTGCAGAGCCAGGTAGAAGCCCACCACGCCCACCGCGCCAATGGCATTGCCACGCACGATCGCGCCCAACTCGTGGCGCCCGCCCTGGACGTGGGCAAATACTGCAAGCGGCCAGGCGATTACCGGGACCGGCGCCAGCATCCCACTGACCACCGGCCCGAGCATCGTTGCACTGGCCGTGATCACCAACAGCAACAAGGTGGCGGTCATCATGCGCATCGGGATGACCCAGCGCGGCATCGGCACGTAACGCGCTGAACGGGCCTGGGCCGGTTGCGAGGTAGCGACGACGATGGCGACGACCAGTAACAGCGTGGCAACGACAGACAGCGCCACCCAGCCCAGGTGGCTGGTCGCCAAGGCGGCCACAGCGAAGAACAGCAGCGCTGCGCTGCAGCCCACAAACGCACTGACGCGCTGGGTCACCCAGTAGTAGAACAAACAGGTCGCTTGCACGGCGGCCACCCCCGCCAATGCCCCAGGTACGGCCTGCGACGCGAACACCTCACCCTGTTCAAGGCTGAGAAACAGCATCACCAGCGCCGAGGTGACAGGCAGCCCCGACAGCAGCCCGCCAATTTGCGTACCCCAACGTTTGCCCGCCAGCGAGATGGCCAGCATGAGGGTGGGTGTCATGAGTAGTTTGAGGTAGAAGGCAGTCATGCAGAGGTTCGGATCAGAAGGGAGGGATCAAGCCTTGCGCAGTCGCGCGCGGGTTGCTTGGCAGAGCCTCATGCTAGCCGAATTGCACTTCTGCCCACCAGCGGCGAACGCGCCGGCCCCGTCACAACTGCGCCAGCCGCTCCCGCAAGAACCCGACAAAGGTTTGCACCGCCCGCGCCACCTGGCGATGCTGCGGATACACCGCCGACAACTGCAACGCCGGCGGCGTCCAGTCTTCCAGCAACGTCACCAAGCGGCCATCCGTCAGTGCCTGGCCAACGATGAACGTGGGCAGGTACGTCACGCCCATCCCCGCTATCGCCGCATCCCTGAGCATTTCGCCATTGTTGGCGCGCATCCGCCCCGCCACCGCAATTGCCTGCGTCTTGCCGCCCTGTTTGAACTGCCACTGCACCTGCCGTGAATGCCCATAAGGCAGGCAGTCATGCCCGGCCAACTGCTCGGGGAATGCGGGCACCCCATGCGCCTCAAGATAGGCCGGGCTTGCGCAGTACACCCGTTCAACACCGGCAATACGCCGCGCGATGAGGCTGGAGTCCTCCAGCGCGCCAATGCGCAAGGCCAGGTCATAGCCTTCGCCGATCAGGTCCACGGCCCGGTCGCTGAGGTCCACTTCTACATCCACCTGCGGGTGCAACTGCAGAAATTCGGTCAGCAGGCACCCCAGGTGGGCCATGGCGAACGACAGCGGCGCACTCAGGCGCAAGGTGCCGCGCAAGGCCTGGGCCTGGCCGCTGATGTCATGCTCCACCTGCTGCACTTCGCCCAGCAAGCGCAACGCCGACTGGTAATAGTGCTGCCCCAGCGGAGTGGCGTCCAGGCGCCGTGTCGAGCGGTTGAGCAGGCGCACGCCCAGGCGTTCTTCAAGTTGCATCAGGCGCCGGCTGACCGATTGCTTGGACATACCCAGACGGTCCGCCGCAGCGGTGAAACTACCGGCTTCCATGACCTGGGCGAAGATCCGCATGTCTTCGTAAGGGTTCATTGTCTCGTTCCTGGTGACAGTCAAACGCTTTATAGCCGCTTTTTCCCACGAAGGCATCTCCTTAATCTACTCGCAAGTCACAGCGATGGCCCTTAAGGCCAGGCAATGCGCCCCTCTCAAACACTTTCATAGAAAAGGATTCGCACATGAACATTGTCCACAAGGTACTCACCACCAGCCTCCTTGCCCTCTCCGTTTCCACTGCGTTCGCAGCAGGCAGCCCAGGCGTTGAGCAGCACACCCAGGCCTTCCTCGAAGCCCTGGAAAAGGGTGGTGGCAAGCCCCTGGAACAGCTCGCGCCGAAGGACGCCCGTGCAGTGCTGACCGGTGCTCAATCGTCGGTCAAGGTTGACCTGTCCGGCATCGAAGTCAAAGCACACTCGATCCAGGCCAACGGCGAGACAATCACGCTGCAAGTTGTCCGCCCGGCCAATGTGAAGGGTGAGTTGCCGGTGTTCATGTTCTTCCACGGCGGCGGCTGGGTACTGGGCGATTTCCCGACTCACCAGCGGCTGATTCGCGACCTGGTGGTCGGTTCCGGCGCGGTAGCGGTGTACGTGGACTACACGCCTTCACCTGAAGCGCACTACCCCACTGCCATCAACCAGGCTTATGCCGCCACCCGCTGGGTGGCCGAGCATGGCAAAGCGATTGGCGTGGATGGCAAGCGCCTGGCCGTGGCCGGCAACAGCGTCGGCGGCAACATGGCCGCAGTGGTCGCGCTCAAGGCCAAGGAGGCCGGTACGCCTAAGCTGCGCTTCCAGTTGCTGCTGTGGCCGGTGACCGATGCCAGCTTCGAGACCGGCTCGTACAAGCAGTTCGCTGAGGGGCACTTCCTCACGACGGGCATGATGAAGTGGTTCTGGAATAACTACACCACTGACGCCAAGGCACGTGAGCAAATCTACGCCTCGCCGCTGCGCGCCAGCAGCGAGCAGCTCAAAGGCCTGCCGCCAGCGCTGGTGCAGACCGCAGAGTTCGATGTGTTGCGTGATGAGGGCGAGGCCTATGCACGCAAGCTGGATGCGGCGGGGGTGACGGTGACTGCGGTGCGGTACAACGGGATGATTCATGACTATGGGTTATTGAACCCACTGAGCCAGGTGCCTGAAGTGAAAGCGGCGATGCGCCAGGCAGCTGGGGAGCTGAAGGTGCACCTTCAATAAATCCAGACACAAAGGCCCGCGCGATCGAGTCTTTGTGGTTGCGCGTGCCATTGCTACCTGTTCTTCCGAAACCCACTTACAACGAGAGGGCGATGGCGTTCGGGTGCGCCAGGAGCAGTTGCTGCAACTTGGCAATGGCCAGGATGCAGAGGTCCTGGTGTTCGACTTGCGCCCCCATGAGTTGCCAGGCATGCCGTAAACCGATGCCGGCCCTGATCACCTCAGGGCTCGAACCCTTCGACGATGATCACTTCAGCCTTCGCCACACCTTGGCGGTGGCTGCAGGCCTCCTGATAAAGCGCGGACCGATAACAGGCCACCGCCTGCTCGTAAGAGTCGAACTCGATCACCACGCTGCGCTGCGGCGTCGGCCGCCCTTCCATCGCCTCGCTACGCCCGCCCCGCGCCAGAAACCGCCCACCGAATGCGGCGAAGGCAGCGGGCGCGCGCTGGGTGTATTGCTGGTATTGCTCGGGGTCGGTCACATCCACGTGGGCGATCCAATACGCTTTCATCCGCTGCTCTCCTGTTGCAAAAGTATTTGTGTATGATGGTATACCATAAAAATCACCCCACCACAGCGAGCGTGCAGCATGGCTTTCAACAGCATCGAAGAACTTCTCGAGGACTACCGGCAAGGCAAGATGGTCCTGCTGGTGGACGATGAGGACCGGGAAAACGAAGGCGACCTGCTGATCGCCGCCGAACGCTGTGACGCCCAGGCCATCAACTTCATGGCCCGCGAAGCGCGCGGCCTGATCTGTCTGACACTGACCGACGATCACTGCCAGCGCCTGGGCCTGGAGCAGATGGTACCGGCCAACGGCAGCGTGTTCAGCACCGCCTTCACCGTGTCGATCGAGGCCGCCACTGGCGTCACTACCGGTATTTCCGCTGCCGATCGTGCGCGCACCGTGGCAGCGGCCATGGCGCCAAACGCGCGCCCGGAAGACCTGGTGCAGCCTGGGCATATCTTCCCCCTGCGCGCCCGCGAAGGCGGCGTGCTGACCCGCGCCGGCCACACCGAAGCGGGCTGCGACCTGGCGCGCCTGGCCGGTTTCACAGCCGCCTCGGTGATCGTCGAAGTGCTCAATGACGACGGCACCATGGCGCGCCGCCCGGACCTGGAAGTGTTCGCCGCCAGGCACGGCATCAAGATCGGCACCATTGCCGATTTGATCCACTACCGCCTGAGCACCGAGCAGACCATCAAGCGCATCGGCGAGCGCGAATTGCCCACCGTGCACGGCACCTTCCGCCTGGTGACCTATGAAGACCGCATCGAAGGTGGCGTACACATGGCCATGGTCATGGGCGACATCCGCCGCGAGCAACCGACCCTGGTGCGCGTGCATGTGATCGACCCGCTGCGCGACTTGGTCGGCGCCGAATACGCCGGCCCGGCCAACTGGACACTGTGGGCGGCGCTGCAGAAGGTCGCCGAAGAAGGCACCGGCGTGGTGGTGATCCTGGCCAACCATGAATCTTCGCAGGCGTTGCTCGAACGCGTTCCGCAGCTGACCCAGCCGGTGCGGCCTTACCAGCGCGGGCAGTCGAAGGTGTATTCGGAAGTCGGCACCGGTGCACAGATTTTGCAGGACCTGGGCGTAGGCAAGCTGCGCCACCTTGGGCCGCCGCTCAAGTATGCGGGGTTGGCAGGGTATGAGCTGGAGGTGGTGCAGAGCATTCCGTTCGAGCCAGTGTTGGCTAGCTGACACCGCTGCCATAGCGCCCACGCCGTGTAGGAGCAGCCTTGTGCTGCGAAGAGGCCGGTACTTACCCAGAGAAGGGTCCTGTTTGCACCGGCCTCTTCGCAGCACAAGGCTGCGCCTACAGCACGTGGAGGCGATGGTTGGAAAGGTTGGAGTGATGGCCGGTCGCCTCCGCCTCTTGCCAAAAGTTTGGAATACCATAATATGATATCCCGTAGACCTTGAATGTGCAGGCCGGCACCTACACTCACAATCGGCCACCGACACTTTGTTTTAGCTGCTCCCCGAATACTGTTGGCGGGCGCACCAAAAAGCCCCGCCTCGAATAACAAAAGCAACGAGGGCGTAACCATGCTGTTGAGCAAACGTGTAACCGCAGTGCTGTCCGCCAGCCTGCTGACCCTGGCGTGTCAGGCCACGCAGGCCGCTGACAGCCTGAACTTCGTCAGTTGGGGCGGTACCACCCAGGACGCCCAGAAAGAAGCATGGGCCGTACCCTTCTCCAAAGCGACCAACATCAAAGTCGTCCAAGACGGCCCTACCGACTACGGCAAGCTCAAGGCCATGGTCGAAAGCGGCAACGTGCAGTGGGACGTGGTCGACGTCGAAGCCGACTTCGCCCTGCGCGCCGCCAGTGAAGGCCTGCTCGAGCCGCTGGATTTCAACACCGTCAAAAAAGACCGCATCGACCCGCGCTTCGTGTCCGACCATGGCGTCGGCTCGTTCTTCTTCTCGTTCGTGCTCGGCTACAACGAAGGCAAGCTGGGTGCGAACAAGCCGGTAGACTGGACCTCGTTGTTCGACACCAAGACCTACCCCGGCAAGCGCGCCCTGTACAAATGGCCGAGCCCTGGCGTGCTGGAACTGGCGCTGCTGGCCGACGGCGTGCCCGCCGACAAGCTCTACCCGCTGGACCTGGACCGCGCTTTCAAAAAGCTCGACACCATCAAGAAAGATATCGTCTGGTGGGGTGGCGGCGCGCAGTCGCAGCAACTGCTGGCCTCTGGTGAAGCCTCGCTCGGCCAGTTCTGGAACGGCCGCGTGTATGCCTTGCAGCAAGACGGTGCGCCGGTGGGCGTGAGCTGGAAGCAGAACCTGGTCATGGCCGACTTCCTGGTCATCCCCAAGGGTGCCAAGAACAAGGACGCGGCCATGAAGTTCCTGGCCAACGCCAGCAGCCCCGAAGGCCAGGCCGAGTTCGCCAACCTGACCGCTTACGCGCCGGTCAACCTGGACAGCGTGCCCAAGCTCAAAGCCGACCTGGCACCTAATCTGCCGACCGCCTACGCCCAGGACCAGGTGACACTGGACTTTGCCTACTGGGCGAAAAACGGCCAGGCCATCGCCGCACGCTGGAATGAGTGGTTGGTCAAATGAAAGTCGCCATCAACGCCCTGCACAACGCGCAAGGTGCCCCCACGGGCGCCGGCGCCCCGGGAACGGCCCCCCGCCGTGTGAGCCTGGGCCAGCGCTGGAAAGGCAGCCGCAACCTGCTGCCTGCCCTGCTGTTCCTTGGCCTGTTCTTCTTCGCCCCGCTGATCGGCCTGTTGCTGCGCGGCGTGCTGGAGCCAGTGCCAGGCCTGGGTAACTACGAGCAGTTGTTCGCCAACTCGGCTTATGCGCGGGTACTGTTCAACACCTTCTCGGTGGCCGGTGTGGTGACCCTGATCAGCGTGCTGCTGGGCTTCCCGCTGGCCTGGGCGATCACCCTGGTGCCCAACGGCTGGGGCCGCTGGTTGCTGAACATCGTGCTGCTGTCGATGTGGACCAGCCTGCTGGCGCGCACCTACTCGTGGCTGGTGCTGCTGCAAAGCTCGGGTGTGATCAACAAGGCGTTGATGGCCATGGGCATCATCGATACCCCGCTGGAGATGGTGCACAACCTCACCGGCGTGGTGATCGGCATGAGCTACATCATGATCCCGTTCATCGTGCTGCCGCTGCAGGCGACCATGCACGCCATCGACCCGATGGTGCTGCAAGCCGGGTCGATTTGCGGGGCCAGCCCGTGGACCAACTTCTGGAAGGTGTTCCTGCCGCTGTGCCGCTCGGGGCTGTTCTCGGGGGCGTTGATGGTGTTCGTCATGTCGCTCGGTTACTACGTCACGCCGGCCCTGCTCGGTGGTGCACAGAACATGATGCTGCCCGAATTCATCATTCAACAGGTGCAGTCGTTCCTCAACTGGGGCCTGGCCAGCGCCGCCGCCGCACTGCTGGTGGTGATCACCTTGGTGCTCTTCTACCTGTACCTGAAGCTGCAGCCGGAATCCCCGGTCGGCAACGCGAGGTAATCCGCCATGCTCCTGTCACCCAATGCCATGGGCCGCCCGCTGCGTACGGGCCTGTACCTGACCACCGGGGTCATCGCGGCCTTCCTGCTGCTGCCGGTGGTGTTCATCGTGCTGCTCTCGTTCGGCTCTTCACAGTGGCTGGTGTTCCCTCCGCCGGGCTGGACCTTCAAGTGGTACGGCCAGTTCTTCTCCAACCCAGAGTGGATGGATGCCGCCCTGGCCAGCCTCAAGGTCGCCGTGCTGACCACCGTTGCCGCAGTGCTGCTGGGCCTGCCGACGGCGTTTGCCCTGGTGCGCGGCCGCTTCCCCGGCCGTGAGATGCTCTACGGCCTGTTCACCATGCCGATGATCGTGCCGCTGGTGATCATCGCCGTCGCGGTGTATGCGCTGTTTCTCAAACTGGGCTACACCGGCACGCTGTTCGCGTTCGTGGTCAGCCACGTGATCGTCGCCCTGCCCTTCACCATTATCTCGATCATCAACTCGCTGAAGCTGTTCGACCAGTCGATCGAAGATGCCGCGGTCATCTGCGGCGCCTCGCGCCTGCAGGCGATTTTCAAGGTGACCTTCCCGGCCATTCGCCCGGGCATGATCGCCGGCGGCCTGTTCGCCTTCCTCGTCTCGTGGGATGAAGTGGTGCTCAGCGTGATGATGGCCAGCCCCGACCTGCAGACCCTGCCCGTGAAGATGTGGACCACCCTGCGCCAGGACCTGAGCCCGGTGATCGCCGTCGCCTCGACGCTGCTGATCGGCCTGTCCCTGCTTGTGATGGTCATTGCCGCCGCTTTGCGCCGGCGCACCGAAGTCAACGCCTGAGCGCCCGGAGAAAACAACAATGAGTGCAGTGATCAAAGACAACGCGCACAACAAGACCCTGGTCAGCCTGCGCGGCCTGAACAAGCACTACGGCGACTTCACCGCCGTGGACAACCTGAACCTCGAAATCCAGGACGGCGAGTTCCTCACCTTCCTCGGCTCCAGCGGTTCGGGCAAGTCCACCACCCTGTCGATGCTGGCCGGTTTCGAAACCCCCAGCAGCGGCGAGATTCTGGTCGAGGGCCAGTCGCTGGTGAACGTACCGCCGCACAAGCGTGATATCGGCATGGTGTTCCAGCGTTATTCGCTGTTCCCGCACCTGAACGTGCGTGACAACATCGCCTTCCCCCTGGCCATCCGCAAACTCGGCGCCGCCGAGATCAACAAGCGGGTCGATGCCATGCTCAAGCTGGTGCAGCTGGAAAAGTTCGCTCACCGCAAGCCTTCGCAAATGTCGGGCGGCCAACAGCAACGGGTGGCGATCGCCCGCGCGCTGGTTTATGAGCCCCGCATCCTGCTGATGGACGAGCCGCTCGGCGCATTGGATAAAAAGCTGCGTGAGGACCTGCAGGACGAACTGCGCCAGTTGCACCGCCGCTTAGGCATCACCATCGTCTACGTCACCCACGACCAGGAAGAGGCCATGCGCCTGTCCCAGCGCATCGCCATCTTCAGCCATGGCAAGATCGTTGGGTTGGGCAGTGGCTATGACCTTTACCAGAACCCGCCGAACGCGTTCGTCGCCTCGTTCCTGGGCAATTCCAACTTCCTGCGGATCAAGGCCAGCAGCAATGGCGCGGGCAGTTTCGAGGGCCAGCCGGTGGCCATTCGCCTGACCGTCGGGTTGGCTGCCGAGCAGCAGGCACTGATCATGGTACGCCCGGAAAAAGCCCTGGCACTGACCGCTGCCCAGGCCGCCGCGCAACCCTTGCCAGCGGGCTGGAACGAGGTGCGGGCCAAGGTCGCCGAAGTGTTGTTCCTGGGTGAAAGCCAAACGTGCCATGTGGTCACTGCCGGCGGTACCGAGATGACCGTGAAGGCGCTGTCTGCGGCAGGCATGCCGATGCAGCCAGGGGATACCGTGAACGTGCGCTGGGCCGTGGCCGATGCCTGCATCTATACCGAGTGGGCGGAGAGTGACCTGAGCAAGTCGGCAGGCGCGCACTGATTTAGCAGCAACCTGTGGGAGCAACTGTCTTATGGTGCTTGTACCGGCCTCTTCGCGGGCAAGCCAGCTCCCACAGGATTAACGCCCTCCCGACTGCCTGTCATATTTCTATCACGCCACCGTCGTAATCTGCCGGGCAACTCTGTGCCATAGGTTGCCCGGCATGCCCCGCCTGCTGCTCATTCTTCTTGCCCTGCTTCCGCTGTCGGCCCTGGCCGATTTTGCGCATTTGCGCGTGCAGGGCTCCAACACCATCGGCGCGGCCCTGCTGCCGGCTTTGGTGCAAGGGCAATTGCGGGCTCAAGGTGCAACGGCGATTGAACAGGCCCCCGGCACACACACCAACGAAACCGTCATCACCGCCCGCGACGTTCGCGGGCAACCGCTGCGTATCGACATCGCCGCGCATGGTTCCAGCACCGGCTTTGCAGCGTTGGGCCGGGGCGAGGCCGACTTGGCTGCCGCCTCGCGGCCGATCAACGATACAGAAGTTGAGCAACTGCATGCCCTGGGTGACCTGCGTGCGGCCAGCGCCGAACAGGTGATCGGCCTCGATGGCGTGGCGGTGATCGTCCACCCCGACAACCCACTGCCGCAACTGACCACGCTGCAACTGGCGCAGATCTTCTCCGGGCACATCCAGCGCTGGGACCAGGTGGGCATTGCGGGTGGGAAGATTCACCTTTATGCCCGCGACGACCGTTCCGGCACCTTCGAAACCTTCAAGGCACTGGTGCTCGACCCTAATCAAGGCGAGCTGTCTGCCAAGGCTCAGCGCTTTGAGTCCAGCGACACGCTGGCCGAGCGCGTCACCGCCGACCGCCAGGCCATCGGTTTCAGCAGCCTGGCGGCAGTACACGGGGCCAAGGTGCTGGCCGTCGCCCAGGGCGATGCACCGGCCATGCTGCCGCAGCGCTCGCTGGTGGCCAGCGAGGACTACCCGCTGTCGCGGCGCCTGTATTTCTACCTGCCAGCCAACCCCAAGCCTCAGGCCAAGGCCCTGGCCGACTTTGCCCAGAGCCCAGCCGGCCAGGCCATCGTCGCGCAACTGGGTTTCGTTTCGCAGCAGGTCAAGGCGCAAGCGGTCCCCCCACAGGCCGACATGCCGCCACGCTACCGCACACTGGCCGAGCAAGCGCAGCGGTTGAGCGTGAATTTTCGCTTTCAGGAGGGCAGCGCCAGCCTCGACAACAAAGCGTTGCGCGATGTGCAGCGGGTAGCCGAGTACCTGCGCCAGGCCGGCAAGCTGCAGAGCAAGGCGGTGCTGGTGGGCTTTGGTGACCCCAAGGAGACACCCGGGCGCGCGGCGCTGCTTTCGCGCTTGCGGGCGCTGGCGGTTCGTCGCGAGCTGGCACGCGATGGCGTGGACGTGCTGGAAGTGACCGGCATGGGCGACGAACTGCCCGTGGCAGGGAACGACCAGGAGCAAGGCCGCTTGCGCAATCGGCGGGTAGAAGTGTGGGTGTATTAAGGCGTAACCCGCTGGGTGCTAGGCAAAGAAATGTAACAGGTCTGCATTCGGCATCCCGCGCAAACGGGACTAGGCTCAAGCCCATGTGATACCGGGCCCCTCTGACGGCTACCAAGCCGCCATGTCGGATCACTGTTGCCTTGCAACGTCGACAATCAAGGAGGGGCTCATGACGGCTCTGCAGACATTCCTCACCACTCCGTTTCTCGGTACCAGCACCTGGTTGTGGCTGGTGTTCATCGCCATCGTCATCGGTTTGCTGGTACTCGACCTGGGCGTGCTGCACCGCCAGGACCGCGAGATCGAAATGCGCGAAAGCCTGCTGCTGTACTCGGGCTATTTCAGTGTCGGCGTGCTGTTTGGCGTCTGGGTCTGGTTTGAACTGGGCGCGCAGTCGGCGCTGGAGTTCTACACCGGGTTCCTGGTCGAGCAGTCGCTGTCGATGGACAACGTGTTCGTCATGGCGATGATCTTCGGTTTCTTCGCCATCCCCCGCCGCTATCAGCACCGCGTGCTGTTCTGGGGCATCCTGGGCGTGGTGTTCCTGCGGGCGATCATGATCGGCGTGGGTGCGACACTGGTGCAGAACTTCGAATGGGTACTGTACATCTTCGGCGCCTTCCTGCTGTTTACCGGGGTGAAGATGGCACTGTCGAAGGAGGACAGCCATCCGGACCTGGCCAACAACCCAATCTTGAAATTCGTGCGCCGGCACATGCGGGTTACCGACCAGATCCACGGCTCGCACTTCTTCGTGCGCCAGACCCCGCCAGGGCAAAGCAAGGCGCTGCGGTATGCCACCCCGCTGTTTCTGGCCCTGGTACTGATCGAACTGGCCGACCTGGTGTTTGCGGTCGACAGCGTGCCGGCGATCTTCGCCATTACCCAGGACCCGTTCATTGTCTACACCTCGAACATCTTCGCCATCCTTGGCTTGCGCTCGCTGTACTTCGCCTTGTCGGCGTTGATGCACCGGTTTATCTACCTCAAGTACGCGCTGGCGTTGGTGTTGATCTTCATTGGTTGCAAGATCTTCTACCACGGGATGGTCGGCAAGGTGCCGGCGCTGCTGTCGTTGGGGGTGACGTTTGGGTTGTTGCTGGGTGGGGTGGTGGTGTCGTTGGTCAAGACGCGGGGGGGTAAGGTGGCAACAGAGGGCGATCCGTTGGAGCGAGCTCCTGCTGAACAAAAGACTGCGGCCAAGGATAATGACACGAAGCAGAATTCTGTCAGTTGAGGAGCCTTTTCGCGACGGAGCGCCGCGAAAAGGTTATGAAACTCTAGAGTCAGTTAATTACTCTTGGACAGCTCAAGCATCAAAGTGACAGCTGCGACCCCGATGAAACCTACAGCAGTTAGCCATAAAGCCACTACAAATCTTAGCCTCAGGTTGGGTGGAAATGCTTTTAGCTCATCCGGACTCAACTGCCCAAGACGCAAGGCTCGTCCTGGAAAAATAACAAGACCTCCTATCGCGCACATTAAAAGCACGCGCCATTTTAAGGTGGATGTTCCCCACGTAACCTTCAACATCTCCACATAGGGACTGGTGGTGATCGAATCGCATACAACCTGGTAATCGCGGCTTACAGTGGTGTACACATTAATAGCAATACCCAGCATGCAGATAAAGCATGGCACCACTATTAACAGCAGCTTTACCATCGCGGGCCAGGCATGAATATCAGTCACCTGACACCTCATATATAAACTCTCCCGTGTATTCACCGGCGAGTTCTCCAAGCTTACTGCCAACTAGGCCACTACCCCCTGCCACTATAATGCCGCACAGTGGGGCCCCTACTCCCGCTGTGCTCACGGTAAAACCAACACACAATGTGCCAATCGCTGCAGTGGCCAGTATCGACCCTGCCATTCCACCACCCACGCTCCCGCTAAATTTTCCTGTTTCTACGAAACGGGCTTTCCTGCAAGCCTCTGTACTCCCTGCCTGACAAACCTCTCTCACATTGAGGTACGACGAAGCCCCGCTCAGTCCAATTGCAGCATTCCCGCCGTGTTTGAGGTAATTGGAGAGTTTCGCCACTTTATCGAGATGCGTCGCATACCCCGGTATCTGCCCCGCCCCACCCGCTTTCGACCAATGGTGCACCAGGCTCTTGGTCGAAATATTCAGACTCTTCTTCAGCCGCTCATAACTCCCCAAGTTCAGCTGTTTGTTAAGCAATGCCGCCTTCAACTGTCCATCCAGTTGCTGCAACAGCTGACGCCGCGAGACGAAGAATTCGCGACTGTTCAAGTGCCCATGCCGCAAAAACTCCCGCTGATGCAATTGCTCGATCTGGTTCAAGGTGTTGCGGACCTGTTTCAACCCTTGATCCAGCATGTCCTTGCCCACGCCCATCGATTGGCTGGCATTGCTGAGCAAGCCGGCAATATCAGCCTGGTGCTTCATCATGAAATCCGATTCGGCAAAATCCAGCGCCGCCAACGCGTGCCGGGCGTCCTGAGCGGCAGCCATCAGCTTGGCTTCCTCCCGGGTACAGGCATCGCCATTATCTGGGTCACCAATGACGAAAATTTCCCCAGCCTTGAATCCTTGATCGTAGGTAGGATTAAGCCGCTGCAAACGGGAAATGGGTAACGTGGCGTCCTGCTCGGCCAACCGCAGCAGAACCTGAGAGAGCGACATGCTTCTGGGAACCACATAAAAGCCCGGCTCCATTGTCCCCGGCAATGCTGTAACTGACCCTCGCGAGCAGTTGCCTGCTTGAGCACCCGCGGTTGGCACAATAGACATTACGCGGTTAGACGCCAAAGTCCGCAGAGGTGGCGGTGCCACATCCAGCGGTGCTACGACTCGGTTACTACCAGGCGGGCAACCACAGTTCACCAGCGCCCCATCCATGGCCACGGCATGGCCATCAGAGAAGAAATGCAAAACGCCTTCAGCGACGGTCCCTTCATCGCCGCAGAGGGGACAGGGTGTTGTCCTGTCGCCCTCCCTGAGCACCCTACGCCCATCGCTCAAGTAGCAGAGATCAGTCGCGATGCAAACAGCGCCCGTCGTGGTGACATCACCGTCTACCGCCTGACCTTTTCCTCCCAGGTTGACACGCATCGACACGCTCTCTGTGCATAGGTGAGGTGTCGAAACCTAACAGCTGCAACAGCGCTTTTAGTGCCTGAACGTCAAAACCAGACACTTCCTACAGCAATTACGAAATCTGCTTACAAATCACTTGGAACTACGCAACATCTCCACCGGCACATACTTGCCAATCTCATACTTGCCAATCGCGGCCCGATGCACTTCATCCGGCCCGTCGGCCAGGCGCAAGGTGCGCTGCATGGCGTACATATACGCCAGCGGGAAATCACCGCTCACCCCGGCGCCACCATGCATCTGGATCGCCCGGTCAATCACCTTCAAGGCCACATTCGGCGCCACTACTTTGATCTGCGCGATTTCGCTGCGGGCCACTTTGTTGCCGACCGTGTCCATCATGTAGGCCGCTTTCAGCGTCAACAGGCGGGCCATGTCGATTTCCATGCGCGAGTCGGCGATCTTGTCGACGTTGCCGCCCAGGCGGGCCAGCGGGCGGCCGAAGGCTGTGCGCTCCACGGAGCGTTTGCACATCAATTCCAGCGCCCGTTCGGCCATGCCGACCGAGCGCATGCAGTGGTGGATGCGGCCTGGGCCGAGGCGGCCCTGGGCGATTTCGAAGCCACGGCCCTCACCCAGAATCACGTTCTCGTAAGGCACCCGCACATTCTCGAACAACACCTCGGCATGGCCATGCGGCGCGTCGTCGTAACCGAACACCGGCAGCGGCCGGACGATCTTCACGCCAGGCGCGTCGGTTGGCACCAGCACCATCGAGTGCTGCTGATGGCGCGGCCCTTCGGGGTCGGACAGGCCCATGAAGATCATGACCTTGCAGCGCGGGTCACAGGCCCCGGAGGTCCACCACTTGCGGCCATTGATAACCCACTCATCGCCATCACGCACAGCAGTGGCGGCCATGTTGGTGGCGTCCGAGGAGGCCACGTCCGGCTCGGTCATGGCGAACGCCGAGCGGATCTCCCCGCGCAGCAGGGGCTCCAGCCACTGGCGTTTCTGCGCCTCGCTGCCATAACGCACCAGCACTTCCATGTTGCCGGTGTCCGGTGCCGAGCAGTTGAACGGCTCTGGCCCGAGCAGCGAGCGGCCCATGATTTCGGCCAGCGGGGCATATTCCAGGTTGCTCAGCCCGGCGCCGTACTCCGACTCAGGCAAGAACAGGTTCCACAGCCCCTCGGCGCGGGCCTTGGCCTTGAGCTCTTCCATGATCGCGGTGGGCTGCCAGCGATCCCCCTCGGCGACCTGGCGCTCGAACACCGCCTCGGCGGGATAGACATAGGCATCCATGAACGCGGTGACGCGCTCACGCAATGCCTGGACCTTGGGCGAATAGGCGAAATCCATCGGGGCTACCTTCACGGTTCGTAGGACATGGGCCAGAGCCTAGAGCAGCACGCGCCCATCCACCTAGTCTATTTTCAGCGTGTATAAACATTCATAACCGATATATGATCGGGCAATAATTCCAACAACGAGCGGCGCACATGAACCTCAGCAAGGTCGACCTCAACCTGTTCATCGTCTTCGACGCGATCTACACCGAAGCCAACCTGACCCGCGCCGGGCAAATTGTCGGCATCACCCAACCGGCGGTGTCCAATGCCCTGTCGCGGCTGCGCGAAACCTTCAACGACCCGCTGTTCGTGCGCACCGCACAAGGCATGGTGCCCACGCCGATGGCGCAGAACATCATCGGCCCAGTGCGCAACGCCCTTGCCCTGCTGCGCACCTCGGTGCAAGAAAGCCGCATCTTCAACCCGCAACAGGCCAACAAGACCTTCCGCATCAGCATGACCGACCTGACCGAGGCGGTGATCCTGCCGCCGCTGTTCCAGCGCCTGCGCCGCCTGGCGCCTTCGGTGCTGATCGAGAGCTTCCTGTGCAAACGTCGCGAAACCACCAAGGAACTGGCAGCCGGGCGGCTGGACTTTGCCGTCGACGCCCCGCTGAACACCGACCCGCAGGTACGCCACGTCAAACTGATGCAAGACCGCTATGTCTGCGCCCTGCGCCAGGGCCACCCGCTGGCCGACAGCAAACTGACCCTCGACAGCTACCTGGGCATGACCCATATCCATATTTCCAGCCGCCGCAATGGCCTCGGCTATGTCGACCTGGCCCTGGGCAAGATGGGCGTGCAACGCAAGGTGGCCTTGCGCTCACAGCACTACCTGATGGCTTCGCAGGTGCTGCAGCAGACCGACATGGTGATGACCGTCCCCGAGCGTTTCGCCCGCCGCCACCAACTGCGCTACCAGGCGTTGCCTGTGGATGTACCAGCGCTGGAAACCCACCTGTACTGGCATGAAAGCACGGATCAGGACCCCGCCAACCGCTGGATGCGCGAGCAGATCATCGAGTTGTGCGAACGGGTGGTGGCGGAGGAAGAACGCACGCTGGAACCGGCCTGACGCTGCTGTGATGGGACGGACGCCTGTCTGCTGGAGAATTTTTTTCTCCACCAGCCTAAATTAGAAGGATTATTTACCAAACAGGTGCGAATCAACTAAACAGAAGGCAAAAATTGTTGGCCAAGGGCCGGGTACGCTTACTGCAACGATCACTGAATCCCACGTGACAGACACGGACCCGCCCCATGCCCAGCGCCCCGCTCTACTTCGACTACGCCGCCACCACGCCCGTTGACGACCGCGTCATCGAAACGATGCTCGCCTGCCTTGGCCGCCAAGCCAACTTCGGTAACCCCGCATCCAGTGGCCACGCCTATGGCCAAGCAGCCCGCAATGCTGTGGAGCAGGCGCGCCAGCAGGTCGCCGAACGCGTCGGCGCCCGCGCCGATGAGCTGGTGTGGACATCAGGCGCAACCGAGTCCAACAACCTTGCGCTCAAGGGCATCGCCCAGGGCATTGGCGAGCCGGGACACCTGATCACCAGCCAGCTGGAACACAAGGCCGTGCTCGACACGGTCGCTGAACTGGAGCGCCAAGGTTGGGCCGTTACCCGCCTGGCTGTGGATGCTTCGGGCCTGATCCAGCCTGAAGCCGTGCAGGCGGCACTGCAGGCCGATACCCGCCTGGTCTCGCTGATGGCGGTCAATAACGAACTGGGCACCGTGACCGATTTTGCGGCGATTGGCGAGCGCGTGCGTGCCCACGGTGCGCTGTTGCATGTGGACGCCGCGCAGGCGGTGGGCAAGCTGGCCATCGACCTGGCAACAATGGCGGTAGACCTGATGTCGTTCTCGGCCCACAAAGTCTACGGCCCAAAAGGCATCGGCGCGCTCTACGTCGGGCCGCGCGCGCGCGAGCTGATGCGTGCGCAGATGCACGGTGGCGGGCATGAACACGGGCTGCGTTCGGGCACCCTGGCGACCCACCAGATTGTCGGCATGGGCAGCGCCTTTGCCCTGGCCGGCCAGCCGGGGGACAGCGAACACCAGCGCATCGAGCACCTGTCCCGGCGGCTGCGCGATGGGTTGTTGGCCTTGCCAGCGGTCAGCCTCAATGCTTGCGACACACAGCGCATTGCGCATACCTTGAACCTGTGCATCGAGAGCCGAGGCTTCAACAGTGCAGCGTTGGCCAGTGAGTTGGCATTGTCGACCACGTCAGCGTGTAATTCGGCGAGCAATGCGCCATCGCATGTGCTGCTGGCACTGGGGCTGGATGAAAGCCGGGCACGTAGCAGCGTGCGGTTGAGCATTGGGCGGTTCAGCACCGAGGCTGAAGTGGACAAGGCAATCGAGGTGTTTGCCAGGACTGTGACAGCGGCGTCAGTGTCGTTGTGGTAAAGCTGGCGCCGACGTTCTAGGCCAATGTAGGAGCAGCCTTGCGCTGCGAAGAGGCCGGTGAAATACAGCGAATCTTGGCTGCTTTCACCGGCCTCTTCGCAGCACAAGGCTGCTCCTACAGGCTCAGCGAAAGGCGCTCAGAGGAAGGTAAACACCTCCGAAGCCGGCAACCGCGACTTGCTCAGCCCCGCATTGAAGTCAGCCTCGCTCCGATAGCCCAGGCTCATGATCACCACGCTGGTGTGGCCCTGCTCGCGCAGCCCCAGCTCGGCATCCAGCACCTTGCTGTCGAAGCCCTCGATCGGCGTCGCATCCAGGCCATGTGCCGCAGCCCCAAGCAGTGCGGTACCCAAGGCCAGGTAGGTCTGCTTTTCCATCCAGTGCTGCACGTCTTTCTGGTCGAAGCGGTGCAGGTCGACGTAGTGACGACGGCTCTGGTTCTGCCCGGCGCGGGCCTGTTCATCGCGAAAACGGCCATCAGCGGCTTCCTGCGCGAGCACCGCATCCAAATGGGCCTCGGTCATCTCGGTACGGGTGCAGAACACGATCACATGGGACGCATCGAGAATCTTCGGCGTGTTGTAGGCGAAGCGCTCTTGGGTGCTCTTGGCCAACCGGGCCTTGCCTTCGGCGCTGTCAGCGACGATGAAGTGCCAAGGCTGTGAGTTGACCGACGATGGGCTGTGGCGCAGTTGCTCGAGCAACGCATCGAGGGTGGCCTGGGGAATGCGACGCGAGGCGTCATAAGCCTTGGTGGTGTAGCGGCGCTTGGCCAGGGAAACGGTATCCATGCAACAACTCCTGCAATGAAACGGGATTTGTCGCGCATCTTATCTTTCCTGCAGATAAGAAAAACCGGCAAACTACAGCAACACTTTCATCCTGCGAGTGAAAATGCTGCGCATCACCGACCTTGAACTGTTCGTACGCAGCAGCGTGCTGGGCACCTTCACTGCCGCCGCCCATGAGGCCGAACTGCTGCCGGGCCAGGTGGCCGCCGCCATCAAACGCCTGGAGCGCGAGCTGGACGTGCGCCTGTTTGCGCGGACCACCCGCAGCCTGCGCCTGACCGCTGCGGGCGAGTTGTACTTGCCGACCGCGCAAAACGTGCTGGAAAGCCTGCGCCAGGGCCGCGAGGACCTGCACGGGAATGCCAATACCTTGCGCGGCACCCTGCAGGTTTCAGCCCCTTCGGACATGGGCCGCAACATGCTGCTGCCCTGGTTGAGCGCCTTTCGCCGCGAGCACCCAGCGCTGCACCTGCGCTTCTTTCTGTCCGACCAGATGGCCGACCTCAATCGCGACCCGGTGGACATCGCCATCCGCTACGGCCTCAACCAGGATGCCAACTACATCGCCCTGCCCCTGGCCAACTGGAACCGCCGGGTACTGGTCGCCTCCCCCGATTACCTCGCGCGCCACGGCCGGCCACTGACGCCAGAGGCCCTGCAGCAACATGCCTGCCTGTTGTACATGCAACAGAACCGGGTCTATGACAAATGGCGGGTGGGTAACCGCACCGTGCAGGTGCGTGGGCCGCTGGTCAGCGACGACGCCGATGTGATCCGCCGCCTGGCGCTGCTGGGTGAAGGCATCGTCTACAAGTCGTGGCTGGATGTCAGCGCCGACATCGATGCAGGCGCACTGGAGGTTCTGCTGCCCGAATACCTGGGCGAGCCAACGCCGGTCACCTTGGTCTGCCCGCACCGCAAGCAGCTGACGCCAGCAGTGACACAGCTGCACCTGTGGCTGCGCGAACGCTTCGAGGCCCTGCGGCCGCGGCTGCTGAACAAGGGCTGCACAATCGTTCCAGACTGAACCGCACGCGTGCGCTAAGGTAGCGTTTTACCCCACGGCCTGCCCCCATGAGCAACTGGATCGACCTCAAACAAGACGCCGACACCGGCATCGAGTCGGTCCGCGCGCATTTTGTCGGGCATGCCTACGACCCGCACTGGCACGACAGTTTCCTGGTCGGCGTTACCGAGCAAGGTGTGCAGCAGTTCAACTGCCGGCGGGTACGCCATCGCAGCACGCCGGGCCAGGTGTTTCTGCTCGAGCCCGGCGACATCCACGACGGCCTTGCACCGACCGAGGAAGGTTTCACCTACTCGACGCTGTACCTGGAGCCTGCCTGGCTGGACGATCAATTGCGGGCCTTGTTCGAACACGCACCCAGCGCCGGCCTGCCCAGCTTTGCCGATACCTTGTGCCACGATGAGCGCCTGGCCCGCGCCACCGCGCTGGCCTTTAACAGCGTGCACTACCAGGACCTGCGCATTGTCCGCCAGACCGCCATGGACGACCTGCTGGCCTGCCTGACCCGCCATCTGCACTGGCGCAAACGCGTCAACCCCGACCCGCGCCTGCCGTTGACCGCGCAGCGGGCGCGTGACTACCTGCATGCTCACCTGGACCGCGACATCGGCCTGGAAGACCTGGCCCAGGCCTGCGGCGTCGACCGTTTTCGCCTGACCCGGGCGTTCAAAGCCGCCTTCGGCCTGGCCCCGCACGCCTACCTGATCCAGTTGCGCCTGGCCCGCGCGCGGCGCCTGCTCAGCCAAGGCCAGACACCTGCTGAAGTGGCCATGGCGCTGGGCTTTGCCGACCAGAGCCACTTGGGGCGCTGGTTCCGCCGGGCGTATCGGTTGACCCCGGCCGACTACCGCAGGCGCTGCTCAAACCTTCCAGACTGACTGCAGCCGGGCAGCGAACATGGCGCTTCGAACCCTCGGAGCCTTGTGCCATGTCGCAGTCGTTGTTGCCTTTCATCCTCTTCGCCCTGGTGGCCAGCATCAGCCCGGGGCCGACCAATCTGTTGATCCTGGCACATGGTGCACAGCAGGGCTTGCGGGCGAGCGTGGCGCCCATCCTGGCCGGCTGTGGCGCGGCGGCGGCCGTGGTGTTGCTGGTCGGGCTGGGGCTGGGCGAGCTGTTACTGCGCCATCCACTGGCCCAGCAGCTGATGAGCTGGGCCGGCGTGCTGTGGTTGAGTTGGCTGGCGTGGCGCATTCTGCGCAGCGCTGGGCAGCCCTTGGACATCAACGCAGACAAGCCTTTGGATGCGCTCAGCGCGGCGTCGCTGCAAGTGGTGAACCCGAAAGTGTGGATGATGGCCGTGGCCGTGATCGGGGTATTTGCCGCGCCGGCACTGCCGGTGTGGCAGTTGGCGCTGGTGTTTCTGCTGATTGCCCTGCCGTGCATGACGGCCTGGGCACTGCTGGGGGTGGGAAGTGCACGCTGGTTGCAGGTGCCTGCGCGGTTGCTGTGGTTCAACCGGGGGTTGGCGGTGGTGTTGCTGGTGTCGGCTTGGGCGACGCTGCTGGGTTGATTGTGATGTTGGCTTTGCCGGCCTCTTCGCGGGCAAGCCCGCTCCCACAGGTACTGAACTACTCTCCAGACTGATGGGGATCCTGTGGGAGCGGGCTTGCCCGCGAAGAGGCCTGTACAGGCAAATCAGCCACCTAAGGCATCACGGAACCGCCGGGTACTGGCCGCCGCCAGCAGCAACCCGACAACCGCGACACAGCCTCCGACCAGGCCGATGTCGGCCACGTCCATCTGGCTGCTGACGATACTGCCCAGCAATGCCCCTCCACCAATACCGATGTTGTAAATGCCCGAGAACAAGGCCATGGCCACGTCCGTGGCATCGGACGCCAACTTCAGTGTCTTGGACTGCAGCGACAGGCTGAAGCTCAAAATCGCCACGCCCCAGAACATGCTCAACCCAGCAAACGCATAGAAGTTGCCCGACAACGGCAACATCAACAGCAGGCAGGCCGCCAGCAGGCCAATCGAGCCCACCAGAAACCCCTGGGGGAAGCGGTCGCTGTAACGGCTGAAAAGCACCGAGCCGAACACGCCGGCGCCACCAAACAACAGCAGCAGCAACGTGGTGCGCTCACCGCTGATCTGCGCCACATGCAGGGCAAACGGTTCGATGTAGCTGTAAGCGGTGAACTGCGCAGTGATCACCAGCGTCACCAACAGGTAGGTGATCACCAGGGCCGGGCGCTTGAACAGGATCGGCAAACTGCGCAGGGAACCGGAGTTCTGGCTGGGCAGCAGCGGCAACGACTTCATCAAGCACAGCATAGTGGCCAATGCCACCCCGGCAATGCTGAGGAACGTCACGCGCCAGCCCAGGGCCTCACCCACCACACGGCCCAGCGGGATACCCAACACCATCGCCAGGGTAGTACCGGTAGCCAGCAGGCCGAGGGCCTTGGCCTGCTGGCCAGGCGGCGCCACACGCACGGCCAGCGACGCGGTAATCGCCCAGAACACAGCGTGGGCCAGGGCGATGCCGATGCGGCTCACCAGCAGCATGGCAAAGCTCTGCGACAGCCACGACAACAGGTGGCTGACGATGAACACCAGAAACACGAACAGCAGCAGGCGCCGGCGCTCGATGTTGCGGGTCAGCAGCATCATCGGCAGCGACGCCAGGGCCACGACCCAGGCATAGATGGTCAGCATCAGGCCGACCTGGGCAGTGCTCATGTCGAAACTGCGGCCAATGTCGCTGAGCAACGCCACCGGGACAAACTCGGTGGTGTTGAAGATGAAGGCCGCGAGGGCCAGGGCGATCACGCTCAGCCAGCTGCCGTTACCGGTGGTCGGCGGCACGTCGGTGGGTAAGGGTCCGTTCATGGGTGGGGTTGTATTCTCCGCAGGCATGGCGAAAAGACGCGCGTCAGGGGCCAAGTATCGGCCGCGCTGAGGCACGGGTTTGTTATTGGAAGGAATGCCGGCATGGTACGCGTCAATACCGGGCCTCACAACCAGCGGCACATTGCGAGTAACATGCCCGCTTAATGTGAATTGCAAGCGGAACAAGGAGCCCGATCCGCCCATGGACAAGCAACAACCCCAGCAGCAGTGGCAGCAGGCGGTCACCACCTACGCCCAGGCCATCAACCGCTACGTCGCGCAAGGCTGCGCACAGGGCTGGGACAACCTCGAAGAACCACAGCCTGCGGCCACCGAGCACCTGCTCGACGCCTGGCAGGCCGCCTTGGAAGCGATCAACCGGCCGGGGGTGGACGAACAGCAACGCCAAGCCTTCCGCGCCGCCTGGCCGCCTGCCCACCTGCCGCTGGTGCCGCTGCTCGACGCGCATGGGCAAGGCATCTGCAGCGTCCTGCTGCTGGAAGACGGCAGCCTGCTCGCGCGCATTGGCATGCCCTATGAAAAGGGCCAGGTGGTGCGCATCGATCAACAAGGCGTGACGCCCGTCATCGGTATCGAGCACTTCGGGCGTTGCCCACAGCGCCGCTACTTTGCCCTGGCCAACGCCGAGGGCGTGCGCGTGACTGATGGCTGGGGCGGCCCGCAGGTCGCTCGCCTGGCTTGGCCTAGCGGGCTCGAAGGCCTGCCAGCAGGTTACCCGTTCGAGCCGCTCGACCTGCCACCCACACCCACCAGCCTGGTGCCCTTCGCCGATGGCCAGCGGGTGCTGCTGGTGAGCGCCGAGGGTATTTACCTGCTGGCCGCCGAAGGTGCCACCCGGCTGCTGCCACGCCAATCGCAGATACTCGAGGAACTGGCCGAAGGCACCGACCCGGACGATATTGCCCTGGGCCTGGCCATGGAGCACGGTGCAGTGTCGCCGGACGGGCACCTGATCGTGGTGGGTGAACAATGCAGCCGCCACCTGGTGCTTAATGACCAGTTGGAGGAAGTGGCGCAGATCGGCCCCGGCGGCGAATACCCGCACTTCGCCCTGTTCAACCGCAGCGGCGACCAGTTGATCGTCAATGCCTGCCACTTCTACAACGGCGGCACACTGGGGGTACGCGTGGCAGACCTTGCGGGCCTGGACACCGACTATTACAGCGAAGACCCACGCACCCCACTGCTGCAAGACGGGGCGCGGGTGTATGCCGGGGTCGCAGGCGATGGCGAGTACATCGTCGGCGATGCCTACGGCTACCTGCGGGCCTTTGGCGAAGAAGGCACGGAACATTGGCAACACTTCCTGGGGTCGACCATCAGCGCCATGGACATCAGCACCGATGGACGCACGCTGGTTGCGGCGAGCCATGCCGGGTTCATCTCGGTGATTGCGCTGGGCAGTGGACGGCCTGAGTGGCAGATCGGTACCGGCGAGCATGGTGAAGTGCGGCGCTGGTTGTTCTGGAAGGGGTGGGACAAGGCGCTGGTCTGGTAGATCTGCACTGGCTTCTTCGCGGGCAAGTCGGACCGCGAAGAGGCCAGTACAGACGACTACTCGATCAGCCCTGAAGCGTGGCCATGTCGATCACAAAGCGGTACTTCACATCCCCAGCAATCATCCGCTCGTAAGCCTGGTTGATATTACGAATATCGAGCATCTCGATATCGCAACGGATGTCGTGCTCCGCACAGAAATCCAGCACTTCCTGAGTCTCGGCGATGCCGCCGATCAGCGAGCCGGCCAGTACCCGACGCTTGAGCACCAGGTTGGCCGCGTGCAGCGCCGGTTCAATCGGTTCGATCAGGCCGACCAGAATATGCACACCATCGAAGGTGAGGGTTTCCAGGTACGGATTGAGGTCGTGCTGCACCGGAATGGTGTCGAGCAGGAAGTCGAAGCGACCTGCCGCGGCGCGCATCTGCTCGTCATCGGTGGACACGATCACATGGTCGGCACCCTGGCGGCGCGCTTCCTCGGCCTTGGCTGGCGAACGGGTGAACAAGGTCACTTCCGCGCCCAGCGCCTTGGCCAGTTTGATACCCATGTGGCCGAGGCCGCCCATGCCCAGGATGCCTACCTTGTGGCCAGGGCCAACGCCGTGGTGCTTGAGCGGCGAATAGGTGGTGATGCCGGCGCACAAGATCGGCGCGGCGCTGGGCAGGTCCATGCCGGCAGGGATACGCACCACAAAGTGCTCGCTGACGACGATGCTGCTGGAATAGCCACCCATGGTGTTGCTGCCATCGACCCGGTCAGGGGTGGCGTAGGTCATGGTCGGGCCTTCCACGCAGTATTGCTCCAGGTCCTTGGCGCACGCCTCACAGTGGCGGCAGGAATCAACCATGCAGCCGACGCCTACCAGGTCGCCGACCTTGTGCGCAGACACCTTGTCGCCCACCGCGGTGACCCGGCCGATGATCTCGTGGCCCGGCATCAACGGATACACGGCGATGCCCCATTCGTTGCGCGCCTGGTGGATGTCGGAGTGGCACACGCCGCAGTAGAGAATCTCGATGGCAACATCGTCCGGGCGCGGGCTGCGGCGTTCGAAGGTCATGGGAGCCAGAGGGCTGGTCGGGGTTTGGGCGGCATAACCGATGGCGGTGTACATGCGGGACCTCGCAGAGAAGTGAAACGATTCAGGCGGCGCATTTTGCGCGTCCTGCCTCCCCTCGCCCACCGCAGATTCTCCGGCATGCATGCCTGATTCTCCGGAGTTGCCCGCAAGCATCTGACGCTAGACCTTCAATCTGCGATGATGCAACTGTCTGATTCTCTGCCCAGGTTCACCATGCAGCTCACCCGCCATGTCGACGCCAACGCCCCCCTCTGCGCGCTGATCCGCCGCCTCGCCACGCGCCCGGGTTTCGTGCCCACTCTCCTGCCCCAGGTGCAGGTGCTGAGCTGGGACCACTATGTCGCCAGCAGCCCACAAATTTACGAGCCAAGCCTGATGATCCTGGCCCAGGGCAGCAAACTCGCGCGGCTGGGGCCGCGCACCCTGGAGTACGGTGCGGGCCACTACTTGGTCCAGGCGTTGTCGGTGCCGTTCATGTGCGAAACCTTCGCCACCCGCGAGGCGCCGCTGTTGGGCGTGGCAGTGGACATTGACCGCAGCGTGCTCGGTGAATTGGTGCAAAGCATGGACCTGGCACCGGATGCCGCCGTCCAGGCCCAGACCCCGCAGTCCATGACGTCTGCAGCGCTGGATGCGCCCATGCGCGAAAGCGTCGAACGGCTGCTGAGCTGCCTGCAAGACCCGCTGGATGCCAAGGTGCTCGGCCCGGCGCGGGTGCGCGAAGTGCTCTATACCGCGCTACGCGGCCCGCAAGCCGGCGTGTTGCGGGCGTTGGTCGAACAGCAGGGGCATTTCGCGCGCATCGGTGCCGCCCTCGCCCACTTGCGCGAACACTACACCGAGCCCTTGAGCGTCGAAGCGCTGGCGGCACGCGCCAACATGAGCGTGTCGACCTTCCATGAGCATTTCAAACGCTGCACCGACATGGCACCGATGCAGTACCTCAAGCGCCTGCGGCTGCTCAAGGCGCAGCAGATGCTGATCGGCGAAGGCCTGGGAGTGGCGCAGACAGCGCACCGGGTGGGTTACCAGAGCACGTCGCAGTTCAGCCGTGAGTACAAACGCCAGTTTGACCGTAGCCCGGGGGATGAGGTGGCGTACCAGAGCTTGCCGGTTTGATGGTTGGATGTGGGGCGTGCGTGAGGTTTTTAGGTGGATGGCTGGGGGGCTGTGGTGTGGCTGCAATCGAGCGCCGCCCGCGCGGCGCTTCGCAGCACAAGGCTGCTCCCACAGTTGTTTCGGGCCAATTATTCCTGGGGCATGGGCGCGCGGCCCCTTGGTGCCCACCTTGATATCGCGTCGGACCAACAAGGCGGTCGCGCGCGCAGGCACAGGCGTTACTGGCCCGAAACAACTGTAGGAGCAGCCTTGTGCTGCGAAGCGCCGCGCGGGCGGCGCTCGATTTGTGCCACACCCCCAAACTTGAGCCATGCACCCAACATCACCCACCCAACATCTCACCCCCCATTGCTACCCACCAACCGACCCAGCTAATATTGAGAACGATTCACACTCACAACTGGATACCAGGCGTTGGACAGCACATCGACCCGCAAGCTGGGCTTCTTCTTCAGCGACCATCACCGCTGGCTGCTCCAACATGTCTTTAAACGCCTGCGTAATCGCGCCGATGCCGAGGACACGGCAGCCGAGGCGTTCTGCCAGATGCTGGGCGCACGCGTCGATCCGGACAGCATCGAGCAACCGCGTGCCTACCTCTCGACCATCGCCCGTCGGCTGATCTTCGATCGGTACCGCCGTCGCCAACTCGAGCAGGCGTACCTCGAGCGCTTGGCGCTGCTGCCTGAACCGGTCGCGCCTTCTGCCGAAGAGCAACTGCTGCTGATCGAGGCACTGGTGACCATCGACAAGGTGCTGGACGGCTTGCCCGCCATGGTCAAGGCTGCCTTCCTCTACAGCCAGCTCGACGGCATGAGCTACGTCGACATCGCCGCCCGCTTGCAGATCAGCGAACGCACCGTCAGTCGCCACATGAAGCAGGCCCTGCGCCAGTGCTACCTGTGCGAGGTGCACGCATGAGCGCAACACGCCTGGACCCGATCAGCGAGCAAGCCATCGACTGGATGGTCGCACTCAAGGCCGGCACGCCTGACCAGGCGCTGCTGCAACGCCTGGCGCACTGGCTGCGCCAGGACCCCGCACACCAACGCGCCTGGGACCGCTTGCAACAACGCCTGGGCAGCCCGTTTGCGGCGCTGCACGCGCTGGACCAACGTGCCCCAGGGCAAGCCGCCGAAGCCCGCCAACTGCTGCTCACGCCCACCCACTCTCGCCGCGAAGTGCTGGGCGCGCTGGCAGGCATGGGTGTCGTCGCAGGCGCCTTGTGGAGCGGTTGGCGCAGCGACAGCGCGCAAAACTGGCTGGCTGACCTGCACACCGCCAGCGGCGAGCGGCGCAGTTTTACCCTGGCAGACGGCAGCCACCTGAGCCTCAACAGCGCCAGTGCCGTCGACCTGCAGTTCGATGCCAGCCAACGCCTGCTGATACTGCGCCGTGGCGAAATGGTGATTCAGGTTGCGGCCGACCCTCAGCGGCCCCTGCGCGTGCGCACGCCCCAAGGGCAAGTGCAGGCGCTGGGCACCCGCTTTCTGGTAAGCCAAGAGCAAGCCGCTACCCGCGTCGTGGTGCTGGAGCACAGCGTGCGCGCCAGCCTGCGCGATGGCCGCTGGCAAGACGTGCAACAGGGGCAGGCAGCCCTGCTGCGCAGCGATGGCATCCAGCAACTGGGCGGCGAGCAGCAGCAACGCAGCGCCTGGCTGTATGGGCGCCTGGAAGTGCTCGACGAACCCCTGCACGCGGTCATCGATGCCCTGCGCCCCTACCAGCGCGGCTACATACGGCTGGCCCCGGCGGTGCGCGGGATGCGCGTGCAGGGCGTATTCCCGCTCGACCAGCCGCAGGAGGCGCTGGCCGCCCTGGCGGAAGCCCTGCCGATCAAGGTCGAACCGTTCGGCCCCTGGGTGACGTTGATCGGCCCCGCCCACGGCTAATGAAAATATTTTTGAAAATCATTCGCGGGCGTGTCCGGTTTTCGTTTCTCGTCCCACCTATCTCCTGACAAGTCACTTCATTCGGGAGAATTCTGTGCTCAACCTCTGGCCCCGCGCCTTGCCCCTCGTCGTTGCCCTGAGCAGCCTCAATGCCCATGCCCAGGTGCAGACCCTGGCGTTCGACCTGCCGCCTGCCAGCCTGGCCACCACCCTTAACCGGATTGCCAGCCAGAGCGGCTACATCATCGCGCTCGAACCCCAGCTGGTACGCGGCAAGCAGGCGCCGGCAATCGTCGGCCAGATGAGTGCCGAGCAAGCCATGCAAACCGCGCTGGTCGGCAGCGGCCTGCAATTGCGGCTGACCAGCAGCGGCCACTTCAGCGTCGCCCCGGCAACCCCAGAGAGCGACGTGCTGGAGCTTGGCAGCACCAGCATCACCGACAATTACTTGGATGCCACCAGCGAAGGCAGCGGCTCGTACGCCGCACGCGCGGTGACCCTTGGCAAAGGCACGCATACCCTCAAGGAAATCCCTCAATCGGTAACGGTGATCACCCGCAAACAGCTGGATGACCAAGGCATCACTGACCTGCAGGAGGCGCTCAACCACACCACCGGGATCGTCGGGGCGCAAGGCATCGGCCCAGGCGTGGTGGTGACATCGCGCGGGTTCCAGATCGACGACTGGCAGTACGACGGCGTGCCTATCCCACGTAATAACTATTCGCTGGGCAACTGGGCGACCCAGGACTTGGTGTTCTTCGACCGCATCGAGGTCCTGCGCGGCGCCTCAGGCTTGTTGCAAGGCACCGGCAGCCCCGGCGGCGCGATCAACCTGGTGCGCAAACGCGGCCAGGCCACGCCGACCGTCACCGTCACCGGCAAGGCTGGCTCCTGGGACCACTACGGCCTGCAACTGGACGCTGGCGGCCCGCTGACCGCCGACGGCCGCGTGCGCGGCCGGATGGTGGCCGACGAGGACCAGAGCGACAGCTTCATCGACTACCAATGGAGCAAGTCCCACTCCCTGTATGGCGCGCTGGACATTGACCTGAACGACGCCACCACCGTAGGTGCCGGCATCAGCTACAACCGCCAGCAGTCGCGGCCAATGCTGCGTGGCATCCCCCGCTACACCGACGGCAAGCCGGTCGACCTGCCCCGCTCGACCTTCACCGGCGCCCGTTGGAACCGTGCCGAAACCGACGTGACCACCTATTACGCGGACCTCGAACACCGCTTCAACGACGACTGGGCGTTCAAGGCCGCCGCCGTGCGCATGGACGAAGTCAACACTTCCACGCACCAGCGCGTGCAGTCGACCGGCCAGGGCGTGGCGCCGGACGGCAGCGGCATCACCTATGCCGACTGGCTCACCGACTTCCACAACACCAAGCTGGGCCTGGACATGAACGTGGTGGGCCACTTCAACACCGGGCCGCTGGCCCATGAAATCACCGTCGGCGGCAACTACTCCAAGCTGACGTCGGACGACGCCTATTGGCGCAACTTCGCTGCGTCTGGCGACACCCTCTTCGACATCGACCACAACCGCCCCGAGCCTAGCCGTGACAGTGTGTTCGACGGCAAACTCGCGCGCTCCAACAAGGCCAGTTATGACATCCGCCAAAAAGGCCTGTACGGCGTGTGGCGAGTCAAACCGACCGATGACCTGACCCTGATCCTCGGCTCGCGGGTCAGCTGGTTCGACTACAGCTGGGACTCGATCGACTTCAACAGCCGCACCGACCCCGGCAGCCGCACCCCCACCAGCCGCATGACCGAGTCGGGCGAAGTCACCCCGTATGCCGGCTTCGTCTACGACCTGACCCGCGAATGGGCCTGGTACGCCAGCTACACCGACGTGTTCGTGCCGCAGACCGAGCGGGCCGTCAACAACGTGCCACTCAAGCCTGTAATCGGCAGCAACTACGAAACGGGCCTTAAGGGCGAATTGCTGGACGGCCGGGTCAATGCCTCGCTGGCGGTGTTCCGCTACGACCAGGAAAACCGTGCGGTGACCGACGTGGCTTCGGGCTTTGCCTGTGATGACTGGTACTGTTCCACTGCGGCGGGCAAGGTGCGTAGCCAGGGCATCGAGGCCGAGATCAGCGGCGAAGTGCTCAGCGGCCTGCAGCTGTTTGCCGGCTACACCTACAACACCACCAAGTTCCTCGACGACCCGGACGAAGAAGGCCGCGTGTTCAGCCAGTGGACGCCCAAGCACATGTTGCGCGCCTGGGCCGACTACACCCTGCCACTGGACGGCCAACGCTGGAGCACCGGCCTGGGCTTCACCAGCCAAAGCCACACCTTGGGCTACGAACGCACCTACACCGTGCCTGGCTACACCGTGTGGAGCGCGCGCCTGGCCTATCAGCTGACGCCGGAAGTGAACCTTGCAGTCAACGCCAACAACCTGTTCGACAAGAAGTACTGGGTTGCCGGCTTCAACCAGCTCAATGGCAGCAACAACTACGGCGAACCCCGCAACTTCATGTTGACGGTCAAGTACACGCCTGAGTTTTAAAACGCAGCACGCATCACTCGGTCAACGGCCATTGCGCAAGCGGCCAGTACACACCCTTGCGCGATTCATACAGGGCGAAGTGCCGCGCGGCCAGGAAGAACTCCGGCGCCGTGGCGGCCTCCGGCGGCTGGCCGCGGTAGTCCCTGGACAAGGTCAGGTGCGGGCGGTATTCACGGCTCGCCGCCTCTACCCCCAATGGCAGCAGCGCCTGCTGCAGGCCATACACCAGTTGCAGCAAGGCTGGCGGCGTTTGCTGCGGCTCAAGCACCAGCGCACTGGCGCGCGGCCACACCTGCAAACAGTCGAGCAACAGGCGCGGCGCCGCAGCCGGGCGCTTGAGCGCATCGACCGCAGCGCAGATCGAGGGCAGCAAGGCGGTGTCTACATCACCGAGAAACAGCAGCGTCACATGGAAGTTGTCGGCGGGTACCGGCTTGCCAGTGCGCAGGTTCAAACCGCGCCGCCACTGGGCCAGGGCACGGCGCTGGGCATCGCTGACCGGCAGGGCGAAAAACAGCCGTTTGAAAGGGGCGCCACTGGGGCGAACGTCCTGAACCATGTGATCTCCTTGACATGAAACGTTTGCGCAAGTGCTAGGCCATTACACCTAAGTCGCGCGGTAGTCACGTAACAATAAGTACAAACTGCTCCCATGATTGTTTATGCTGGCCAGCTTATGCCATGGCGCATGGCCATTTTTCGACAAGTAAACGTCCATGAAAATTGCACTCGTACTCCTCTTTGTTCTGTCGATCGCCTATGTTCACCTACGCGGTCGCGTTCGCCACAAGCTGACTCGCCAGCTGGGCGACCACTCCAGCTTCCTGGCCCCGGTCAACAGTTTCCTCTACCTGTTTTCCAAGCACCCGGCCAAGCCCTACTTGCCGGTCGAGGCCTTCCCCGAACTGCAACCGCTGCAGGACCACTGGCAGGAAATCCGTGCCGAGGCCCAGCAGTTGCTCCACGTCGGTGAAATCAAGAAGTCCGAGAATTACGATGACGTCGGTTTCAACTCATTCTTCAAGACCGGTTGGAAGCGCTTCTACCTGAAGTGGTACGGCGAAAGCCACCCTTCGGCCATGACCCTGTGCCCACGCACCACCGAACTGCTGCAAGGCATCGGCACGGTCAAGGCTGCAATGTTCGCCACCTTGCCACCGGGCGCCAAGCTGGTGCGCCACCGCGACCCGTATGCCGGCTCCTACCGCTACCACCTGGGCCTGGACACGCCGAACGATGACGGTTGCTATATCGACGTGGACGGCGAGAAGTACTCGTGGCGCGACGGTGAGGGCGTGATCTTCGACGAAACCTACATCCATTACGCGGCCAACACCACCGACCACAACCGCATCATCCTGTTCTGCGATGTCGAGCGCCCGCTCAAGTACCGCTGGGCAACGGCGTTCAACCGCTGGTTCAGCCGCAACGTGATGGCAGCCGCCGCCGCGCCCAACGATGCCAACGACAAGACGGGTGGCATCAACCGGCTATTCACCCGCATCTACAAGATCCGCGAACGCGGCAAGGCGCTGAAAAAGCGCAATCGCATGCGCTACTACCTGGAAAAATGGGCGGTGGTGGCTGCACTGGTGCTGGTGTTCATCTACATCTGATTCAGCGCTGCCTGTGCCGTCGGTACAGGCAGCAGATGCCCTCGCCTTTTTCGACTAGCCTGAAAGCTCCACTCGCAACCACCCCAAGGTGAAGACGATGAGCATGATGGACTGGGACGCCTACCGTAAGCAGTTGATGGCCGGCATCGGCGATCTCAAGCAGTTGTCTCCCGACACCGTGGCCGGCTACATGACCGCCAGCGGTGCGGGCGCCAAGACCAACCACCTGGACGCCAAGACCCGCGAACTGATCTCCCTCGCGGTGGCCGTGACCACCCGGTGTGACGGCTGCATCGCCGTGCATTCGCAGCAGGCAGTGAAACACGGCGCCAGCCGCGAAGAGATTGCCGAAGCCCTTGGCGTGGCGGTGGCGATGAACGCCGGCGCCGCATTGGTGTACTCGGCACGCGCCATGGACGCAGTGGGCAAGGCCAACGGCTGACCCTGCGTGGCGTCGCCGCCCTTGCGCGACGGCGCCGCGCCACCCAGACTTGGCGGTCCAGCCATTGCAGGAACCACCATGATCCACATCCGCCCCATGACGCCTGAGGACTTCGAGCGTTTCTGGCCCACCTTCCAGGCCATTGTCCAGGCCCGTGAAACCTACGCCTTCGACCCTGCCCTGAACTTCGACCAGGCCCGCCAGTTGTGGCTGGAGATGCCCCTTCGCACCTGGGTAGCAGAGGACGACGGTGAGCTGCTGGGTTCCTACTACCTCAAAGCCAATGCTGCCGGCCCCGGGGCCCACGTAGGCAACTGCGGTTACATGGTCTGCGAGGCCGCGCGTGGCCGTGGCGTGGCCCGGATGATGTGCGAGCATTCGCAGAAGCTGGCGCGCCAGGAGGGGTTTCTGGCGCTGCAGTTCAATTCGGTCGTGGCCAGCAACGAAGTGGCCGTGGCGCTGTGGCACAAGCTCGGTTTCGAAACGGTCGGCCGCCTGCCCAAAGCATTCCGGCATGCCCGGCTGGGCTTGGTGGATTGCCTGGTGATGTACAAGTGGCTGGCGGATGAGCCAGTGGTGGAAAAACCGCCACTGTTGATCGGGCGCAAGAACATCGAGGCCCGCGTGTCGCGCCGCCGGGGGCGTTAGCCGACGTAGGAGCAGCCTTGCGCTGCGAAGAGGCAGCGCATGCACCATGCCGGTCATCGCCTGCACTGGCCCCTTCGCAGCGCAAGGCTGCTCCTACACAAACCGCGGTCTTGGCAAATCGCTGCTTAGAACGCCAAGCCGACTTTGAAGCCAAACTCATCACGCTTGAGTTTGGTGTTGTCCGCCACGGGCGAGTCGCCATCCAGCTTGTACTCGGTGCGGGTGTAGTAGACCCCCGCCTGTACCGGCATGCCACCCTGCTGGTTCATCAGCAGGCTGACCTCGGCATAGGGGTTGGTGCGGTCTTTAAGGTCCACGGTGTCACTGCCGAAATCATCGACCTTCAGGCGCGCACGGCCATCGAGGGTATGGCGCGCGCCCACCTCCACGCGCAGGGTCGACGCATCGAACTGGTGGTTGTAACCCAAGGCCGCCTTGGCGAAGGGCGACTTGACCGTGAGTTTGGTGTCCAGGTCGTTGATTTCGGGCTCGAAGCGCGACCAGCTGTAGCCGCCGCCCACGGTCACATCGACAAAGTTGCGCGCATCCAGTGCAGCACGCCAACCGAGGTCGAGATCGGCCTGGGCTTCCTTGAGTTTGTTGTCATTCTTCTTGCCGTACTTGGCCTCGGCACCGATCTGGTAGATGAAGCCGGACTCTGCGGTCATCTTGTTGCCGAAGGTGGCGAATACACCGCCCTGCCCCAAGTGTTCCTTGTCGGTTTCGCTGCCGCCTTCGAATTTGAAGTCGTTATAGGCACCCAGCAGGCCGAGGGTGAACAGCGGGTCGGTACTGGGCGCGGCGGTGGCGGCTAAAGGCGAAGCGATCAAGGCGAGCAGGCAAGTGTGACGCAAAAGGTGACGAGCGGACATGCGTGAAGTCTCCATGACGTGAAAACAGTGATAACGAGCGGTTCGAGAGACACGCTTTGGAGAAAGTTCGAAAAAAATCATTGAGAGCGTATGCCTTGGGCTATGCAGCGCCTATGAGATCGAGCGCCGCCCGCGCGGCGCTTCGCAGCACAAGGCTGCTCCCACAGTTGTTTCGGGCCAATTATTCCTGGGGCATGGGCGCGCGGCCCCTTGGTGCCCACCTTGATATCGAGCCGGACCAACAAGGCGGTCGCGCGCGCAGGCACAGGCGTAACTGGCCCGAAACAACTGTAGGAGCAGCCTTGTGCTGCGAAGCGCCGCGCGGGCGGCGCTCGATCTCATAGGCGCCACCCTCCTCAATTCCATGCACCCCCTCTAAAACCCCATTGCTGGCCACCCAGTTTAAGTTATAAGATAACGTTTCATTTGACACCCATTCCTACCAGCGACCTTCCATGACTAGCGCCAGCGCCACCCCCACCCTGCTTACCCAGCGCCTGCAGAGCATCGATGCCCTGCGCGGCCTGGTCATCCTGTTCATGCTCCTGGACCACGTCCGCGAGACCTTCTTTCTGCACCGCCAGGTCAGCGACCCGATGGCCATCGACGTCACCGACCCGTCGTTGTTCTTCAGCCGTACCCTGGCCCACCTGTGCGCGCCGGTGTTCGTCCTGTTGACGGGCCTTTCGGCCTGGCTGTATGGCGAAAAATACCAGGGCCGTAGCGATGTCTCGGCCTTTCTGTTCAAACGCGGGCTGTTCCTCGTGGCACTGGAGTTCACCCTCGTCAACTTCGCCTGGACCTTCCAACTGCCCCCCAGCGTGATCTACCTGCAGGTGATCTGGGCCATCGGCGTGAGCATGATCGCCCTGTCGCTGCTGGTGTGGTTGCCACGGGCAGCGCTGATCGCCCTGGGTGCAATCATCGTCGCCGGGCACAACCTGCTCGACAGCCTGCACTTCGGCGCTGAGTCGGCCCTGCACGTGCCGTGGGCGATCCTGCACGACCGTGGCTGGCTGGCATTCTCCGACAACCTTCGCCTGCGCACGTCGTACCCCGTGCTGCCCTGGATCGGCGTCATCGCCTTGGGCTACGGCCTTGGCCCCTGGTTCGCCCGTGGCAGCGACGCAGGCCAACGCCAGCATCGCCTGCTGCTGGCCGGGGTGATCGCACTGCTTGGTTTTGTCGTGCTGCGCATGCTCAACGGCTACGGCGAGGCACCCTGGAGCGGGTACCCGACGTTGACGCAAACGCTGATGAGCTTCTTCAACATCACCAAGTATCCGCCGTCCTTGCTGTTCCTGGCCCTCACCCTGGGCTGTGGCCTGCTGCTGTTGCGCGCCTTCGAGCGTGCCGGCCAGGCCCGCTGGATCAACGCCCTGGCGGTTTACGGTGCAGCACCGATGTTTTTCTACCTGCTGCACCTGTATGTGCTGAAGCTGCTTTACCTGGCCTGCGTCGCGCTGTTCGGCCACAACCAAGGGGATTACTTCGGCTTCGACGGCATCGGTGCCGTGTGGCTGGGCGCCGCCTTGCTCGCCGTGTCGCTGTACCTGCCGGTACGTAGCTTCGCCCGGCTGAAGGCGCGTCGGCGTGACATCACCTGGCTCAAGTACTTCTGAAAAGCGTTTTCACCCGGCTGCCTGATGGTCTACCATGCCGGCCGCCGGTTTCCACCACGGAATTAATAGGGAATCCCAAGCCCGCTAACGCGGGCCAAACGGAACTGCCCCCGCAACTGTAGGTGCCGAGCCTGCTCCATCGATGCCACTGGATAACCTTGTCCGGGAAGGCTGGAGCTGGGCCATGACGCACCAGTCAGGAGACCTGCCGGCGCAAAAACACCAACCGGCGGGGTGTCCGGGATGGCCATCTCCACCCTTTTCTGGGTGCTGCCCCCTGCCGCGTGCACGGGGCTCGGCGATGCCTGTCCATGCGTTCATTCCGTGAACCCTTCGATAGGAGATCGTCCCCTCATGCTGCCTCGTCTTGCCGCTTTGATCGCCGGCCTCGGCCTCACCAGCCTGGCCCAGGCTACCGCCACCCACTACCCGCTCACGGTCGACAACTGCGGCATGCCGCAGACCTTCGCCCACGCGCCCGAGCGTGCAGTGACCATTGGCCAGGCCGGCACCGAGATGCTCTACGCACTGGGGCTGGGCGACAAACTGGCCGGCACCTCGCTGTGGTTCAACAACGTGCTGCCCGAGTACAAGGCGCTGAACGACAAGGTCGAGCGCCTGGCCGACAACGACCCCAGTTTCGAGGCAGTGGTCGGCAAGCGTCCGCAACTGGTGGCCGTTCAGTTTGAATGGATGGTCGGCGCACAAGGCGTGGTCGGCACCCGCGAGCAGTTCGACGAGCTGAAGATCCCGACCTACCTGCTGCCGTCGGACTGCGAAGGCAAAGACAACCTGGTGGGCGCCGACGGCACCCGCCTGCAGGCGTTCCAGGTCGAGAGCATCTACAAGAGCGTCAACCAGCTGGCCGAAATCTTCGACGTGCAAGACCGCGGCGCCGCATTGAACGCCGACCTCAAGGGCCGCCTGGACAGCGCCAAGGCACAGTTGGCTGGCAAGGATTTGTCGAACACCTCGGCACTGTTCTGGTTCTCTAGCGCCGACTTGGATATCGACCCCTACGTCGCCGGCCGCCAAGGGGTGGCTGACTTCATGCTGCGTACCCTGGGGGTGCGCAATGTGGTCGAGTCCACCGAAGAATGGCCGACCGTGGGCTGGGAAACCCTGGCCAAGGCCAACCCGACCTGGTTGATCATCGCCCGCATGGACCGTCGCCGCTTCCCGGCAGACGACTACCAGAAAAAACTCGAATTCCTGCGCAACGACCCGGTTACCCGCAACATGGACGCGGTGAAGAACGACCGCATCATCGTCCTCGACGCCGACGCCATGCAGGCCGGCATCCGGCTGTTCCGTGGCCTGCAGACGCTGTCGACGGCGTTCGCCAGCGGTAAAGCAGCCCAGTGATGAGCCGCCTGTTGCCCTACAGCGCCCTGGCCCTGGCAGCCCTGTGTGTCGCGCTGGTGGCCGGCACGGCGATCGGCGAGAGCAACCTGGCGCCGAACGTGGTCTACCAAGTGCTGGCCAATCACCTGTGGCAGGCCGGTTACCCGGTCGACCCCATCGATGCCGGTATCGTCTGGAACTACCGCCTGACCCGCACCCTGGTCGCCGCCGCCTGTGGCGCCGGGCTGGCCACGTGTGGCGTGATCCTGCAGGCGCTGCTGCGCAACCCGCTGGCCGAGCCCTACCTGTTGGGGTTGTCGGCCGGTGCCTCGACCGGCGCGGTGATGGTCGGCCTGCTGGGGCTGGGCAGCGTCGCCCTGAGCATGTCCGGGGGCGCCTTCATCGGCGCGCTGGCGGCGTTTGCGCTGGTGCTGGTGCTGGCCCGCGCCGCTGGGCCGAGCAGCAACAACGCCCAGGTGATACTCGCCGGCATCGCTGGCTCGCAACTGTTCACTGCGCTGACCGCGTTCCTCATCACCAAGTCGGCCACCGCCGAGCAGGCGCGCGGCATTCTGTTCTGGCTGCTGGGCAACCTCAGTGGCGTGCGCTGGCCGTCCGTGTGGCTGGCCCTGCCCGTGGCACTGTTCGGGCTGGTGGTGTGCCTGTGGCATCGCCGCGCGCTGGATGCCTTTACCTTCGGCGCCGACTCGGCCGCGTCGCTGGGGATCCCGGTGCGGCGCACTCAGTTGTTGCTGATCAGTTGTGCCGCCCTGGTGACGGCGGTGATGGTGTCCATCGTCGGCGCCATCGGTTTTGTCGGGCTGGTCATCCCCCACGCCCTGCGCCTGCTGCTGGGGCCCGGGCATAGCCGCCTGCTGCCGGCCAGTGCGCTGGGCGGCGCACTGTTCCTGATCAGCGCCGATATCTTGTCGCGCACGCTGATCCCAGGCCAGGTGATCCCGGTGGGCGTGGTGACCGCGCTGATCGGCGCGCCAGTGTTCGCGCTGATTCTGGTCAGCAGAAGGGGGCGCCCATGACCGTCATGGCCAACGTGAAGATTGCTCCCCTGGCCTGCCAGGGCTTAGGGCTGCAGCTGGGGGGTAATCCTGTACTGCGCGACATCGAGCTAACCGTTATCCCCGGCGAAACGCTGGGCATCGTCGGCCCTAACGGCTCGGGCAAGTCGTCTTTGCTCAAACTGCTGGCGGGCCTGCGCAAGCCTGACAGTGGCCATGTCGAGCTGCTGGGCGAGCCGCTCACGCAGCTGCCACGCCGGCGCATTGCCCAGGCCCTGGCGCTGGTCGAACAGCAGGCGGATACCGCTGACGCCATCAGCGTGTACGACGCCGTTGCCCTGGGCCGCACGCCCTGGCTGTCGGCCCTGGCGCCGTTCAGCAAAGCAGACCGCGCCATCGTCGAGCAGGCCCTGGCTGACCTGGATGCCCTGCACCTGCGCACGCGCCTTTGGCATTCGCTTTCAGGTGGTGAACGCCAACGCGTGCACATTGCCCGCGCCCTAGCGCAACGCCCCCAGGTGCTGTTGCTCGACGAACCGACCAACCACCTGGACATCCAGCACCAGCTGAGCCTGCTGCAACAGGTGCAGGGGCTGCCGGTTACCACGCTGGTGGCCCTGCATGACCTCAACCAGGCGCTGACCTGCGACCGCCTCGCGGTGCTCGACAAAGGCTGCCTGGTCGCCCTCGGCAAGCCGCTCGACGTCCTCACCCCAGAGCGCCTGCTGAGCACCTTCGGCGTACACGCCCACTACCTTACCGACCCCTTCGACGGCGCACGCATTCTGCGTTTTCGCGCCCCCTGAACCAGGAAGTTCCCACCATGCTGTTGCGCCCTGTCGCCCTGCTGCTCGCCAGCACCCTGTTTGCCCCTGCCGCGCTGGCAGACGTGCACGAAGTGAAGATGCTCAACCGCGGTACGCAGGGCGCGATGGTCTACGAGCCGGACCACTTGCGCATCGCACCCGGCGATACCGTGCGCTTTGTGCCGACCATGAGTGGGCACAACGCAGCCAGTGTGCCGGGGTTGCTGCCGCAGGGCGCTGAGGCGTTCAAGAGCAAGCTCAACCAGCCCTACGAGCACACCTTCAGCGTACCCGGCATGTACGGTATCCAGTGCATTCCGCACCTGGCGATGGGCATGGTGATGGTGATCCAGGTGGGTGACGCGGCGCCGGCCACAGTGCCTGCCAGCCTGCCTGCACGGGCGAAAACCCGCTTCGAAGCGCAATTGCAGAAGCTGGGGGCCGGGCAATGAGCCGGCTGTTGCTGGCCCTGCCTCTGCTCGGGCTTACCCCGCTCGCATTGGCTGAATCCGCTCAGTCCCAGAGCAACGGTTTGGTAGAAGACGCCAGCTGGAGCATCCTCAACCGCAGCGTGTTCGACCAGCGCGACTACAAGCATGGCGGGCGCAACAGCAGTGCGCGCAATGCCTACAAGCCACGCGACGAACGTAGCGGCAAAGCTGAGGAATGGGCCTACGGTTTGATGGGGACCTTGCAGTCTGGCTTTACCCAAGGCCTGATCGGCGTCGGTGTCGATGCCCACGCTTATCTGGGCGTACAGCTCGACAGCGGCGGTGGCCGTGCCGGCAAGGCGCGCTTGCTGGGCATCGACAACGACGGGCACCCGAAAAACGAATACAGCCGAGCAGGCGCAGCCTTGAAGATGCGGGTGTCGAACACGGTGCTGTCGTACGGCGAGCAGCGGGTGAAAACCCCAGTTTTCAGTTCGTCCGACAGCCGCTTGCTGCCCGAGACCGCGACGGGGTTTTTCCTCACCAGCAACGAGATCGACACGCTTCGGCTGGTGGCCGGCCACTTCAATGAAAACGCGGATCGCAACGCTTCAAGCCACGATCAAGGGTTCGTGGTGAACTATTCCAATGGCCGCCAGGGCAATGCCTTCGACCTGGCCGGCGTGGTCTGGAACCCCGGCGCGGCCTTCAGCGGCAGCCTATATACCTCGCGCTACGAGGACAGCTGGAACCAGCACTACCTGGGCAGCACCCTGACCCACGCACTGGATGACCGGCGCAGCTTGAGCCTGGACCTCAACCTGTACCGCACCACCGACACCGGCAAGGCGCTGTCCGGGCGCATCGACAACACCACCTGGAGCCTGGTGTCGCGTTACAACCAGGGGCCGCACGGGTTCAGCCTGGGCTGGCAGCAGGTAGACGGCAATACACCGTTCGACTATGTGACGCGGGGCGCGATCTATATCGCAAACGCCGTGCAGATGTCGGACTTCAACGCACCGAACGAGAAGTCATGGCAGGCGCGCTATGACCTGAACATGGGCGCCTACGGTGTGCCCGGGTTGAACCTGACGGCGCTGTACGTGCGCGGGTTTGATATCGATGGCACGCATGTCGACCCCACCGGCGGCTACGCGTACCTGGGGTATGGCAAGGGTGGCAAGCACTGGGAGCGCGACCTGGAAGCGCGCTATGTGGTGCAGAGTGGCAAGGCCAAGGGCACCACGTTCTCGGTACGGCATAACGCGCACCGGGGGAACACGGCGCAGGCGGAGCTGGATGGTGACCAGATCCGCCTGGCGGTCGAATGGCCGCTGGGCGGCGGGTTCTGATCATCGTTCAGGGACCCAGGCTTCGCACCAACGTGCCGGTGACGGGCTGCGCAGCAGCCCCCCGGTTCAAGACGCTGCAGCGGATAGCGGCTGCAAGCCCCATTCGGCTTTTTCCTGCGAGGTCATCGCAGCAAGCACTTCCATAAACGTCTGCTCCAATTCTGCGCTGACATTGCCGAACGCCTTGTAGTTGGTCAGCAGGTAGCGCTTCACGGTATTGGGCCAACGCCCTTCCTTGTGCGCCGCATTGATGATGCCCTTGGCGTCGTGGCGCGTGGCACCCCGCCACAAATCCATCAGCCTGTTTTCGAAGTGGCCGAACGACCACGGGTCTCTGCAGTCTTCGAATTCGTCCAGCAGCTTGAGCTTGTACAGGGCCATGTGTGGCATCGGTGAGTCTCCCTTAGGGGCGTTGGGTAAGCCTTGAGGGAGACGGTAAGCAAGCAGATGCGTTATGGAAATGAACGCGTTGAACACGCCACAACAACAGCTGTAGGCGGTTTCTGACCGATTACGGCGACGTCATGCCAGCGTCAGCTGCATATGGGTGGTCTGCCAGACGGGGTCCTGCTCCACATCGATCACCGCGAACCCCTGGCGTTCCCAGAAGGCAATCGCGCCCGGGAGGAACGGGTGGGTGTGCAGGTACAGGCATTCGACACCCGCCTGTTCGGCCGCACCGCGCAAGGCGGCGAACAAGGCGGCGGCGAGGCCATGGCGTCGATAGGCCGGCAACACGAACAAGCGCACCACCTCGACCACGCACACCCGCTGATAGTCGAGTTGTGCGAAGCGATGGTCATAGGGCACATAGCCGATCACGGCCACCAAACGGCCCTGATCGCGGACTTCGAGAAACACGCCTTCGCCGTCCAGGTAAGTCTCGGCGAAGCGAGCCAAGTCAGGGGGCAATGGTGCGTCGGCAAGCTGCGGGAAAAGTTCGCGGCGGGCGCTGTCGACAAAAACGACCACCTCGTCGATGGCGTCACGCGGGACGGGTTGGATGATCCAGTTCGGCATGTGGGCTACAGGCAATGAGTCGAGGGCAAAGGTTCTACCCCAGCGCGCCGCCCATGGCAAATTCTGGGCTCATCGCGATCAAGACCCCGGTATAATCGCAGGCCTAGACCGCCCAACCAGGCCACCCCATGCCCCGCCTCCAGACGTTGCTACTGCCCCTGCTGCTGATCACCGCCCTCGCCGCCTGCGACCAGCAACCCTCCCGCGAAGCGCAGATCCTGGCCAAGCTGCCGCTGCAGGACGCCTATGAGCACAACATCGACCGCATGGCGTCGTTGCTGGCCCCAGCCCACCCGCAGGTGCCCGAGGCGCGCATCCGTGAGGTGCTGCGCAAACACCTGACGGTCGAAGACCAGCGCCAGGACTTGTTCAAGCTCTACAGCGAAACGAATTTCAGCGACGCTGAATTCGCCAGCATCGTCGAAGCCATGCAGGACCCGGCCAAGGCCCGCGCACTTGAAGAGACTGAGGCCGGCAAGCGCCTGAGCGAAAAACTGACCGCGCTGATGCGCGAAACCGCCCGCGACACCCAGGTGCAGGCATTGGCCGAGCAGCGCATGCAGCAGGTCGAAGATGAGCTGGCTGAACTGGAAAAAGCAGGTTCCTGATCGACGTAACTCACCGCTACGGCGACAATAACGCACTACACCTACAAGCAGCAGGGTTACTCCCTTTTCGTACCAGTGAGGTCAGGATTGCCACACCCCAAGCACGGATTGCGCCTGGATTTACGCTCGCTCATTCTGATTCTCTGCGCCCTCACCGCGCTGCTGATGCTGTGCGCCAGTTATTTCGCCAGCTACCGGGTTCAGCGTCAGTTGCTGATCGACCACGCCCTGGAGGCCAACCGGGTGTACGCGGCGAAGCTGGCGTCGATCACCGAGACCTTCATCGCCAGTGCCTTGCAGCAGTTGTCGTTCAGTGCCGGCGTGCAAGCCCGCCAGTTGGCTGATGCCGCCGCGCTGCAGGCGGAGACCGACCGCGTGCTGCACCAGGGCCTGGCCTTCAACTCGACGTTCGTAGTCGATGCCGACGGGATCCTGCGGGCAATCTCCCCTGCCTCATTGCGCCACTACCTCAATACCAAGGTGCAGTCGCCCGGGGTTCAGGAGGCCTTGCATGGGCGCAAGGCGCTGGTGTCGACGCCCTACCTGTCTACCGCCAACAACCTGGTGGTGGCACTGTCGCAGCCGATCTTCGATACCAATGGGCGTTACCTGGGCTACGTCGGTGGCAGCCTGTACCTGCGCGAGCGCAACATCCTCAACAGCCTGCTGGGCGAGCACTTCTACAAGGACGGCTCGTACCTCTATGTGGTCGACCGCAACCGCCGCCTGCTCTATCACCCGGACAACCAGCGAGTGGGAACGGTGGTGGAAGGCAACCCGCTGATCGATCAACTGGCGACCCTGGACAGCGGCACCCGCCAACTGACCAACAGCCAGGGCGTGGAAATGCTGGCAGGGTTTGCCACGGTGCCGAGCGCTGGCTGGGGTGTAGTGGCGCAGCAGCCGCTGGCGCAGACCGTGGCGCCCTTGAGCCACCTTGTGCTCAACGTTATCGGCACCTCGGCGCCGCTGGCGCTGGTGGGCAGCCTGGTGCTGTGGTGGCTGGCGATGACCATCGCTCGGCCACTCTGGCAATTGGCGGCCGGGGCCAGGTCGATGGACCGCGCAGGCACCGCCGAGCGCCTGCATCGGGTGCCGGCCTGGTACTTCGAGGCGGCTGAGCTCAAGCGTGCGCTGCTGTTCGGGCTCAACCTGCTGCAAGAGCGCATCGGCCGGCTGAACCACGATGCCCAAACCGACCCACTGACCGGGCTGGGTAACCGCCGCAACCTGGAATTCAGCCTGTCGTTGCTGCAGGCCGAAGGGCGGGCTTTTTCGGCCATCGTGCTCGATATCGACCATTTCAAGCGGGTAAACGATGGCCATGGGCATGAGGTGGGCGATCAGGTACTGCAGCGGCTGGCCGAGCTGATGCGCCGCTGTTGCCGAGAGGGCGACCTGCTTTGCCGCACCGGGGGCGAGGAGTTTCTCATGCTGCTGCCGGGGGCAAGCCTGGCGGTTGCGGCAGCAGTGGCAGAACGGCTACGGGTAACGGTGCAGGATACGCCGGTGGAACCCGTGGGCGCGGTGACGATTTCGCTGGGGGTTGCGCATTGGCCGGGCGGCACCGGCAGCGAGCCTGGCGATGCATTGAGCGAGGCGGACCGGGCGCTGTACGCGGCCAAACAGAATGGGCGCAATCGGGTGTGTGTCGCGCGGGTTCAGCCCTGAAACCCGCGCACACCGTCACGGCCAGGCCCTTCGCAAAAGTTGTTACAAGCCTTGTCATAAAACTGTCGTGTTTCAGTCATAGGATTGACCCCAACCTGACATTTTCACTCTTCATGGATGAGCGTCTCATGCGTCGTGTGGTTTTCAATCAGAAAGGTGGCGTCGGCAAGTCGAGCATCGCCTGCAACCTGGCTGCCGCCAGTGCCGCTGAAGGCTATCGGACCTTGCTCGTCGACCTCGACCCGCAGGCCAATGCCACCTATTACCTGACCGGCCTGGTCAATGACGCCATCCCCTCGGGCATTGCCGACTTCTTCCGCCAGACCTTGTCTTCCGCCACCGCGCACGGCAAAAAGCCCCGTGTGGCGATTACCGAAACCCGCTACAGCAACCTGCACCTGATCACCGCCAGCCCCGACCTCAGCGACCTGCAAAGCAAGCTGGAGAGCAAGTTCAAGATCAACAAGCTGCGCAAGCTGCTGGTGGAATTGGCCGAAGACTACGAGCGGATCTACATCGACACGCCGCCGGCGCTGAACTTCTACACCTTCAGCGCCCTGGTGGCCGCCGAACGCCTGTTGATTCCATTCGACTGCGACAGCTTCTCGCGCCATGCGCTGCACAGCGTCATGGCCGAAGTGGAGGAGCTGCGCCAGGACCACAACCCAGCGCTGCAGGTGGAGGGCGTGGTCGTCAACCAGTTCGCCGGGCGCACGGCACTGCACCAGACACTGGTCGATCAGTTGCGCGGTGAAGGGGTTCCGGTGCTGCCGGTGTACCTGAGCAGCTCGATCAAGATGCGCGAGTCGCACCAGGCGTCGGTGCCGCTGGTACACATGGCGCCGCGGCACAAGCTGGCGTTGGAGTTTGCCGACCTACTGGACGTGCTGGAGCGCGCGGCCTGAGCCAAGCGGGGTGCTTTGCACCCCAGCATTTTGCGTCACCAGGGCTACCCGATCACGCATTCGGGTGATAGATTCGCCGCCATGAAAACCACCCGGCAGACCCGCACGCTGACCGCCTGGACGCTTTATGCCAGCGTCCTGTTCAGCCTATTGCTGTGCGGCCTGCATCACGGCCAGATGAGTGGCCTGCGCCTGGCGGGCCTCGAGGGTGGTTTCTGTTCGATCAGCAGTGACCACGGCCCGGCCATCAACCTGGACAACGCCGGTGGCGACCAGCACATGGCTCAGCTCGACTGCCCCGTGTGCTCCTCGTTCGGCCTGGCAGTGCCGCTTGCCCACACCGGCTGGGCGTTCCTGCCGCCCCAGTCCGGGGCCACCTCGCCCATTGTCGTGCGCAGCTGGGCACAACCGCCGCCGCGCTACTTGCGCCCTGCCCTCAACCCCCGCGCCTCCCCCGCCGCGCTTCCCGCAGCCCTTCTGTTCGCCTGACCTCAAGCGGGTGCGCCTGTGCGCGCTCGCGGTCAGCCATGACTTTTGCGTGGAAGACACGACAACATGATCCGCAAGACCTCCCTGGTGCTCCTCATGGGCACTTGCACCTTCGCCTGGGCCGACACTGCCCCGGTCGAACTCAACGCCACCACCATCGATGGCGAACGCGACGCCCCCTCCGGTGTGCAACTGGACGAGCCGATCCAAACCGGTTCGCGCCTGGGCCTCACCGCACGGGAAACCCCGGCATCGGTCAGTGTCTCGGACCGCCGCCTGATCGAGGCGCACGGCGCCAAGGACAGCCAGGACGTGATCAACGCCATGACCGGCGTCAACGCCTCGGCCAACCCCGGTTATGGCGGCTTCGTCGCCTACCGGGGCTTCACCCAGAACCAGGTCACCCAGCTCTACAACGGCATCAACCTGGGCTACAGCAGTGCCACCCGGCCCGTGGATGCCTGGGTACTCGACCGGGTCGAACTGATCGGCGGGCCGTCCTCTTTCCTGCATGGCGCGGGGGCCGTGGGCGGCTCGATCAACTACATCACCAAGCTTGCCAGCCGCGATCAGCAGATCATCGACGGCCGCCTGCGCTATGGCAGTTTCGACGACTCAGAAGTGGCCTTCGGCATCAATCAGGCGCTGGCCAGCAACCCCGCCGACGCCCGCCACTTCATGCGCCTGGACTTCAGCCGGGGCCAGGGCAACGGCTACATCGACCGTAACCAGCGCAACACCGACAGCCTGGCGTTTTCGGTACTCAGCGACCTGGCGCCCAACCTCACCCACACCCTGGCGCTGGAGTACCAGGAAGACCGCGAAGACAGCCCGTACTGGGGTTCGCCGATCCTGCCGGGCCGCAGCACGATGAAGATCGACAAAAGCCGCCGCTTCGAAAACTACAACGTCGCGGACGGCCGCTACGAGCAGCGGGTACGCTGGCTGCGTTCGATCCTCGACTACCAGCTCAGCGACAGCACCAGCGTGCAGAACACGCTGTACCACTACAACGCCCAGCGCGACTACCGCAACGTTGAACGCTACAGCTACACCGCCAATGGCAATGTGCAGCGCAGCAGCCCCTACCTGCAAAGCCACGACCAGAACCTGTTGGGCGATCGCATCGAGTTGCGCCATGACAACACACTGTTCGGCTTCGCCAGCCAATGGTCGCTAGGGCTGGAATACTCGCGCATGCGCCAGACCCTTTACCCGACGTCGAGCAGCTGGAGCGACGTCGTCGACCCCGACCATTTCGACCCTGGCAGTTTCGACGACATCCCCGGGGTGAATGCCGGCCTGACCAAGCAGCGTCGTCACGAAGTCACCAACCGCGCGGTGTTTGCCGAAAACCGCCTGCAACTGACCGATCGCCTGGCCTTGCTGACGGCCCTGCGCTATGACTACCTGGACATGCAAGTGACCAACTACGGAACGGTCTCGCCCACCTCGCCGGCGTTTTTCGAGCGCCGCTGGGAGCCGCTTTCCGGGCGCATCGGCCTGACCTACGCGCTGACGCCCAGTGCCAGTGTGTACGCGCAGTACAGCAGCTCGGCCGATCTGCCAGCCGGCTCACTGGCAGCGGCGACCTACTCCAACGTCGGCCTGTTCGACCTTTCCAAGGGCGAGCAATGGGAGGTCGGCAGCAAGTTCGACTTCCTCGACGGCCGCGGCGCCGCCACGCTGGCGCTGTACCAGATCGTGCGCAAGGACTTTGCCGTGCGTGACTCCAACGATGCCAACCAGACGGTGCAGGCCGGGCAGCAGACCTCGCGCGGCGTCGAGCTGTCAGGGCGGCTGCAGGTCACGCCGAAACTGCTGGCCGAGGCCAACTACGCCTACGTCGATGCGCAGTACGACACGTTCAACGAAGCGGTCAACGGGGTATCGGTGTCACGCAAGGGCAATACGCCGGTCAACGTACCGGCCAGCGTCGCTAACCTGTGGCTGACCTACAGCTTCACGTCCGCGTGGTCGGCGGGGGTCGATGGGCGCTACGTGGGCTCGGTGTATGCCGACAATGCCAATACCCTAAAGGCACCGGCCTACACGCTGTTCGGTGCCTTCGCCCGCTACCGGCTGGATGAGCACACCACAGTGACCGGGCGGGTACGCAACCTGACCGACGAGGTGTATGCCAAGCAGGCCTACAGCTCCCAGTACTACATGGGTGCTCCGCGTACCTTCGAGGTGGCGCTGGACATGCGCTTCTGATCGAACAGCGCTGCCACGGGGGTTATCCCGTGGCAGCGCTGCCAGTGATAAGCTGCCACGTTCATGACCCGCCGGCTCACGAAGACACCCGGCTACCGTTTCAGCAAGGAAGTTTACGTGTTCAAAACTCTGCCCCCCGCGCTCCTGAGCGCGGCTCTGATTGCCCTGGCTGGCTGCCAAGCGTCCCCGCCCACGGACACTCAGGCAGCCGCCGATGCGCAGGCGTTCAAAACCTTCACTGTCGAGATGCAGCGCGCCTTGGAGCGCAGCATTGCCCTGGCCCCAACCGGCGAGCAGCTGGGCGCCGTCACCCTGCAGGTCACCTTCGACCGGCACAGCGCCCCAGTCGCCTGCAAGGCCAGCAAGGCCCCGTTCAAATACGGCGCGCTGCTGCCCGCCGACGTCATGCCCTCCGACCATCAGGCGTTGGCCAACCTGGTCGAGGCACTGTGCTGGAAGACCATTTACCCGGTCGTGCCTGCGTCGCTGTTCGGCGGCGAGGCAACGCTCGACGTACGCGCACCGATCATCGTCCAGCTGCCCGCGTCTATCCAGGCCCCCGGCAGTGCGCGCCAACGCGCCAACGCCCAGCGCGAGTACTTCTGGCAACAGCTGCTGCGCGATCAGCCGGTCACCAGCATCGGCAAGGCGACGGTGTTCTACCAGGCCAATGCCCAAGGCAAGGTCGAGGGTTGCCTGGTGCAGCTTTCCCCAACCCGCCTGCGTGAAGCGGCCTTCCGCCTGGACGGCAACCTGCAGGCGCAGCTCAACAGCCGTTGCATGAAGCTCGACCTGAGCACGATGCCGGGCTTCAGCACCCACGAGCAAGGCACAGCCGAGGGCTACAGCGAACTCGACTACGCCCCGTGGAAGGTTGGCCGGCAGTAGCCTGCCTGGTTGAAACAGACATCCCAGTGTCGCCCTCGACGAAGCCCCCGCAGGCGCTCACCGATCTACTGGCAAGCACAACAATGATGACGCGGCCCGACCGCGTCACGTTCATTCAGGCTGCCAATGGAAACCGGAGAGCTCCCACATGTCCGCACCTCATGAGGTATCCCCCGCCACCCTGCGCCGGGTGATCGCCGCCTCTGCCATCGGCAACTTCGTCGAGTGGTTCGACTTTGCCGTCTATGGCTTTCTCGCCACGCTGATTGCCAGCCAGTTCTTCGCCAGTGAAGATGCCAGCGTGGCTTTGCTCAAGACCTTCGCCGTGTTTGCCGTGGCATTTGCCCTGCGCCCGCTCGGCGGTATCGTGTTCGGCGCACTGGGTGACCGCCTGGGGCGCAAGCGCATCCTGTCGCTGACCATCTTGCTGATGGCCGGCTCCACCACCTTGATCGGCTTGCTGCCGACCTATGCCAGCATTGGCCTGGCGGCCCCTGTGCTGTTGACCCTGGCCCGTTGCCTGCAAGGCTTCTCGGCGGGTGGCGAGTACGCCGGTGCCTGCGCCTACCTGATGGAGCATGCGCCCAACGACAAGCGCGCGTTCTACGGCAGCTTCGTGCCGGTCTCGACCTTTTCTGCCTTTGCCTGCGCGGCGGTGATCGCCTACGGCCTGGAAGCGAACCTGACGGCCGAGGCGATGAACGCCTGGGGCTGGCGCGTGCCTTTCCTGATCGCCGCCCCGTTGGGCCTGGTTGGCCTGTACTTGCGCTGGCGCATGGAAGAAACCCCGGCGTTCCGCGAAGCCGTGGCCCAGGGCAAAGAACACGAGCACTCGCCGCTCAAGGAGACCCTGCGCAACCATGGCCGGGCCATCCGCAACCTGGGGGCGTTCATCTCGCTGACGGCGCTGTCGTTCTATATGTTCACCACCTACTTTGCCACCTACCTGCAACTGGTCGGCAACCTCACCCGTGCGCAATCGCTGCTGGTAACCACGGTGGCGTTGTTGTTCGCTGCCATCGGCTGCCCGCTGGCTGGGGCGTTTTCTGACCGGGTGGGGCGGCGCAAGACCATTGGTTTCACCTGCCTGTGGGTGATGGTCTGTGTGTTCCCGGCGTATTGGCTGGCCAGTTCCGGCTCACTGTCCGGGGCGCTGCTGGGGGTGATTCTGCTGGCCGTTGGCGCGCTGAGCAGCGGCGTGGTGACGGCGGCGTTGCTGTCGGAAAGCTTCCCGACACGGACCCGCTATACCGCGTCGGCGATTACCTACAACGTGGCCTATACGCTGTTCGGCGGCACTGCGCCATTGGTGGCGACCTGGTTGATCGGGCAAACCGGCAGCAGCCTGGCACCGGCGTTTTACCTGGTGGTGATTGCGCTGGTGGCTTTGGTGGGAGGGTTGGCATTGCCGGAGACGTCGCGGATTTCGTTGCATGATGAGGCCGGCGTCGATAGCGTGCGGCCTGGGGTGCGGAGCAGCGTTTGAGATTTTTGGGGCTGCTTTGCAGCCCCGGCATTATCAGCCTTCCTCCACCTCTTCCCGCCGATACGCCCACTGGTACAACGCCGGCAACACCAGCAACGTCAACGCCGTGGACGACAGGATCCCGCCAATCACCACGGTCGCCAGCGGCCGTTGCACTTCGGCCCCGGTGCCGGTGGCCAATGCCATCGGGATGAACCCCAGCGAGGCCACCAACGCGGTCATCAGCACTGGCCGCAAGCGCGTCAACGCACCCTCCTCGACCGCCACCCGCAACGTGCGCCCTTCCTCGCGCAGGCTGCGGATAAAGGCAATCATCACCAGACCATTGAGCACCGCCACCCCCGACAGCGCGATGAAGCCCACCCCTGCGGAAATAGACAATGGAATATCCCGCAACCACAGCGCCAGTACCCCACCGGTCAAGGCAAACGGAATACCGGTGAACACCAGCAAGCCATCCTTGAGGTTGTTGAACATCATCAGCAGCAAGGCCAGCACCAACAGCAAGGCCACCGGCACTACCACCTGCAGACGCTCGGCGGCCGACTGCAACTGCTCGAACTGGCCGCCCCAGCGCGTCCAGTAACCGGGCGGTATCTGCACCTGCTCGATCAGGGCCTGCTCGGCCTGCTGCACGAACGAGCCAAGGTCGCGGCCACGCACGTTGGCACTGACCACCACCACGCGCTTGCCATCCTCACGGCTGACCTGGTTAGGCCCCAGTTGCAGGTTCAACGTCGCGACCTGCGACAGCGGGATGAAACCGATCTGGGCAGCGCCGGCTGCACTGCTCGCCGGTACCGGTATCAGCAGGCTGGAAAGCCCGTCGACATCGGTACGCACAGTCTCGGGCAGGCGCACCACCATGTCGAAACGTCGGTCGCCCTCATACAGCGTGCCTGCCGTACGCCCCCCCACGGCAATGGCGATGGCGTCTTGCACGTCGCCGACATTGAGGCCATGGCGGGCGGCCTTGTCACGGTCGATATCAATGGTCAGCACCGGCAGGCCTGTGGTCTGCTCGACCTTGACCTCCGAGGCGCCCGGCACACGCTGCAGGCTGCTGGCGATTTGCGCGGCGGTCTGGTTGAGCACGTCCATGTCGTCCCCAAACACTTTGACGGCCACATCACTGCGCACACCCGAGATCAGTTCGTTGAAGCGCAACTGGATCGGTTGCGACAGCTCGTAATTGCTGCCCGGCACACTGGCCGCGGCGCGCTGCACTTCGGCAATCAGCGCCTCACGTGGCTTGCTCGGGTCGGCCCATTGCGCGGGCGGACGCAGCATTACGTAGGCGTCAGAGATGTTCGGCGGCATCGGGTCCGAGGCGATTTCGGCAGTACCGGTGCGGGCGAACACGCGCTCCACTTCCGGCACCTGGGCAATGATCGCCCGCTCCAGGCGCTGCTGCATGTCTACCGACTGCGACAGGCTGGTGCCTGGCACGCGCAGCGCCTGCAGGGCAAAGTCACCCTCGCTGAGGCTGGGGATAAACTCGCTGCCCATGCGGCTGGCCATCACCCCGGACAACACCACCAGCGCTGCCGCCCCGGCGAACGCCAGCTTGCGCCGGCCCAACACCCAGCCCAGCACCGGTGCATAGCGCTGGCGCGCGGTGCGCATGACCAAGCCTTCTTCTTCCTTGACCTTGCCGGTCACGAACAGCGCCAGCGCCGCCGGCACGAAGGTCACCGAGAGGATCATGGCACCCAGCAGGGCGATCACGACGGTGAAGGCCATGGGGTGGAACATCTTGCCCTCGACCCCGGTCAGGGCAAAGATCGGCAGGTACACCACCATGATGATCAACTGCCCGTAGATCAGCGGGCGCCGTGCTTCACGGGCGGCGGCAAACACTTCATGGAAGCGCTCGGCGCGGGTCAGCATGCGGCCATGGCGCTGCTGGGCGTGAGCCAGGCGGCGAATGGCGTTCTCGACGATCACCACCGCGCCATCGACAATGATGCCGAAGTCCAGCGCGCCGAGGCTCATGAGGTTGGCACTGACCTTGTTGCTGAACATGCCGGTGAAGGTAAACAGCATCGACAACGGGATGACCATGGCGGTAATGACCGCAGCGCGGATGTTGCCCAGGAACAGGAACAACACGGCGATGACCAGGATCGCGCCTTCGATCAGGTTTTTCTTCACCGTGGCGATGGCTTTTTCCACCAGGTTGGTACGGTCATACACCGTCACCGCGACCACGCCCTTGGGCAGGTTGCGGTTGATCTCGACCAGCTTGGCCGCCACCGCCTGGGAGACCGTGCGGCTGTTCTCGCCGATCAGCATGAACACAGTGCCCAGCACTACCTCACGGCCATTTTCAGTCGCAGCCCCAGAGCGCAGCTCTTGGCCCAGGCGAACCTGGGCGACATGGCTGACGCGTATCGGAGTGCCGTCGACGCTGGCGATGACGATGTTGGCGATGTCCTCGGCGGAGTCCAACTGGCCCGGTGCGCGGATCAGCAACTGCTCGCCATTGCGCTCGATGTAGCCGGCCCCCACGTTGGCGTTGTTGCGCTCCAGTGCCGCGATCAAGTCATTGAGGGTGAGCTTGTAGGCCGCCAGGCGCTTGGGCTCCGGTGCGATCAAGTACTGCTTGGCATGGCCGCCAATGCTGTTGACCTCGGCCACCCCCGGCACATTGCGCAGCTGCGGCTTGATGATCCAGTCCTGGATCACCCGCAGGTCGGTCTGGGTGTAGGGCGTACCGTCGTCCTTGAGCGCGCCCTCCTCGGCCTCGACGGTCCACAAGAAGATCTCGCCCAGCCCTGTGGAAATCGGCCCCATGCCCGCCTCGATGCCGTCGGGCAACTGTTCACGGGCCACCTGCAGGCGCTCGTTGACCAATTGACGGGCGAAGAACAGGTCGGTGCCGTCATCGAAGATCACCGTGACCTGGGACAAGCCCGAGCGGGACAGCGAACGGGTCTGCTTGAGGCCTGGCAGGCCGGCCATGGCCGTTTCGATGGCGAAGGTGATGCGCTGCTCGGTCTCCAATGGCGAGTAACCGGGCGCGGCGGTGTTGATCTGCACCTGGACGTTGGTGATGTCCGGCACGGCATCGATGGGCAGTTTCTGGTAGCTGTGGATACCCACCGCAGCCATCAGCAGCACGGCAAGCATCACCACCAGGCGCTGCTCGATGGCGAATTGGATCAGGCGTTCGAACATGGCGTCGTCCCCGGTTTCAATGGCTGTGCTCGGCGGAGCCTTTGCCAAGCTCCGACTTGAGGACGAAGCTGCCGGCGGCAGCGACCTGAGTGCCTGCAGCCAGGCCGGCGACGAGTTCTACCTGGCCGGCGTCGCGGCGCCCTGTCGTCACCGGGCGTGCCTCGAAGCCTTGCTCGGTACGCACGAACACCACGGTCTGCTCCTCCCAGGTCTGCAACGCGCTTTCCGGTACCACCACGGCGGCGGTCGACCGCTCGACGCTGACCGCAATGTTCACGAACAGCCCAGGGCGCCAGGCGCCGTTGGGGTTGGCCAAGGTGGCGCGCACGGTGGCGGCGCGGTTTTGTTCACCCAGCAGGCTGCCGACGTAATTGACCGTGCCCTCGACCTCGGCGCCCAGGTCCGGCGCACTGACCGTGACGCTGCGCCCGGTGACGACACGGTTCAAGTCGCGGGGGGCGACGGCGAAGGTGGCCCAGACCCGGCTCAAGTCGGACAGTGTGAACGCGTTGCTGGAGGCGTCGACCACCTCGCCCACGCTCATGTGTTTTTCCACCACCACCGCATCGAAGGGTGCGCGTAACTCATAGCGATTGCCGGCGCCGGCGGGGCCGACTGCCGCGACCTTTTGCCGAGCATTGGCCAGCGCGATCTCGGCCTCCTGCAACACTTGGCGAGCCTGCTGGTAGTCCTGTTCGGCGCTGATGCGTTCCTGCCACAGCTGCTGTTCGCGCTGGAAGGTCAGACGCGCCAGTTCCAGGCGGCGCTGGGCTGCCTGTTGTTCGCTGCGCAGGTCAGAAATCTGCTGGCTGGCAATCACTGCCAGCACCTGGCCGCGCTTTACCGCCTGCCCGAGGTCGGCCTGCACCGACTCGACCACGCCCGGTACACGCGGCACGACATGCGCGGTGCGGTCTTCATCGAAACGGATCTCACCCGGGTAGCTGATGGCAGTGCCCAGCTCACGGGGGCCGGCAGCTACCAACTGCACGCCAGCCGCCTCGATCTGGGCGCTGGAAAGGTGCAATTTGCCTTCCTCGTCGGCGTGGCCTTCTTCGGCCTGCTCATCATCGTGGCCGTGGCCGTCTTCGCCATGCGCGTCGTGCTGGGCTTCGCCGCTCGTGGCCTGGCCGAGGTTGCCGGTCCAGGCCAGGCCACCGAGGCCAAGCACGGCCAGAGCGACCGCCAGGAGGGCGATCTTGCGTGGGTTATCCATTGTTGCTCCTGCTGTTCGTGTTTTTGCTCAAGCCAATGGGCCCGCTGCGCGACCCATCGCCGGCAAGCCAGCTCCCACAGGGACGGCACCGTGCATCAATGTGGCGCTTCATTTGTGGGAGCTGGCTTGCCGGCGATGGCCGCGCAGCGGCCCCTGAATCACAAGCCGCCCTCAAGGTCGCCATACAGGCGCTCGACCTGGGCCCGCGCATCAGTCGCTGAGGCCAGGGCTTGCAGATACAAGCCCCGCGCCTCGATCAGCGTGCGCTGGGCATCGAGCACATCAAGGAAGGCGAACTTGCCCATCTCGAAGCCGCGGGTGGCGGTGTCTACCGCTTGCTGCGCCGAGGGCAGGATGGTGCGGTCGTAGGCCTGCACTTCCTGCATGGCCGTGGCCCATTGGCTGAGGGCGCTGCGGGTCTCGCTGCGCAAGCGCAACTCAACGGCATTGCGCAAGTCACGGGCCTGGTCGGCACGTCGCGCAGCCACCAGCACGTTGCCTTGGTTACGGTCGAACAACGGCAGCGGCATCGACAGCCCGACCACGTTGACTCGCTCGCGGTCCTCGCGGCTGTATTGGCTGCCGAGGCTGACGGTGAGGTCGGGTATGCGCTGAGCCTTTTCAGACCCCAACGACGCTTCGCCGCGCTCGACCTGCGCCGCCGCCAAGCGCCACTCGGCGGTCTGTTCGACCCTGGCCAGCAAGGCCTCGACCGCAGGCGCGGCACCCGGCGACAGATCAGTGGCCAGCAGGCGGTCGAAGCGTGCCACCGGGCTGCCCGTCAACCGCGCCAAAGCCTGATAAGCCACACTGCGCTGTGAGGCGGCGCGGCGTACTTGCGCCTGCGCCTGGGCCAGTTGCACCTGGGCCCGCGTGGCCTCTACCGGCGAAGACTGGCCGGCCGTAACGCGCCCCTGTACCACCCGCAGCCCGCGCTCCGTCAGTGCCTGGGACTGTTGCGCCAGCTCCAGCGCCGTTTGCGCACGCAGGGCCGCGTGGAAGGCCTGCACCACATCGGCGCGCAAGCCATTGCGCTGGCGTTCCAGGTCAAGCTGGGCGATGGTCTGGCCGGCACCGGCCACGGCGATGCGCGCTCCCCGCTTGCCGCCCAGCTCCAGTGGCTGGCTCAGGGTGACCGTGGTGGTGCGCGTCTCGCTGCGGGTGTCCTCGACTTCCCAGGACAACTCCGGGTTAGGTATCAACCCCGCTTGGCGCCGCTCGCCTTCGGCAATGCCGATTTCACGGCCCGCGGCAGCGAGTTCCGGGTTTTGCGCAAAGGCAGCGCTAAGCGCTTCGGGCAGGCTCAGGCTGCCACTGGCCTGGGCACTGCCAGTGGCAGCCAGTAACAGGCAAAGCAAGGCGATCTTGCGGGGGATGGCAGGGGTGCAGGGCACGAAACAGGTCCTCGTCGGCGAGCGTTGGCGAGGGACTGTAGGGCGGCATGCTTATCGGGGCGGTGGCGTGAACATTACAATGCTGTAATCAGCTGGGATCGGTATTGGCGCAAAACGTCCGGTTATCGCCCACTTTCCCGTCTAAGCCCATTCACGCAATTGACGAAACTAACCAGGTGGTACAAAGATAAGCGCATCCAAAAACAACAAAGTGATGCCTTTCATGAAGCCCCTTATTCTTGTGCTGAACGGCCCTAACCTGAACATGCTGGGCACCCGCGAGCCCACTCAGTACGGCCATGAAACCCTTGCTGACCTGGCCCAAGGCTGCGCCGACAGCGCCCTTGCCAAAGGCCTGGAAATCGAATTCCGCCAGACCAACCACGAAGGCGAACTGATCGACTGGATCCATGCCGCCCGTGGCCGCTGTGCTGGCATCCTGATCAACCCGGGCGCCTGGACCCACACCTCCGTGGCCATCCGCGACGCCCTGGTGGCCAGTGAACTGCCCGTCATCGAGGTGCACCTGTCCAACGTGCACAAACGCGAGCCCTTCCGCCACCTGTCGTTCGTCTCATCGATTGCCGTCGGCGTGATCTGCGGCCTGGGCAGCCATGGCTACCGCCTGGCCCTGAGCCACTTCGCGGAAATGTTCCAGGAGCAGACCGCATGAGCCAACAGGCCATCCTCGCCGGCCTCATCGGCCGCGGCATCCAGCTGTCGCGCACCCCTGCGCTGCATGAGCATGAAGGTGACGCGCAATCCCTGCGTTACCTGTATCGCCTGATCGATGCCGATCAATTGCAGCTAGACGACAGCGCCCTGCCCGGCCTGCTCGATGCCGCACAGCACACCGGGTTCACCGGGCTCAACATCACCTACCCGTTCAAACAGGCGATTCTGCCGCTGCTCGACGAGCTGTCGGATGAAGCCCGTGGGATCGGCGCGGTGAACACCGTGGTGCTCAAGGACGGCAAGCGGGTCGGCCACAATACCGACTGCCTGGGCTTCGCCGAAGGCCTGCGCCGCGGCCTGCCAGATGTGGCACGCCGGCAGGTGGTGCAGATGGGCGCCGGTGGCGCAGGCTCGGCCGTGGCCCATGCGCTGCTGGGCGAAGGGGTCGAACGGCTGGTGCTGTTCGAAGTCGACGCAGCGCGGGCACAAGCGCTGGTCGACAACCTCAACGGGCATTTCGGTGCCGGCCGTGCAGTGCTCGGCACTGACCTGCGCGCAGCATTGGCCGAGGCAGACGGGCTGGTCAACACCACGCCCGTGGGCATGGCCAAGCTGCCGGGGACGCCGCTGCCGGTGGAGTTGCTGCATGAACGGTTGTGGGTGGCGGAGATCATCTACTTCCCGCTGGAAACCGAACTGTTGCGCGCCGCGCGGGCATTGGGTTGCCGCACGCTGGATGGCAGCAACATGGCGGTGTTCCAGGCGGTCAAGGCGTTCGAGCTGTTCAGTGGGCGCGAGGCCGATGCGGCGCGGATGCAGGCGCATTTTGCCAGTTTTAGCTGAGTCGGCACCGGCCCTTTCGCGGGTTTGCCCCGCGAAAGGGCCGGCACAGGCGCATCAACCCTTTTCATCCAGCAAGGCCTTCAACACCTGTTCCTGCCCGGCATAATCCCCCTCGCCGAAATGCACGTGGCGCACCTGCCCTGTGCGGTCGACAAAATAATGCGCCGGCCAGAACTGGTTGCCCCAGGCATTCCACACCCGGTGATCGTTGTCCACCGCCACCGGGTACCCGATCCCCAGCGCAGCTACCTTGTCGCGCAAGGTCGCGACGTCATGCTCGTAGTCATACTCAGGCGTGTGTACGCCCACCACCACCAGCCCCTGGTCGGCGTAACGCCGTGCCCAGTCATTCACATGCGGCAGGCTGCGCTGGCAGTTGATGCAGTCCCAGGTCCAGAAGTCTACCAGCACCACCTTGCCTTTGAGCGCCGGCGCATCCAGTGGCGGCGAATTCAACCACTGGCTGGCACCCGCCAGCGACGGCATGGCGCCGTAACTGTCGCGGGCCTGCAGATAGCCCGCCAGGCCCAGGCCTGTCAGGGCCAGCGCAATGCCGCCCACCTTTAACATCAGGCGGCGATCAATTCTCATGGCAACCGCCGGTGGCGTACGAGCGGTATTCCACACGCTGATGCTGACCTTTGGAATCGAGGTAGTCCATGCGGGTGTTGACCAAGCCGCAGGTGTTGCCCTGATCATCCTGCACCGACAGGACTTTCTTCACATCCAGATGATCACCGTAGCGGTACTGCATCACACTGGCATCGTTCATCGCGGTGGTGGCGGCCTGAGCGGCAATGGCGCCGAAACTGAACACGGCAAACAGGCTGACGCTGGCGAAGGCTTTGAGGTTCATGGCAACTCTCCTGTGTAACGCTTTAAGTGGGGAGGATTACTCCCCGGTCGAGAGCCATTACACGGCCGCCAGGTATCCCGTATGTGTCACCCGAGCCTGTGATCTGCTTCCTCCTGTATCTCTGCAAACGCCAGATACACTGCAATACAAAACCCCGCAGGCAAGCGCGATTACGCTCGGTACACTGCGCCAACCCCACCCCATACAGGAACGCTGCGCATGGAACACGTCGATCACATCCTGATCGTCGACGACGACCGCGAGATCCGCGAACTGGTCGGCAACTACCTGAAGAAGAACGGCCTGCGGACCAGCATCGTTGCCGATGGCCGGCAAATGCGCGCCTTTCTCGAAGCCAACAGCGTCGACCTGATCGTCCTCGACATCATGATGCCTGGCGACGATGGCCTGTTGCTGTGCCGCGAACTGCGTGCCGGCAAACACCGCAACACGCCCGTGCTGATGCTGACTGCGCGCAACGACGAAACCGACCGCATCATCGGCCTGGAGATGGGTGCCGACGACTACCTGACCAAGCCGTTCTCCGCCCGCGAACTGCTGGCCCGCATCAACGCCGTGCTACGCCGCACGCGCATGCTGCCGCCCAACCTGACCATCAGCGAAAGCAGCCGCCTGCTGGCCTTCGGCCAATGGCGCCTGGACACCACCGCACGGCACCTGCTCGACAGTGAAGACACCCTGGTGGCCCTGAGCGGCGCCGAGTACCGGCTGCTGCGGGTATTTCTCGACCACCCGCAGCGGGTGCTCAGCCGCGAACAATTGCTCAACCTCACCCAGGGCCGTGAGGCGGACATCTTCGACCGCTCCATCGACCTGCTGGTCAGCCGCCTGCGCCAGCGCCTGGGTGATGACGCCCGCGAACCCAGCTGCATCAAGACCGTGCGCAGCGAAGGCTACGTGTTCTCGCTGCCGGTGCAATTGCTCGGGTCGCCCTCATGAAATGGCCCCGCACCCTGGCCTCGCGCCTGGCATTGATTTTCTTCACCGGCCTGGTACTGGCCTATGGGTTGTCGTTCGGCCTGCAAGCCTACGAGCGTTACATCAGCAGCCGCTCGATGATGCTCAGCAACCTGGAACAGGACGTTGCCACTTCGGTCGCCATCCTCGACCGCCTGCCCGCCGCCGAACGTACCGCCTGGCTGCCGCGCCTGGAGCGGCGCACCTACCGCTACCACCTTGACCAGGGCCAGGATGGCCAGGCGATGCCGACCAGCGACCCGCCCATGGCCGCCGAGTCGATCGTCAAAGCCATTGGCGACGACTTTCGCCTGACCTTCCAGGAGATCCCCGGCCCCAATGCGCATTTTCAGGTGCACTTGAACCTGGCAGATGGCGCGCCCCTGACCATCGACGTCACCCCGACCCCCGTACCGATCGCCCGCTGGCTGCCGGTGGTTTTGCTGATTCAGCTGGCCGTGCTGTTGCTGTGCACCTGGCTGGCAGTGCGCCTGGCCATCGGCCCGCTTACCCGCCTGTCGCAGGCCGTGGACAACCTCGACCCGGACAAACCCGGTGTGCAACTGGACGAGAGCGGCCCGCGCGAGGTGAAGTACGCCGCCGTTGCCTTCAATGCCTTGCAGGCACGCATCGCGGCCTACCTCAAGGAGCGCATGCAGTTGCTGGCGGCGATTTCCCACGACCTGCAAACCCCCATCACCCGCATGAAATTGCGGGTCGAAGTGATGGACGAGGGGGTCGAGAAAGACAAGCTGTGGCACGACCTGGATGCCATGGAGCACCTGGTACGCGAAGGTGTGGCCTATGCCCGCAGCATGGACATCAACACCGAAGCCCCATGCCGAATCAACCTGGATGCCTTCCTCGACAGCCTGGTATTCGACTACCAGGACAGCGGCGCCCAGGTCGAACGCCACGGCAACGCCGACGGCCTGCTGGAAACCCGCCCGCATGCGCTGCGCAGGGTGTTGGTCAACCTGGTGGACAACGCCTTGAAGTTCGCGGGTAAAGCACAGCTGGAGGTCAGCCGTGAACCAGGATGCACCCGGATTCGGATACTCGACGACGGCCCGGGGATTCCGGAAGATGAGCTCAATGAAGTGCTCAAGCCTTTTTACCGGGTAGAAAGCTCGCGTAACCGCAGTACCGGAGGCACCGGCTTGGGGCTGGCGATCGCGCAGCAACTGACCCAGGCCATGGGTGGGCGCTTGACCCTGAGCAATCGCCAAGGCGGCGGGTTGTGTGCACAGATCGAGTTGAAGTGAGTGCCACCGGCATGTCGCCCCTCCAGGTCTTACGCGTGATAGGGATGCCGCCTTACGCAACCGATCGCTACAGTCCGATACACACTGTCGCCTCCGCCGACACACTGTCGATACGCCACCGCTACACACTCCCGGCCACACATTGGCACGCCAGGAGTTAAACCGATGACACGTCCCAACATGACGGCATTTACCCACCCCTTCAACCACATTGACCGGATCGGAAGCTGGAGCGCCGACGTGCCGCTGCGGCTGTTTCTGGCCTGGGAGTTTTTCGAGTCTGGTCTGGAAAAATACAACGGCACCAACTGGTTCGGTGACCTGCAGTCCAGCTTCCCCTTCCCGTTCAGCGCACTGCCAGCAGCGCTGAACTGGCAACTGTCGATGTGGGCCGAGCTGGTGCTGCCTTTACTGCTGTTGCTTGGCCTGGGCACACGGCTGGCCTCGGCCGGGCTCATGGTCATCACTGTGGTGGCCATTGCTGCGGTGCATTGGCCGTCACAGTGGTCGAGCCTGGCGGAGCTGGCGCAGGGTTATGCCATCACCGACCAGGGTTTCGGCAACTTCAAGTTGCCGCTGATCTACCTGGTGGCACTGCTGCCACTGCTGCTCAAGGGGGCCGGCCGCCTGAGCCTTGACCACTGGCTCAACGCGCGGCTCGCAGCCAGGGCATGACGCGTAAATAGCAACGGGCTCGGGGCCAGTAGGCGCCGAGCCCGTTTTTTATCTCAGGCTGTACCGATGACAATGCCTTGCGCGCGCAGGCTCTCCAGCAGTGCCAAGCCTTGCTCCTGATCCCCACCCAATGCGTGCAGACGCGCCAGCCCAGTACCCCTCACCTCTGTGAGCAAGCGGTAAGCCATGGGTGCCAGGCGAGCGAAGCGTACCTGCAGCCCGGCGTCGCGGTAGACCAGCAGCAAGGTGGGTTCAGGTGCCTCCTGCGGTTGATAATCCGGGCCGATACGGTCAACTGGCCAACGGTAGGCCAATACCCTGGCCGTGCACGACAGCAGCGGCTCCCCCTGCAGCAGGTCACCCTGTGGGTCATGAGCCGGGTCTTCGGCATCGCTGAGGTAAAGCTGGGCCTCGATCCACTCGTAGTGGGCGAGTTCCAACTGCCACGGGGCATCCAGTTTGACGCCCTGGAGGTAGTCGATGAACGCTTCGGCGATCTCGGTGAACAAGGGTGTCTGGCTGCGGTAGTTGGCATAAAAGTCCCGCACGCGGGCATGCCAGCGCGGCTCGCCCAAGGTTTGCCGCAGCACCGGAAAGCTGCCGGCCAGCAGGCCTTCAATGGCGCCATAGAACAGCTCACGGTAAACCTTCAGCCGACGTGCCTCGATGCCTGGCGGTGGGGCATGCCGCTGCGGATCTCGCACATGCCGCGCCAGCGAGAACTGCTGTTCACGCAACAATTCGCTCATGCGACACCTCCTGCTGCACCGTGCGAATGCGGTCAGTCTCTTCGAGCAATTCGGCCAAGGGCGGGTAGTTGAAGTCGCGCTCGAGCGTTGTCGGCTGTGCGCCAAAATGCTTGCAGGCCATCGCGAACAACGACCAGACATCCTCCTTCACCGGTGCTCCGTGGGTATCCACCTTGAGGTCCGGGGCCTCGTCGTAATGACCCGCCACATGCATGCCGACAACGCGTGCCGGCGGCAGCCCCTGAAGGAAGGCCTGCGCATCGTAGCCATGGTTGCAGGCGTTGACGAACACGTTGTTGACGTCCAGAAGCAGGTCGCAGTCGGCCTCGTCGAGCACCGCGCGAATGAAGTCCAGCTCGCTCATCGCCTGGTAGGGCGCCGCGTAATAGCTGATGTTTTCCACGGCGATACGCCGCTGCAAGTGGTCCTGGGCCTGACGAATCCTGGCGGCGACGTGATGCACAGCCTCTTGCGTGAAGGGGATCGGCATCAGGTCGTAGAGGTGACCGTCATCGCTGCAATAGCTCAGGTGTTCGCTGTACAGGCGTACCTGATGGCGATCGAGAAAGCGCCGGGTCTGGTCCAGCAAACCCCGGTCCAGCGGCAGGCTGCCGCCCAAGGACAAGGACAGCCCATGGCAGGCCAGCGCAAACCGTTCGGTCAATTGCGCCAGGCCTTTGCCATAGGCGCCTCCGACCCCAATCCAGTTTTCTGGCGCGCACTCCAGAAAATCCACGGCACCGTCTTCCAGCGTAAGCAATTCAGCCATCAGGCCACGGCGCAGGCCAAGGCCGACAAGCAAGGGTGTGGTCGTCATCGATAAGTCTCCACAACACGCAAAACGCCCCGCCTGACCAGCAGGAGGGGCGTTGTGTCATTCCAAGGGTTTAACTCAAGACTTACCGGTCACTTCGCTGGACGAGGCTTCTGCTGCCTTACCAGCGCCGCCACATTTACCTTCACCGCACTTGCCTTCGCCATGGCTGGCCTTCTTGTCGCCACCGCACTTGCCCTCACCCTGGGTGGCCTTGCCGCTGCCACCGCACTTGCCTTCACCGCATTTGCCTTCGCCAGGCACCTTGGCCGACGCCAGTTGATACCCCTGGGACAGCGGCTCGACAGCGAACGCGCTGCTGCCAAAGGCCATGCTGCCGATCAGGGCGGCGCCGAGCAGGCCGAGAGTGTTGCGTGCATGAGTCATGGTGTAGCTCCACTGTGGTTGGAAAGTGGAGCCATTAGGCCGGGTGGGTGTGTCGGGGTTGTATCGCCGAAATCGGCATTTTGTACATGAATCGGTCTGTAGGCCTGCAGGATACAGTGTGATACAGAGCACCCGCCCCTGCGGCCAGTGGCGGGTGAAGGCTGTCAGTCTTCCAGCGGCTTGGGCGGCGCTGCGGGCTTGGCAGGTTTGACGGGTTTGGCCGGTTTGCTGTCCTTGCCCTTGGTTTCAGGTGCCGCCGCGACAGGCTCTGGCGCAGTCACGGCCTTCTCGCTCGCCGGCAGCTCATCGACCGCCTTGAGGATGGCCTGCGGGTCGATTGGCTCGCCCGTGGCGTCATCCTTGAGCATGTGCCGTTCACCGTCCTTGCCCACCAGAATCACCTTGGTGCCCGCGCTCGCGCCAAGCTTGAGTTCGCGGATCAGGGCCATGGTGGTCTGCTGCTCGAGGTTCTTGTCCTCGCGCTTGCCGACCATCTTGGCAACGCTGTACAGCACCAAGCTGCGCTCCTTGAAGGCTTTTTGAATTTCCGGGTCTTCCAAGGCTTTGTTCAACCCACGCAATGTCGGGTCGGCAGAACTGGGAGCAATGATCACCAGAGGCCGTGCCTTGCCCAGCTCCTTGGCCAATGGAGCGTCGCTGTCGGCGGCGAACAGTGGGCCGGTGACGGCGAGCAAGGTAGCGAGGGTCAGTGACCGGACGAGCATACACATCTCCTTAATGTCTCGATAAACCAATGACTACAGATCACGGAGAAAAATCCGACCTGGAGCCTAAACCACTTCAAAAGCTGCGTGGCGAAGGAAAAGTAACTGACAATTTCCAGGCATGCGTCAGATCAGGATGACGGACTTTGCCGAAAAGGCCGCCTCCTGACTGAGCATAGCCCAAAGCCACTGCTGGCAAGGCTGTGCTACGCCCCACACGCGGTGTTGTTACACGTCGATGCCAGCGTCCGGAGGCCCGGCCTCCAATGCCGCCAGCGTCATGTCGAGCATCAACCCGCGCCGGGCAGCGCGCTGCGCGGCAAGAATCGCATCCGACTCAGCCTGCCTGGCCTCGTCGGTCAACGCCTCATCGTCGAGCACGCGATCGAGGCGGCGCCGGAACGGCCTGTCCACTTGCGCGAAGCGTTCAGGGTGAGCACGTTCCAAGTGCCCCTGCCAGAACGTTCGGTCCACCAGTGAACGCGCGATTTCCTCCTGCGTCTCTGCCTCGAGCACTTGCGCTTGCGCCCGTGCAAGGTGCGCCTCAGTGACCCCTGCCAGGGGGCGAAAACTCATGTCGGCTACTGCAATGGGCAAGTTCAGGCGATCGCGCAACCCGAGGCGATAGGCAAGCCCCACTTCGCTTTCATCTGGGTTGCCGCCGCGATTCAGGATGTCCAGCACAGCCAGCCGATCGACCTCATCCAGGCGCCACAAACGCCGCCCCAACGCAAGCAAGGCGTGCTCGGTATTGCCTGGATCATCCGTCCGGGCACGCCACACCAGCACGTTCAGTTCAAGGTTGCTGAGGCACCAGGTCGCGCCGTCCTGGCAACCCCACTCGTCATTGGCGATGTCCATCAAGGCTTCGCGCAGGGCCGGCTCCCGGGCCATCGCCTGCAGCACGGCCAGTACCCGCTGGGCGAGGGCTTCGGCATTGATATGAAAATCTGCGGACTGCAGCAACTGCTGCAGGACGCGAAAGAAGCGATCGGCAGGCTCCCCTATGTCTACCGACTCCCAAGCCGCCATCAGCAGGCCCCGATAACGCGGCCCGACAGCATCCCCCCAAACGGCACGGGCACGCTCGAGTTGTTCGTAAAGCAACACCTCGTCCGTCGGCATGGCCGGCCCCATCAGCGCCGCCTGCAGGCGAATCAGCTCGGCGTTCTCAAACGGGTTACCGGCCAACCTGATGCGCCGCCGAAAGCCGGGTGCCAGTTGATAGAACCACTCTGGAATCCGCGTCAGGCGGTTCTCGCGCATGTCCATGTACACCAGGCTTGAGCGGCTCTCCACGCCGTGCGGAAACTGCGTCAGCCCCGTATTGCGCAAGTTCAGCCAGCGAAGAACGGTCAGCCCATTCAAGGTGAAGGCGCGACCCAGTGGGTTATGGGACAGGTCGAGGTACTCGAGGGTCGTGGCACTTGCCAGCGTAGCGGCCTGGCTGGTGTTCAACACGATCTGGTTGTTGGTCAGGGTCAACTGACGCAAGTGCTGCATCTGCAGCAACGGTTGCGGCAAGCGGGTCAGCAAATTCCCCCCCAGGTCCAGTAATCGTGCGCGCGGGAAGGCAAGCAGAAAACTCGCTGGAATGTCCTGCAGTTCCATGCGCAGCAGTGACACATCGGAAACATGAGCAAAGCTGACCTGTGCTGGCATTTCCGGCAGCTCCCCAGGCCGCATGTTGTACAAGACCATGCGGTAGTTGTGGTCGGTGTCGAGGTGCGTTTGCCCTGCGTCGGTGGTGCGCCGCCAGCAATCGAGCAGCGTGTTGCGCATGCAGGTACGGTCTTCCCTCACCGCACCTTGGGCTTCCCCGATCCACCCTTCCAAGCTGTTGCGCAGCACCCTGTACTCTGCACGCAATTGGGCCAATACCGCTTCCACTTGGCGTCCCGAACGCCGCACATTGTCGGTCCATGTCGCCACCTGTTCGTCACTGAACGAGGGAAACAGGTCACGCACCGACGCTGCCAGTGCCAGCGCCCGCTCTGGCCTTCCAGGGCCACCCGAGTTACGGCCACCCAAGGGGTAACCCAGGCGGCCATCGGCCAAACGCAGGGGTGGGCGGAACATTCCCGGGGGCACACCCAGCAGCCCTTCAAGTTCGGCACGACGTCGTAGGGCCTCACGCGCCAGCACAACTCTGAGGTTATGGGCGAAGGGTTCCCTTACCTGCATCGACTCGCGCTGGGACGGTGAATAGGCTGCGGCCATCACCTCGAACAGCTCGCCCGCCTCGCCTTGCGGCACCGCTTGAGCATCCAGCAATTGGAACGTGCCCGCGTGGTGCAGCAAATCGAATGCCTGCGCGCCGTCCTCGGTCGATGCCAGCAGCGGCCCACCGCGATGGCCTTCGAACAAGCGCCAACGCACGCCTTGGCCAGTGCCAGGCAAGTGCTTGAGCAGCCCCAGTGCGACACGCGCCAAGTCGGCATTCTGTGGGGTATCCAGGCTCAACGCTTCAAGTACCCTGACCTTGCGAATGGTCGCCACAGCGCGCCTGGCCGCTTCGGCCAGGTTCAATGGCACGCGGCCAGTCTGCAGCAACCGCCGTCGGTCATCCCCATTGGCCGCCGTCAGCAGTGCTTGCGCGGCCCGCGGGTGCAAACCCGAAAACACGTTGCGCAGTAAGGCACTGCCCGGGCTGTCGCTGACCTGCACAGCGTCATACACATGCCCCAATAAAAGGCGCCGCTGGGCCCAGGCGAGCTCGGCCAGCTGCGGGTCCGACGCACCGGCTGCACCCGGCAAGCGCTGGGCATGCTGCAACACGGTGGCATCCTCGACCGGCTCACCCGCCCGCAAGCAGCTGATCACCTGGCGAATCCGTTGGTCGATCCTGCAACGCTCGGCGCTGTCGAGCATGCCGGCCTCGGGCGCACGCCCATACACATGCAGGGCCCGCAGCTCATCCGCACCCAGGTCATGAAAGCCCAGCACCTGGTCGATCTGCTCGTCCGTCATGCTGTCCAACGGCGTGCCAAGGCGGCGGAACATGCGGTGGGTGTCATCCCATTGCGCAGGTTGCTCGCTCCAGACCCGCCAGGCGCCGGCACCGTTGTGACGCAGCGCAGGCCCATTGCCGCTGCGCGGGCGAAGCTGCCATTGGCCATCGCTACCGGGGTCGACCACAGGGTAGTGGTGGCCGTCCATTTCGATCCAGGCCTGCCCGGCGTGGCGTCGAATCCCCAAGGCATCCTGGGTAGCCGCAGGCCCCGGCGCGACGCTGCGGTAAGGTGCCAGGTCCTGCTGCCAAAGCTTGCTGCTACTGTCCTCCAGCTGTGCAGGCACCATCGCATCGACCACGGCAGAACGCGCCCACAACCGCCGCGCCACCGTAACGCCCGCCACCGTCGCCGCAATCACCGCAAGGTCAGTGGCGACGTGGGTCAAATGGTCGAGTGCCTCCTGGGCATCACCCGCCTGCAAGGCCTCGATGCCATGGTAAACCTCGCCCAGCAACTCCCAGACAGTCACCGCGAGCATGACCAGGCCCAGGCCCGGGACAAAAAACGACGCCAGGTTCAGCAGCAGCCAGCCTTCGGCAGCCAGGCGCTCGTCATGGGCACGCTGGACCCCGCGGTCGAGCCGCGCCACCGGCACCGCGATCATTGCCGCATCCTCTTTGATCTGGCGGATACGCGACTGTGCGAGGCTGTTGAACAGCGGTGACGGGTAGGCCTGCAAACGGGGGGCGAGGTCATAACTTGCCCAGGCCGGCAGGTCATCTAAAACGGGCGTTACCGTGGCGAAGAACGCCTGGCTGTCGCGCCTGAGCACGAAGCGGCTGAAAAATCGCTGATACGTCTTGACGCGCAAGCGATGGCCCAACTCACGGTTGAGGTCACTGAGGCTACCAAATGCACTCCAGGGCGCCACCGGGTCACCCGGCACATACATCAGCAAACGCCGCGTGGTGTTGAACAAGGGGCCTTGATCGATCACCTCCAGCACCACCACTTGCTCAAGGGCATACCCGAGCAGCTTCAGCTGCTTGGCCACCACCAGGTCACCTGCCAGGCGCAGCAGCTTGCCCTCGAGGCACATGCCCACCAGCAATTTCAGCTCGCTGGCATCCAGCAAATTGTCTTGCCGGGCCTTGTAGCCATCCACCAGCATGGCGTAGCGCACGGCATCGACCAGCAACGTCTCGATGCGTTTTTCGTTATTGGCCGGTTTCAGAATGCTGTCCAGATGCTGCTGGTAGCCCTGCCCCAGGTCGAGCTCGCGGCACAGCGCAGCAAAGGCGATGGCGGTGGGCGGTTTGCGCGCGCCCGAGCGCGGTACCAGCAACCGGTTGCCCGCCGGCTGGCCACCCGCGCTGGCCTGCTCGGCGGTAAAGTTGCGCAGTGCCACCTCAAGCAGTGGTTTTTCGTCGTACACCACTTCTGTGAGGTGAGCCCCCACCGGCTGGGCGTTGATCACCGGTTCACGGCGCCCTTCGAGAAACTTCAACCGGTGCAGGTTGTAGGTCACCCCGTAACGCTCGCTGAGCGCCTTCTCCAGCCTGGAGGCGACGAAGCCATCGATGTTTTCGATGCGCATCAGCAACGCGCCCAGTTGCTGACGGCTTTCAAGGCTCTTGGCCAAGGCGTGGCTGATCGCAGGCAGTTGGTCAATGGGCGCCTGTCGCAACCAACGGGGCAAGCGCTTGCTGATGAAACCATCCTGAAACGCATCGCTGTCGCGCTGCAGCGTGTCGAGGCGGACGGCGGCATTGCCCCCAGCCTGATCCTCTGGCGAGTGTGTAGTGCCCATGCGTAAAGCCTCTTGTGGGTAAAGAGGCCAGCCTAGGCAGCCGCGGTTTGTCGAGGCGCTAGATAGGTAATGCCTGCGCTCAGAACAGCTGTAGCTGGCGGCCGGTCAACGCCGCGAAATCATCCCCGACAAAGGGCAGGATGGCGTCGGCCACCGGTTGCAGTTGGCGGCTCAGGTAATGCTCGTAATCGATGGGTGCCTGCAGGCTCTCCAAGGGTTCAGGGCCGGCCGTGGTGATCAGGTAGCTGATCCAGCCGCCGTTCTGGTACTGCCGGGGTCGGCCAAGGCGGGTGTTGTACTCATCGGCCAGGCGCGCGGCGCGGACATGCGGCGGCACGTTGCGCTGGTAATCGGCCAGCGGACGACGCAAGCGCTTGCGATACACCATCAACTCATCGAGTTCGCCGGCCAAGGTCTGCTGCACGTACTGGCGCACATAGTCGCGGTACGGTTGGCCACGGAAGATCCGCCCGTAAAGCGCCTGCTGAAATTCCCGGGCCAGCGGCGACCAGTCGGTGCGTACCGACTCCAAGCCTTTGTAGACCATCTCCTCGCTGCCGTCGGCGCGCTGCACCAGCCCCGCGTAGCGCTTCTTGCTGCCTTCTTCGGTACCGCGGATGGTCGGCATCAGAAAGCGTCGGTAATGGGTTTCGAACTGCAACTCCAGGGCACTTTCCAGGCCCATCGAATCACTCAAGTGCCGGCGCCACCAATGGTTGACCTCGGCCACCAGCTCGCGGCCAATGCGCGCTGCAGCGTCCTCGTCATGGGCGCCTTTGAGCCAGACGAAGGTGGAGTCGGTATCGCCATAGATCACATCGAAACCGCGGGCTTCGATCAGTTCGCGGGTCTGGCGCATGATCTGGTGCCCGCGCATGGTGATCGACGATGCCAGGCGCGGGTCGAAGAAGCGGCAGCCACTGGAACCCAGCACACCGTAGAAGGCATTCATGATGATTTTGAGGGCCTGCGACAGCGGCGCGTTGCCCGCGCGCTTGGCCGCCTCCCTGCCCTGCCATACCCGCTCGACAATGGCCGGCAGGCAGTGCTGGCTGCGCGAAAAGCGCCCCCCGCGAAAACCTTCGACCGCGTGCTGCGGGTCGGGCTGACGCAAGCCTTCGACGAGGCCCACTGGGTCGATCAGGAAGGTACGGATGATCGAGGGGTACAGGCTCTTGTAGTCCAGCACCAGCACCGAATCGTAGAGGCCAGGGCGCGAATCCATGACAAAACCGCCGGGGCTGGCTTCGTCCGGGCGGCTGCCGAGGTTGGGCGCGACAAAGCCCAAACGGTGCATCTGCGGCATGTACAAATGGCAGAACGCGGCCACCGAACCGCCGCTTCGGTCCACGGCCAAGCCGGTGACCGAGGCGCGCTCGAGCAGGAACTCGAGCAGCCGGGTGTGGGCGAAGATGCGCGTGACCAGTTCGCAGTCCTTGAGGTTGTAGCGCGCCAGCGACGGTTTGTCCTCGGCGAACATGCGGTTGATTTCATCCATGCGCTGGTATGGCGTGCTGATCGCCTTGCCCTCCCCCAGCAGCGTCTGGGCAACGCTCTCCAGGCTGAACGACGGGAAGCTCCAGGTTGCCGAACGCAAGGCTTCGATGCCGTCGATCAGCAAGCGCCCAGGAGCATCGGCGAACACGTGGCCGCCGCTGGCGTGAGCGCGCAAGGCCATGGGCGCGCCGTTGCGGCCCAGGGCCAAAGGCACCTGCAGGTGCTTGGCATGTTCGTGCAACAGGCGCAGGTCGAACTGCACCAGGTTCCAGCCGATGATCGCATCCGGGTCGTGCCGGGCCATCCATTGGTTGAGGCAATCGAGCAGCGCGGCAGGGTCGTCGCAGTACTGCAGGTCAAAGTCCACCGCGCTGCTGTCGCCGTTGGCCGGGCCGAGCATGTACACCTGGCGCTGGCCGCAGCCTTCGAGGGCGATGCTGTACAGCGCGCCGCGCTCGCTGGTTTCGATATCCAGCGACACCAGGCGCAGCGGCGGTCGGTAGTCTGGCAGTGGTTTGAGCTGGGCGTCGCAGAGCACGCCGTGGGCGTCTGGCTGGCCGGTGAACTGCACCGGGGCCGTGATGAAGCGCTCCATCAGGTAGCGCTCGGGGGGGCGGATATCGGCTTCGTACACCTCGACGCCGGCGTTGCGCAAGCGTTGCTCCAGTTGCATCAACTGGCGATGCTGGCGGCAGTACAAGCCCAGCACCGGGCGCTGATCGAAGTCGCGCAGTTGCAAGGGCTTAAGCTCTACACCCGGCTCGTTGGCCAGCAGCACGCGCGCATGTTCGGCCTGCGCCTGCGCGATGAACGCCACCGAGACTTGCGGCGCCAGGCGCAGCTGGCGCGGGCCTTGGTCCGTCGCCAGCCAGAACTCCACGCACGTGCCTTCGGGTGTGTCATGCCAATGCCGGGTCAGGACAAAGCCCTGCTGCAATTCCACCGCGTGGACCTCTGATCGTCTGTTGTGCTGTAAGTGACGATTCTACCCTGTGCAGGGCAATCCAGGGGTTGCCATGTCTTGCGTTGTCCTCAGATCCGACCCGGCCTCTGTAGGAGCAGCCTTGTGCTGCGAAGAGGCCGGTAAACCTGGCAGAGTTGCATGGTCAGTACTGGCCTCTTCGCAGCACAAGGCTGCTCCTACAACGACCGCGTAGGCCTGGGAAACTATCGGGAGCCGGCCTTGAACCCACCACGGCGCCCTGCCCAGGCCAGCAGCCACGCCAGCCCAATCAATACCAGCGCCACGGGGCCAAACCAGGCGACGCCCGCCCCGGTCAGCAGCAACCCACCGATAATCCCACCCAAGGCAATGGCGCTGTTCCATACCGTCACCAGCATCGACTGCGCTACGTCACCGCCCTCGCCCGCCGCATCTGCGCAGGCCGTCTGCAGCAGTGTTGGCGCGCCGCCGTAGGTCACACCCCACAGCGCGATGCTCAGGTACAGGGCCCACGAGGACGCCTGCCCCAGCACCAGCGTGGCCACGGCAAAACCGGCCAGACTGAGCAGCACCAGCGTGCGTAGGTGGCGATCGACCAACAGCCCGACCAGGCCGATGCCCGCCAGCGCCGACAAGCCGAACACCATCAACACCTGGCCGATTTCGGCGGCCATCCCCGCCGCCGCCAGCAACGGCACGATGTAGGTATACAGAATGTTGTGGCCGAGGATCCAGGTCATGATCACCAACAGCACCAACGCCACGCCAGGTGTGCGCAACACCTGCAGCGCCGCCGGTCGCTTGCCGGCGGCCTGCCCCGGGTAGTCCGGCACGGCGCGCAACACCCAGACGACCAGCAGCAGCGCCACCACAGTGACCACGACAAAGGTGGCCCGCCACCCCAACAGTGCCCCTAGCCAGGTACCGATGGGCAAGCCGAGGGACAAGGCTATCGGCTGGCCGAGCATGGCCACCGCCATCGCCCGCCCCTGCAAGGCAACCGGCACCATGCGCCGGGCATGGCCGGCAATCAATCCCCAAGCCAGGCCGGCTGCGGCACCGGTGAAAAAGCGCAGCACCAGGGTAAGGGCATTGGACGACGACAAGGCCGTCAACCCGTTGAACAGCACGAAGCCACCAATCGCCAGCAGCAGTGCACGGCGGCGATACCAGCCTTGGGTCAGGGTCACCAGCGGGATGGCCGTCAGCAGCGAGCCCAATGCATACGCCGTGACCCACTGCCCGGCCATGGCCTGGCTGATCGCCATGCCGCCGGCGATCTGGTCCAGCAGGCCGGCAGGCAGGGTTTCGCTGAGGATGGCAATGAAGCCGGTCATCGCCAGGGCCAGCAGGCCGCTCAAGGGTAAGCGCTCGGCGCTTTCACCCAGTAGCGGTGCGGAAGAAGTCTGGGACATTGCAGGGTGCCTTGAAGTGGTGATCGAGGCCGGCAGTGTGCATGCCGGGGGTATTGCGGAAAAAGATGGGTACAATGCCGTTCACCCCGGACATTAATGTCCGCAATCAGGAGTGCGCAATGGACAGCCTCAGCGGCTTCGTAGTCTTCAACCGGGTGGCCGAAACCCGCAGTTTCGTGGCTGCAGGCCAGTCGTTGGGCATCAGCGCTTCGGCTGTGGGCAAGCGCGTGGCACGGCTGGAAAGCCGCCTGGGTGTGCGCCTGTTCCACCGCAGCACACGCAGCATCACGCTGACGGCTGAAGGCACGCTGTTTCTTGAACGCAGCCGCCGTATCCTGGCTGAGATCGAGGCCACCGAGCAGGCCCTGTCACAGGCCAGTGAAACCCCGCGCGGTCGCCTGCGTGTGAGCCTGCCCCAGGTCACCGGGCTGGTCATGCCGGCGCTGGCCGACTTCATGGCGTTGTACCCTGAGGTTGAACTGGACCTGGAGTTTACCGACCGCATGGTGGATATCGTCGGTGAAGGGTTCGATGTGGTGATGCGCGGCGGTCAACCCGTGGATTCGCGCCTCAATGCCAAGTTCCTCGGCCACTTCCAGCATCGCCTGGTGGCATCGCCCGAGTACCTGCGCGAACGCGGCACGCCCTCCCACCCCCGCGACCTGAGTGCACACACCTGCCTGCACTACCGCTTCCCCAGCAACGGCAAGCTGGAGACCTGGCCGCTGCGCCAGGAGCACCCCGACCAGGGCTATGACATCCCCATTTCGATGGTGTGCAACCACGTCGAGACACGCATCTGCTTCGCCCTCAACCACCGCGGCATCACCTGCCTGCCAGACTTCAGCGTGCCCCGCGAACTGGCCGCCGGCACGCTGGTGACGGTACTCGACAGTTTCATGGAGCGGCGTGGCAGTTTCTACCTGTTGTGGCCGTCGGGGCGCCAGGTGCCGCCCAAGCTGCGGGTGTTCATCGATTTCATGCTTGAGCGGGTGTTCCCCGGCAGCCCTCAACCGTACAAATAGTTGATGTCCTTGTAGGCCAACGGCGGCACCTGGCTGATCAGAAAATCACGCAGTTTGTGCATCTGCCGGGCCTTGGGGCTAGATTTCAGCCAGGTCATGTAATACCCGTCACCGGTGGCCACCGCGTGCTTGAACGGCGTCACTAGCCGCCCTGCCGACAGGTCGGAGCTGGCCAGCACCAAGTCCACTACCGAGATGCCCAGGCCTTGCTGGGCCGCCGAAATCCCCTGGTCGAGGGTATCGAACACCTGCCCCTGGTCGATGCTGATATCCAGTGCGTCCATCCGCGCCAGCCAGCGTCGCCAATCGCGACGGTCCGGCGACGGGTGCAGGAACTCGCATTGGCGCAGGTCGACAAGGTCGGGCTGGGCTTGCGCCATGTAATCGGGATGGCACACCGGGATCAGCCACTCATCGAACAGCTTGAAGCTCTCGACATCGGCGGGGAAACGGCCGTTGGCCAGCAGGATGGCGCAGTCGTAGGGCTCCGAATAGAAATCCACGCTGTCGATGTCCATCCACACGCTCGACAGTTGCACGCTGCTGCTGTCATCGAGCTTCTTGAAGCCATCCAGGGCCCTGAGCAACCAGCGCATGGTGAGCGTGGATGGCGCCTTCAGACGCACGCCATAACGGTCCTGTCGCAGCAACGCGCAGGCGTTCTCGATGATCTTGAAGCCGACCTTGAGCTCTTGTGACAGCAAGCGCCCGTGCTCGGTCAGGCTCAGTTTTGGCCCCCGACGCTCGAACAGGTCGCAGCCGAACATGGCCTCGAGGGTCTTGATGTGGTGGCTGACCGCCCCTTGGGTCAGCGCCAGCTCCTCCGCCGCACGGGTAAAGGAGCCATAACGAGAGGCCACCTCGAAAGCACGCAGGGCGTGCAAGGCCTGAATCCGTTCCGACATGGCGACGTCCGAAGCATGAGTGAGACTAATAGTAGGTCATAGTTCCACGCGTTTTACAACGTTAAGTCTGTCTCAGAAAATGCGGGTAAATAATAAAGATTACCAACGATTCTGCCTGCATATGACTGGAACGTTACTTAATTAGATGCCTGGGGAAATCATGTTTACGGGTTATGGAAACTGCTATCGCCTGGATGCGCTAGAGCTGGCCGCTGAACATGTGCGGAACACGCAACATTGGACGTACAAAACCATACAACATTTTCGCAGCATTCTCGCCAACCCCGAATTCCCCTGCCTGTTTGGCCGCAAGGCAGTCGCCAGCGAGACCTGCCACATCCTCTTCGCCCGAGCCGAACAACTGGCCGACGACATCGCCCAGGGCCTGGCTGACTACGTGCGCACCATCACACCGATCCCGCTCAAGCAGCGCATCGGCAGCCCATTGGTGGTGTTTCTCGAAACCGCCAGCGAATACACCCTTGCCGAGCAACAGGCGCTGGCCTGGAAAGTCTTGCAGGGCGTGCACGCGCGCGACCCGCACCCTTGGCCACAGGCGATGCCGACTGACCCTCACGACACGGGCTGGTCGTTCTGCTACGCCGGCATGCCGCTGTTCATCAACATGAACTTCCCAGGCCACCAACAGATGAAAAGCCGCAACCTGGGGCCGCACATCACCTTCGTCATCAACCCGCGGGAAAACTTCGACGAAGTGGCCAACGCCAGCACCGAAAGTGGCAAGCGTATCCGTGCCCGTATCCGCGAGCGGGTACAGCATTACAACAACGGCATCATGCCCGACACCCTTGGCGCGTTCGGCGATGCCGACAACTACGAGTGGAAGCAGTACCAGCTACAGGAGGCGGGTTCGCTCAACCCGTCGCGCTGCCCGTTCCACGCCCATGTAACAGCCGACACACTGATCGAGAATTGACCGTGAATACCGCACTCACCGCCACCTATGCCCTGACTGTCCTGCTGCTGATCGCCACCCCTGGCCCAGTGGTGGCACTGATCGTCAACACCGCTGCCGCCTCCGGGTCGCGCAAAGCCATGTTCACTGCCGTGGGGACCAATTGGGCGTCCCTGGTACTGATTGGCGCGGCGGCCTGGATCATCCTGACCAGCGCGGCCATCGACAAGGCCTGGCTCAGCGGCATGAGCCTGCTGGGCTGCCTGTTCATCGGCTACATCGCCGTGAGCACCCTCAAGGAAGCCCTGCAGGCGCCCACCCCAGAGTCGGCGAACGAAGCGCCTGGGCCTGGGCGTGGCGGCCTGCTGCAAGGGTTCATGGTGGGTATCTCCAACCCCAAGGACATCATCTTCTTCATCGCCTTCTTCCCTCAGTTCATCCAGATCACCGAGTCGTTCGGCAAGAGCATGGTGGTGCTGTCGCTGTTGTGGGTGGCCATCGATTTTGCCGTGCTCAGCCTGTACATCTTCGCCATCGGCAAGATCGCTTCGCAGCGCAGCAATCGCGTCATCAGCTTGGCCTCGGGCGTTGCCCTGCTGCTGATCGCGGCCGGCGGCCTGCTGTACAACCTCAAGGAACTGGCGGCCTGAGCCGGATGCCTCGCAAGGAGTGCCCATGAGATCGACCGACACGAGCACAGATGTTTTGGGCCTTCCTTCGCCGCTGCAACAGGACTACCAGCGCTTTCTGCAACTGGGCAGCCGCCGTGCGCCACACGCGTTGCACATCCACGAGAGCGGCTACCGCTCGGGCACCATCAACACCGATGCGCTCGGCCTGCGCTACAGCCACTGCGCCGGCAAGCGCTTCTCGGCGGCCGAGCGCGGCACGGCGCCGCGCATCAACCTGTTGGTCGGGGGCTCCACCGCCTTGGGCGTCGGTGCCAGCAGCGATGAGCACACGGTGGCTTCGCACCTGTCGATGCTGACCGGCGAGGTCTGGCTGAGCCTGGCAGGCTGTGGGCTCAATGCTGGCCAAGAGCTGCTGATGTTCCTCACTCACCAGCACCGCCTCGGCCAGCTCGGCCACGTGGTGGTGCTCAGCGGCCTCAATACCTTGGCCCATGAGGCCCTCTACGAAATCCTCGCCAGCCCCCGCGAGGCGCATCACGTCACAGGTTTTCAGGAAGCCTTGAACAGTTTCAGCGATGGCATGCCGCCTGCCTCGCCCCCCCGCCAGCAATCGCTTTGGCGGCGCATCGGCCAAGCCTTGGCCGCACCCCCTCCCGCGCCTCCAGCCGCCCAGCCGCTGTCGCCCCCTGAGAAGCGCCTGGCCCGCGCGGCCGACAGCATCGGCCGCACCCTGCGCCAGTGGGAGCGGCTGCTGGCAGACAGCCACGCCACCCTCACTTTCATTCTTCAGCCGCTGCTGCCCTGGTGCCGAGAAACCCTGCCAGCGGGCGAGCAAGCCATGCTGGCGGCGTTGGCGCGGCAGCCCGCGAACTTCGAGCGCCTGCTGGACGGGGTCTTCGACAGCCACTTGCACTCGGCCTTCTTTCGCCGCATCAAAGACCAAGCCGACCCCGTAGCCTGCTATGACATGAACAGCATGCTCAGCAGCTCGCCCGTGTTTGGCGCCGACCTGTTCGTCGACCGCCTGCACCTCAACGACCTGGGCAACAACGCACTGGCCAAAGTCATTACCGCCAAGCTTGGCCTGGCCCAGGAAAAACACGCTCAGCGCAAGGTCACGCCTATCAAGCTCGTCTGACAGTTGCCCGCCGGTCTTCCGGCGAGGCCCCTTGGGTGGCTAGAATACGTCGTCGTTCCGATTCGCCCGAGGCGTACCTGTACCTGTGATGAACATCCAAGCCGTGCATCAACCACTGGCCGCCTGTCGTGACTGCCCGTCCCACGAGGCCTGCCTGTGAGTCGTGTGGCAACCCTGTCGCCGCTGGTGATCGCCTTGATGCCACTGGCCGCGCAAGCGCTCGACGTGCGCATCGACCCGCATGCCGACTTGCTCTACCGCCAGGCCCTGCCCTTGCTCGAGCAGGCCGACAGCCAGGACGACGGCGCCAGCTCACTGCGCACTGCCGTGGGCAGCGACCCGGAGCTCACCCGCCAAGGCCAGGCCCTGGCGCACACCTTGCCCACCGCCGTGGCACTGCTGAAAAAGTCGGTGGAGCTTGGCCACCCCGTGGCGCAGTATCGGCTGGCGCTGTACTACATGACCTACCTGCCGGTGGCCCAGATCCCGGACGCTGCCTGCCCTTTGCTGGAGGCGAGCCTCAAGCAAGGCTTCGCGCCCCCGGCACCGGCCATTGCCACCTGGTGCCCGCCCTACAACGCCAGCGCAGACTATCGCGCTGCGCTGGAGGCGATCCCAAGCATGGCCCCCCAATACGCCCCCTACTACCCACAGCCCACCACACGACTGGCCTGCAACCGCAGCCAGCCGCAAGGCCTGAACATGCAGTGGGGGCGCCAGCGTGACTACCAGGCCGAGGTGTACCGGGTGCTGGCCGACCTTGACCCAGGGCATCGCCAGGCCTTGCTGCAGAAGGCCGTGGACATCAACGGATGCTCGACTGCGCAGCGCTGGTTGACCAGCCATCGATAGCGGCCAGTCGACAAACCAGCAAGATCGTTCAAGCCATGGCCCGCTTCACTCTGGCATGCTGCCCAACCGAGTACACGCGTTGCAGCCACCATGCCCCACAGCCCACACATCGCTCGCCAAGCCTTTGTTCATGGCGCCATCGCCATCCTCCCGCTTTCCCTGGCCGTCGCCCCCTGGGGCCTGCTGGCCGGCTCCATGGCCATCGAGGCCAACCTCAGCGCCTGGCAAGGCCAAGGGCTGTCGGCCATCGTCTTTGCCGGTGCCGCACAACTGGTGGCGATCGGCATGCTCAAGGGCGGCGCCAACCTGGCGTCGATCCTGCTCACCACCTTGCTGCTGACATCGCAGCACCTGCTGTACGGCTTGTCCATGCGCCCGGTGCTGTCGAACCAGCCGCTGCGCTGGCGATTGGGCCTGGGCTTTTTGCTAACCGACGAGTTCTTTGCCCTGACCAGCCATTATGACCAGCAGCAGTTCAATCGCTGGTATGCGCTAGGCGTGGGCCTGAGCTTCTACATCGCCTGGAACCTGTTCACCTTGGCAGGCATCGTCCTTGGCCAGAACATCCCGCACCTCGACCAATTGGGCCTGGACTTCTCGATTGTCGCCACCTTCGTCGCCCTGATCGCGCCACTGGTGCGCAACCTGGCCACGGTGGTGTGCGTGGCCGTGTCGCTGTTCTGCTCGGTCCTGTTCAGTGCCTGGCACTGGGAAACCGCCCTGGTGGCCGCTGGCCTGCTCGGCATGGGCGCCGGCTTCATTTGCCAAAAGTGCTTTGGAGGCCGCGCATGACCTGGTTACTGATTTTCGCCATGGGCGCCATCGTGTTTCTCAATCGCTATGCGTTTCTTGAACCACGCCTGCCCTTGCGCCTGAGTTCCAATGCCCGGCAGTTTCTGGGCTTCGCGGTGCCGGGCATGCTCACCGCCATCTGCGGGCCGATCATCTTCATGCCTGACCACCAGCTGAACCTGAGCCTGCTCAACCCTTATCTGCTGGGCTCGGTGGTGGCCGTCATCTTGGTGCTGTTGACCCGCAGTGTGTTGCTGAGCATGCTGGTGAGCATGTTGATCTTCTTCCTCCTGCGCAGCTGGCTGGCATGACCACGCCCCTGCGCGAGCAGACGCACCTGTGGCAGGCGCCGGCGCTGGGCGACGTCGAAATGCTGCACGCGCGGTATTTTCAACAGCGCTTCGCCCCGCACGTGCATGAGGGCTACGTGTTCACCGTGATCGAGTCGGGCGCCCAGCGCTTCTGGCATCGTGGCAGCGAACACCTGGCCCCGGTGGGCAGCATGGTGTTGATCAACCCCGACGAACTGCACACCGGCGCCACGGCCCACGAAGCCGGCTGGCGCTACCGCGGTTTCTACCCAGAACATGAGCGGGTAACGGGCGTGCTGGAGGAGCTGGAACTGGGCCGCCACGGCATGCCCACCTTCAAGGACAGTGTGATCCAGGACCCGGCCCTGGCGCTCGCCTTCAGCCAGCTGCACCAGTTATCCGAAGGCGCAGCCAGTGCCCTGGAACAGCAAACCGCCTGGCGCCATGCCGTGCTGGCCCTGGTGCAACGCCATGGGCAATGCGCCGAACCCGCTGCACCCGGCCATGAGCCACAGGCGGTGGCCCGCGCCCGTGAACTGCTGGAGAGCCAGCTGGCCGACCCGCCATCGCTTGAAGCCCTGGCGGCGGCGGTCAACCTGTCACCCTTCCACTTCGCCCGGGTGTTTCGCCAGGCCACCGGCCTGCCGCCCCATGCCTGGCTCAAGCAACGGCGCCTGGCCCGTGCCCGTGAGTTTTTGAAACGCGGCCAGGCGGCTTCGGAGGTGGCGTTTGCGCTTGGGTTTGCCGACCAGAGCCACTTGAGCCGGCAGTTCAAGCAGGCCTATGGGGTAACCCCAGGCGCATACCGCAGCGCCTGCCTGCCAAGCTGACGCCCTGCGACACCCGGCCCCAGGCAAGCTTGCTGGCCACTGCTACACTGACAGGGCTGAATTGGAGGATCCTGCCATGTCCGAAAGAGAGCTCACCACCCTCATATCGCTGATGAACCAGCGTCAGGCCTGCCTGAGCAGTGCCTGCAAGGAGATTGCCGACTGGATCGACCGGCAGGGCGATGTGCCCGCCGCCGGCAAGATCCGCGCGAGTCTAAAGGCCCTGGAGGCCGACGAAGCCCAGGTACGCAAGACCTTGACCTCGCTGACCCTCGACAGGCCATTGCCGCGTTTTCGTAGCTGAATGAATTGGGGCCGCTATGCGCGGCCCCAGATGAATCAGTGTTTCATGTGCATGTGGTCATGCCCACCGCCAGCCTCGGCGTTGAGCGGACGCACTGGCGCTTGCACCTGCAGCGTTTCCTTGCCACCCTTGGCATCTTCGATGACCAGGGTCAGTGGCACCTGCTCGCCTTCCTTCACCTGCTGGTTCAACCCCATCAGCATCACGTGCAGGCCGTTCGGGTCCAGGGTGACTGCTTTACCAGCCGGCAACTCGACGGCCTTGACCTCGCGCATGCCCATCACGTCGCCGTTCATGGTCATTTCATGCACTTGCACGGTCTTTGCCACAGGCGATTCAACGCCAACCAGCTTGCTGTCGCTGCTGGCCGTGAGGGTCATGAAGGCACCGGTGGACTGCTGGTGCGGCACGCTGGCGCGGACCCAGGCATCACTCACGGTGGTCTGGGCCAGGGCTGGCAGGGCAAGGCCCAGCAGGGCGATGGCGGCCAGGCCGCGTTTGATCGGTTGCAGTGAAACAGCCATTAGCAAATCTCCATCAGGGTGACCAGGTCTTCAGCGCATTCCTTGGCATTCAGGGAATGGCCCAGGCTCAGGCGCAGGGTGCCACGCGTATCGTAGACGTAGCTGGTGGACGAATGAGAGATGGTGTAGGTATCACCGGCCGGGACCTTCTCGTAGAACACCTTGAACTCTTTGGCCACCTCGGCGATTTCTTCGGGGGTGCCCGTCAGCGCGGTGAACGAGGGGTCGAACGCTTTGACGTAGGCGTCGAGCACTTCGGGGGTGTCGCGCTCCGGGTCCAGGGTGATGAATACCACCTGGAACAAGTCACGGTCGCGGCCCCTGAGCAACTGCCTGATTTGCGCCGCCCGCGCCAGCGTGGTCGGGCAGACCGCCGGGCACTGGGTGAAGCCGAAGAAAATCATCGGCATGCTGCCGTAGAAGCTCGACAGGGTACGCGGGTTGCCTTGGGGGTCCTTGAGGTTGAACTTGCGCCCAAGGATTTCGTTGCTCATGTTCTTGCCGTACTTGAACTCAAGACCCCGGGCCGGGCTGCAGCCAGCCAGCAGGCCAAGCCCGAGAACGCCCATCCCGGCGACAACCGCGCGCCGGGTATACAGATCATTCATGGAACTATCCTTTACAGGCCATCCTTTACAGGAAAGGTACCGGCCCTTGGGACGGGCCAGCTGAAAAACCGGGGCATTCTTACATGACACCCCAAGTGCTTCTACCCGACGAAGGCGCAGATGGCCTGCAGCCCTTTGAATACGGGCTGCGGCCTGTTGTCGCAGGGGTTGAACTCGTAACAGTTTGTTGCTAAGGAAGCGGCGAACCCTGGTATCAGTAGTACGCGTTTTCCTTCTGGGTGTGGTCGGTCACGTCGCGCACACCTTTGAGCTCCGGAATCCGCTCGAGCAGGGTGCGCTCGATGCCTTCCTTCAGAGTCACGTCGGCCTGGCCGCAGCCCTGGCAACCGCCGCCGAACTGCAGCACAGCGATGCCGTCGTCGACCACGTCCACCAAGCTTACCTGGCCGCCATGGCTGGCCAGGCCCGGGTTGATCTCGGTCTGCAGGTAGTAGTTGATACGCTCGTTGATCGGGCTGTCTTCGTTGACCATCGGCACCTTGGCGTTCGGCGCCTTGATGGTCAGCTGGCCGCCCATGCGGTCGGTGGCGTAATCGACCAGCGCGTCTTCCAGGAAAGGTACGCTGACTGCATCGAGATAAGCGGTGAAGCTCTTCAGACCCACGGCGGTGTCGTCAGGCTTCTCTTCGCCCGGCTTGCAGTAGGCAATGCACGTCTCTGCGTACTGGGTGCCTGGCTGGGTGATGAAAATGCGGATGCCGATGCCGGGCGTATTCTGCTTGGAGAGCAGATCGGCCAGGTAATCATGGGCGGCGTCGGTAATGGTTATAGCGCTCATGGAAGTTCCTCACAGACTTGCGGCCAAGTGTACGCCAACCTGGCCCTTGTACAAAGTCCTAGTATTTGACTCGGGAAAGCGCATACGCCGGCGCCTGCCCCCGTGGCGCCGCCAGCCAGGCCTGCATCCGCCGGTACAGGCCGCGCTCCAGCCACTGGTAGCTGAACCACGACATTAGTCCAATGGACGGCACGCACAGGGCAAACACCAGGTACGGGTTCAGGTGCAGCCGCTGGCTGGCGAACCAGCCGGCATACAGCACCAGCACGTGAATCAGGTAGACCGAATACGAACAGTCGCCCAGCGCCTTGAGCAGCCGGTTACCCGCGAACAACGGCTCCAGGGAGACAAAGGCCAGCACCACCAGCGCGCTCGGCAGGCCCCAATGCAGCAGGCGCTGGGAGGCGTCGAGGTGGTAGATGGCATACCCCGCCACCGCGAGCAACGCCAGGGGCGTCCAGATGCCCTGGCGGATCACACCGCGCCGATACAGCACACCCAGGCCGATGCCGAGCAGGAACTCATAAATGATGTCGTTGTTGTAGAAGCGGCTGAGCACACCCAGCCGCCCCAGCACTTCACTTACCAGCAGCAGCGCGACAGTGACCAGCAGCAGCTGATGGCGTTGGCGGACCAGGAATGCCAGACCGAACAGCAGGTAGAAGAACATCTCGAAGTTCAGCGTCCAGCCCACGTTCAAGGTCGGATAAAGGCCATACCCGCCAGGGTTTTCCGCAGGCACGAACAGCAGCGACAACAGCAAGTGGTGCCAGTCGAATTGCTGGTGCGGCATCCAGCGGCTGGCCGCCAGCAGCAGGCCCGCCATGACCAAGGTGTAGAACCAGTACGCCGGGACGATGCGCAGCACCCGGTTGAGCAGGAACTGGCGGGGTTCGATGGCTTTGTCGCGGGTGGAGAGGTAGATAACCAGGCCGCTGATGACGAAGAAGATGTCGACGCCGACAGCGCCCCGGTCGGTGAGCAGTTGGCCGATGGGCCCGCTGGCCTTGAAGTCGAAGAAGATCTGCATGAAATGGTGGCAAACCACCACCCAGGCGGCGAACGCCCGCAGTGCCTGAAGCGAATACAGCATGAAATACCCTGCGATTGCCGGTGCATTGAGGCCTCGGCGAGCGCTTCGCACTCGTTCGCGGGCAAGCCCGCTCCTACAGGGACCACGCAAAACCTGTAGGAGTGGGCTTGCCCGCGATTGGGCTGCAAAGCAGCCCCCGGACCACCCAACCTTTCCGACCGCAGTTGTTTCGGAAAGGTCAGGTTGACCGATCAGAGGTTCTCGTAGCGGTTCATGTCCAGCACACCCGCTTCCACCGGCTGGGTCTCCTTGATGTAGCTATTAAGGTCATGGAAGTACTGCCAGAACTGCGGATGGCTGCGGCGCACGCCCCAGCGCATGACGATGCGCTCGAATTTGCCAGCATCATCACGCGCATACTCCATGTCCTCGACAAACTCGGGCACGTCCTCGGCCGGAATGTTGAAGATGAAGTTCGGGTAACTGCTGAGCACGCCAGGGTACAAAGTCAGGGTGTCCAGCCCAGGCTGATAGCGGTAGGCCTCACCCAGTAGGAAGGCAACGTTGCTGTGCGCACGGTTGCGCAGCAGGCTGTACACCTGGCGCTGGCCGCCCTGCCCTTCGATACGCAGCATCGTCGCTTCAGGCAGCTGGTTGATGACCTTGAGCCCGGCAGCCGGGCGCGACACCAGGCGGCTGAGCGACTGCTCGACATTGCGGAACGCTTCGTTCATCTGCGGCCGCGAGCAGTAAGCCCCCTGGCAGCGGTTGATCGGGTCAGGCGCCGCATTCAGGCTGCCGGTACGCTGCACCAGCTTGAGCCCGAAGTCGCGTTTTGGGTTCGCCGGGTCCAGCTTGATACCGCTTGGGGTGTCAGTGTCGATGTCCTCGTAATCGAGCCACATCTTCACCTTGCCGCTGTTCTGATACCAGTCACTGAGGATCGCGCCACGCTGGTCGGCCGGCATCAGGCGCAGGAAGTTGACCTCCGCGCCATTGCGGATCAGGTCGAAGTACAGGCGGGTCTGCAACTGGTGCGAAACGTTGCCGAACACATCGAAGTTGACGGCCAATTGGTAGTAGGTGCGCTCGAACAAGGGGTAGTCGAACAGCCACACGGTGAGCGGCACATCTCCGATCAGGCCCTTGGTCACCGAGGCGCTGTCGAAGTGACGGAAGATGCTCAGCAGTGCATTGTCGTTACCGGCCCACAGCGTCGACCAACCCGGCGCCGGCATTTCGGCATAGGCTTCGCGGCGCAGTTTTTCGTATTCGTTGCGCTTGTCGCGGTAGGCATGCCAGAGGCCCAGCACACTGCCCACGTCGTCGATCTGGCCCGGCATGGCCAGCAGCGGCGTGGCCTCGCCACGGTACTGGGCATCGGTGATGTAGCGGTCGTGGGCCGGCTCCTGGAACAGCGCCCAGAAGTTGTCGCGGATCACGTCGGTTGCAATCTGCCCACGGCACACCGGGCCACGGATGAAGGTGCGCACGAAGTACTCGGCGTTATCCAGCATGAACTGGTAACGCGCCACCGCCGGGATCGCCTCGAAGGTTTCGAACGGGTTGGCCCGGTGGCGTGGGCCATAGCCTGGCAGCGCCGAGGCATGCCAGTCCCCCGCGTAGAACAGTTGCTTGACCCGCTTGAGCTTCTGCGGCCCCATTGGGTAAGTGATGTGCGTCTTGTGCACGATCACACCCTGCACCGGCATCAGCCGGTAGTAAAAGTCGGTGCCTGGCGGGTCGTTGGGGCGTCGGGTCGCGATCACGTCGACCGGCTGGCCACTGGGCGTGCGGGAACGCACCCACTGGAAGAAGTGGCCCTGCTCGCCGCCGACGAAGTAGATGTGCGCAAGGAACAGGTGCTCGTAAAGCCAGCGGCCAACCAGCGCCTCGGTCGAACCCGGGCGGTTGAGCAACTCTTCCCAGTCGGCGATCTGCTTGGCCTCGACCGCGCTCGGCTGAATCGGCTGATACTCCACCGGCGCGCCAGCCGCCAGCCAGCGTTGCAGGGTGGTGTACTCCTGGTCGGTCAGGCCGGTGACCGCCAGCGGCATGCCTTCTTTGGGGTGCGCGCCGGCGTAGGCGTCGAACTCATGGGGCAAAGGGCACATGTTGTTGCGGTTGATGCCCAGAACGATGTCCTCGGGCAGCTTGGCATTGGGCGTAAGCGGCGTCTTGTGCCCCAGCTCGAGCATGCGCGCCATCAGCGCGGCCTGGCTGCCCTGGCCGTCAAGCACCGAGTAGAAGCCCTTCTTGCGCCACTCGCCCTCGCTGTGGGCGTCGTAGAACAGCCGCGTGGTCGGCACCGCCGCGCTGCGGTCACCTTGGTACACCGGCACCTTGGTTGCCCCCCGCACCGCGCCCTCAGGGCTTTCCAGCTTGAGCTGGCAGGCCGCGTCGTTGCAGGCATGGCAGGCCACGCACTTCTCGGTGAAAATCGGCTGGATATCCCGGGTGTAGGAAATAGCCGGGCTCGATTGGGCAGCCTGCCCGAAGGTCGCGCCACTGATGAGCAAGGCGAAAACGCCCGCCCAAGCACGAATACAACGATGCACCATGTGCGGAAAGTCCTGGTTCTTGAAAGCCATCACGATTGCCTGGTCGTCCTTGGGTGCTTGCGCCAACATGAGCTAAATTCATGCAAATGGGCAGTGCGCCTAAAAACCGCGCAGCTTTGTTATGATTCGGCACCTTCTGATATTCGCCCGACCAGGTAGTTCCTATGTCCGACCGCAGCGCTCGTCTCCAAGCACTCCAGCACGCACTCAAAGAGCGCATCCTGATCCTCGACGGCGGCATGGGTACTATGATCCAAAGTTATCGCCTCGAGGAACACGACTATCGTGGCACGCGCTTTGCCGATTGGCCAAGCGATGTGAAAGGCAACAACGACCTGTTGCTGCTCAGCCGCCCTGATGTCATCGCCGCGATCGAGAAAGCCTACCTGGACGCTGGCGCCGATATTCTCGAAACCAACACCTTCAACGCCACGCAGATTTCCCAGGCCGACTACGGCATGGAGTCGCTGGTCTACGAGCTGAACGTCGAAGGCGCGCGCATCGCCCGCCAGGTGGCCGACGCCAAGACCCTGGAGACGCCGGACAAACCGCGCTTCGTCGCCGGCGTACTGGGCCCGACCAGCCGCACCTGCTCGATTTCCCCGGACGTCAACGACCCCGGCTACCGCAACGTCACCTTCGACGAGCTGGTAGAAAACTACATCGAGGCCACCCGCGGCCTGATCGAGGGCGGCGCCGACCTGATCCTGATCGAAACCATCTTCGACACCCTCAATGCCAAGGCGGCGATCTTCGCCGTGCAACAGGTGTTCGAGGATGACAACGTCGAACTGCCGATCATGATCTCCGGCACCATCACCGACGCCTCGGGCCGCACCCTGTCGGGCCAGACCACCGAAGCCTTCTGGAACTCGGTGCGCCACGCCAAGCCGATTTCCGTCGGCCTCAACTGCGCCCTCGGCGCCAAGGACCTGCGCCCGTACCTGGAAGAGCTGTCGACCAAGGCCGACACCCACGTCTCGGCGCACCCCAACGCCGGCCTGCCCAACGCCTTCGGTGAGTACGACGAAACCCCGGCCGAAATGGCCGCGGTGGTCGAGGAGTTCGCTGCCAGCGGCTTCCTTAACATCATCGGCGGCTGCTGCGGCACCACCCCGGGCCACATCCAGGCCATCGCCGAGGCGGTTGCAAAGTACAAGCCACGTGAGATCCCGGAAATCGCCAAGGCCTGCCGCCTGTCGGGCCTGGAGCCGTTCACCATCGACCGCCAGTCGCTGTTCGTCAACGTGGGCGAGCGCACCAACATCACCGGTTCCGCCAAGTTCGCCCGGCTGATCCGCGAAGAGAACTACACCGAAGCCCTGGAAGTGGCCCTGCAACAGGTCGAGGCCGGCGCCCAGGTGATCGACATCAACATGGACGAAGGGATGCTCGACTCCCAGGCCGCCATGGTCCGCTTCCTCAACATGATCGCCGGCGAGCCGGACATCTCCCGCGTGCCGATCATGATCGACTCCTCCAAGTGGGAAGTGATCGAGGCGGGCCTCAAGTGCATCCAGGGCAAGGGCATCGTCAACTCGATTTCCATGAAGGAAGGCGTCGAGCAGTTCAAGCACCACGCCCGCCTGTGCAAGCGCTACGGCGCCGCCGTGGTGGTGATGGCCTTCGACGAGGTCGGCCAGGCCGACACCGCCGCGCGCAAGAAGGAAATCTGCAAGCGCAGCTACGACATCCTGGTCAACGAAGTCGGCTTCCCGCCGGAAGACATCATCTTCGACCCGAACATCTTCGCCGTCGCCACCGGCATCGAAGAGCACAACAACTACGCTGTCGACTTCATCGAAGCCTGCGCCTACATCCGCGACCACCTGCCCCACGCCTTGAGCTCGGGTGGCGTGTCCAACGTGTCGTTCTCGTTCCGCGGCAACAACCCGGTGCGTGAAGCGATCCACTCGGTGTTTCTGTTCCACGCCATCCGCAATGGCCTGACCATGGGTATCGTCAACGCCGGCCAGCTGGAAATCTACGACGAGATCCCGGCCGACCTGCGCAACAAGGTCGAGGACGTGGTGCTCAACCGCACCCCAGAAGGCACCGATGCGCTGCTGGCCATCGCCGACGACTACAAAGGCGGCGGCGCCACCAAGGAAGTCGAAAACGAAGCCTGGCGCTCGCTGCCGGTCGGCAAACGCCTGGAACATGCCCTGGTCAAAGGCATCACCGCGCACATCGTCGAAGACACCGAGGAGTGCCGCCAGCAGTGCGCGCGCCCGATCGAAGTCATTGAAGGCCCGCTGATGAGCGGCATGAACGTGGTCGGCGACCTGTTCGGTGCCGGTAAGATGTTCTTGCCGCAGGTGGTCAAGTCGGCGCGCGTGATGAAGCAGGCCGTGGCACACCTGATCCCGTTCATCGAAGCCGAAAAAGGCGACAAGCCCGAAGCCAAGGGCAAGATCCTGATGGCCACGGTCAAGGGCGACGTGCACGACATCGGCAAGAACATCGTCGGCGTGGTGCTGGGCTGTAACGGCTACGACATCGTCGACCTGGGCGTGATGGTGCCGGCCGAGAAAATCCTGCAGACCGCACGCGACGAGAAATGCGACATCATCGGCTTGTCCGGCCTGATCACCCCGTCGCTGGACGAGATGGTCCACGTTGCCCGCGAAATGCAGCGTCAGGGTTTCAACCTGCCGCTGATGATCGGTGGCGCGACCACCTCCAAGGCGCACACGGCGGTGAAGATCGAACCCAAGTACAACAACGACGCGGTGATCTACGTCACCGACGCTTCGCGCGCCGTCGGCGTGGCAACCCAATTGTTGTCCAAGGAGCTCAAGCCCGGCTTCGTCGAGAAGACCCGCCAGGATTACGTCGAAGTGCGCGAGCGCACCGCCAACCGCAGTGCCCGCACCGAGCGCCTGAGCTACGCCAAGGCCATCGCGGCCAAGCCGCAGTATGACTGGGCAAGCTACCAGCCAGCCGTGCCTACCTTCACCGGCGTCAAGGTGCTGGAAGACATCGACCTGCGCACCCTGGCCGAGTACATCGACTGGACGCCGTTCTTCATCTCCTGGGACCTGGCCGGCAAATTCCCGCGCATCCTCACCGACGAAGTGGTCGGCGAGGCCGCGACGTCGCTGTACAAGGACGCCCGCGAGATGCTCGACAAACTGATCGACGAGAAGCTGATCAGTGCCCGCGCCGTGTTCGGCTTCTGGCCAGCCAACCAGGTCGCCGATGACGACATCGAGGTCTATGGCGATGACGGCCAGCCCCTGGCCACCTTGCACCACCTGCGCCAGCAGACCATCAAGCCTGACAACAAGCCAAACTGGTCGCTGGCCGACTTCGTCGCACCCAAAGACAGCGGCGTCACCGACTACGTCGGCGGCTTCATCACCACCGCGGGCATCGGCGCCGAGGAAGTGGCCAAGGCCTACCAGGACAAGGGCGATGACTACAGCTCGATCATGGTCAAGGCCTTGGCCGACCGCCTGGCCGAAGCCTGCGCCGAATGGCTGCACCAGCAGGTGCGTAAAGAGCACTGGGGTTACGCCCGCGACGAGCACCTGGACAACGAAGCGTTGATCAAGGAGCAGTACAGCGGCATCCGCCCTGCCCCCGGCTACCCGGCCTGCCCGGACCACACCGAGAAAGAAACCCTGTTCCGCCTGCTCGACGGCACGGCCATTGGCGAGACAGGCCCAAGCGGCGTGTTCCTGACCGAACACTTCGCGATGTTCCCGGCGGCGGCGGTCAGTGGCTGGTACTTTGCCCACCCGCAGGCGCAGTACTTTGCCGTTGGCAAGGTCGACAAGGACCAGATCGACAGCTACAGCGCGCGTAAAGGCCAGGAGGTGAGCGTGAGTGAGCGTTGGTTGGCGCCGAACCTTGGGTACGACAGCTAAGACCGTTCTAGCCTGACTGGCCTCTTCGCGGGCAAGCCCGCTGCTACAGGGATTTGCGCGCCCCTCCTGTGGGAGCGGGCTTGCCCGCGAAGAGGCCAACGAAGCCAACATCCCTTCCATTGCCTACACTGTCCCTGATTGCCTCCGAATACCCAGGAGCCCCCATGGACGACTCAAGCCAAGGCAAGCCCCCCACCTTCTGGCAAATGCTGCACAGCATCCTCGCCGCCGCCTTCGGTGTGCAGAGCGGCAAGAACCGCGCACGCGATTTCACCCACGGCAAAGCCAGCCATTTCATTGCGATGGGTACCGTGTTCACCCTGCTGTTCATTCTGATACTGATCGGCCTGGTGCAATTGGCCATGCACATGACCGCGCGTTGAGCCCATGAAAACGCCTGCGGGAATCCCTCCCGCAGGCGTTTTGGCTGCATCACGGTCTGAATGGCAGTCTACTGGTGGCTGACCCAATACACGGCGGTGACCACCACCAGGACGACCAAGCAAAGAATCGCCCAGGCATCGACACTGCTGTCAGCTTTGCGGACCTTGGTTGAGTTTCCCATTGCATTGCCTCTTGTTGTGGTTATGGGAATGCACTTCACCCACAGCAGTTAAGACGAGCAATGCCCTTTCCTCAAGCAAGGTCTTTTGTCCGGCGACGGGCGACGCTCAGGAATTGGCAAGGCCTGCATCCCTCGCCACCGCATCGTTCATCACCAACAGGTAACTCGCGGCTGCGTTTTCCAGCACGAACACCCGCAACCCCAACGCCAGATAGGCACGCTCTTTGTACGGGGAGTAAGCATTGGTGATGATGACCCGGCCACGGTTGTGGACAAAGGGCATGACATGGTCCCTGACCCTGTCCATGAACTGCACCTCGTTAAGGTAGAAATCGCTGAAGTGACCACTGAGGATAGCCAGGTCCCCCAGGTTGCTTACACCGTCGGTCACCCGAAGCATTTCCCAACCGTCGGCCCTGGAAAAGGTCGTTTGCCCTTGCTCATGACTGTGCAGATAGCTCAGGTAATTCAGACCGTCGAGATTCGACAGCCCATTGGCCAGCAACAGCACCGAGCCCGCATTGCCATCCGTGACGACGATCGACATCGGCAGGTCGAGCCGGCCCATTTCATTGATCTCCACAGGTGCCCGGTGCCGGACCGAATTGGTCTGCATGATATAGAACGCGGCGGCAATGTAGGCCCTTGCCTCGGTCTCGCCGTTTACAGGGTCTGCCAGGAACGCCGAATCGGGAGACACCACAATATCCCCATCGCGCAATCTGTATTGCGTTTCCACCGTCGTGTAAAAATAGTGTCTTACGTCGACTCGATAACGTACGACCTGGGGAGAGTTCACGAAAGTGCGGGAAGCGTTGCCATCAGGGAGGTCGATTCTCAAGGTCTGCGGATCGAAAGCGACGTCATGATTATTGACCTGCCAAAGCTCGACCAAGGCCTGCTTGATGTTATTAATATGGTGTTTTACCCGATCGGGCTGCCGAACGATTTCAGTTTGCGTCAGCGTGACCAGGGGGCTGATGTCGTTGATCCTCATTTCGCCACGAAACCCGGCGGCCCTGACGAAATTGCCATAGAAGCCCGACCCTGACATGGGCTCCAGCACACGCCTGATCAGCGGCTGCCCTGCCTGTTGGGCTGTCACCAGGTCAGCAATCAAGGCCCCGTTGATGTGCTTGGCTTCTGACGTAATTTCGCCTGGCATGCGAAAGAAACGCAGCGCCGTGATATCCACGGGCAAACGCCATTGGTGATGAAACAGCTCAACCTTCGCGGCGATGTTGGCATTGTCGCTGCTGCGCTGTACGTTTTCCGGAGCATTGGCAAACAGCCTGTTGAATTCGGCACGACGGTTCGTGGGGCGTACAAATGGAAAGAAGCGATTGGACGCTTTGTGCGTGCCGCCCGCAAGGCTGAACGTGCCTTCATGCGTGGAACCTGACAAACCCAACGTATGGGGGAGTTGCTGCGCGCCGGGCCTGCGCCATGGCCGCCACGGCGCGGGGTCAGCATTGTGGTACATGCCCCCTGGCAAGGTACGCGCAAGTTGCCAGATGCCAGACTGCAACCGATGCAGCCATACACCGCCACCGGTGCCTGCGGGCCGGACCACTTCCACCTCCACCGCCCCCGGCTCAGCGGGCTTGACCCGGTAGAAGGTGCTGCTCAGGCCACGGAAGGCAATGTAGCTCGCGCCGCCGCCTGCGTTGGCGGCCGTGTCATGGTAAAGGCGTGCCAGCGGGTCTCGGGCGTGCAGCGCCGCCAATCTGGCCTGCACCGCTGCGCCGAGTACGGGGCCGTCAACCAATTGGGCGACAGCCTCCACAGGTTCCTGCAAACGGCGCCATTCGCCGTAACTTCGGTGCAACAGCGGCCCACGCGCCGCGCCTGGCCCCTGCACCCGCCACGACGGCCCCTCCTGATGCACTTCCAGTGCGCCCGCCCCCCGCTGTATCCATGCTTTGTCGTCCTGCAAGATCAGGCCGTCGGCGCCAGGCACTTCGTGCAGCGTCACAGCTTGCAGGTAGGCGTCCAACTCAGGGTCGACGCGTAAGTCCAGCCCTTTCAGGCCACCTGGCATTGGAGCGCTTCCGGCATCGGCCAGCAGCTTGCCCATCACCGCTCTATTCAGCGCCTGCGCATCGCTGATGTTGATCCCTAGACGTTCGCGGGCAGCGTCGTCCATGCCCCGTAGAAGCACATCACTCACAGGTGCCGAACTGTCCTTGGCCGGTGCCACGGTGTCGGCGCCGTCCAGTTGCCCCCTATAGACATAGGCACCCTCCTCACCTCGACGCTGCAGGACCAGCACCTGCGCAGCCTGCTCGCTACCCCTGGCCGCGACGCTTCTACCGCCAGCCACCACCCTGACCGCGATATGCTGCTGCAGGTCGTGCGCACTGAACACACGCAGCAGCGCGCTCAAGTACATCGACTCTGCGCTGAAGGTCAAGGATTGCGGGCCGGCGGGCCCTGGCGCACCGGCCAGCGCGGCAAGGTCCGCTTGGTACCTGGCCTTGGCCAGGTTTGCTGGGCTTCGCGGTTGTGCGACGCAACGTTCACTGTGGGCGCTGACCGCACGGGCCTCGCTGCCCTGCAGCCGTTCCTCGGGGAGCTTGACATTGCCCTCCACCGACACGGCCAGCAGTGCACCTTCACCCTTGGGTACGCTGGCACGGGGTCGGTTGTGGTGGTGGATGGCGCGCTGCAGCAGGTACGCCTGCTCCGGTCGCTCGAACTGGCTTGCGGCATCATGCTTCAAGCGCGTTGCCACCTCGTCGCGATTGTCAACGACCTGCCCAGGCCGGGTGGGCGCCTGCACGTAGAAAAACAGCGAATCGGCTGTCTCGCCGTTGCCATTTTCCTGACCGGTCCCGTAATGCCATCGGTCATGCCGAGTCAGCACGACTTCACGCTTCGCTGCGCCTTCACCCTCTGCTGTCCCGCGCTCAGGCTCGAATACCCTGAGCGAGCGGCCGTCGGCATCCTCGACGCTGATGCGAACATTCAGGCTGTGGGCCAGCCAGCCCACCACCGGCCATTCCACAGCTTCCGGCAGCTGCGTGTAGCGCGGAGTCGCCATCAGCAATGCCGTTTGCCCGATTAGCTCACGGCTCATCGCTGCGCTGGCGGCTGCAGCAAGTGCCATGTCCATCGGGGCCTTCCCCCGCCACATGGCATTCAAGGCCTGCTTGCTGACCCCTGCATGACGCAGCACTGTGGCCACAGCATCATCGCTCAAGCCGTGAAGCGTCGATGGCAACATGCTGCGCAAACGCTGCACGGCCGTGACCGGGGTGACGCCGACACCGCCTGTATCGGCAGTAGACACCGTGCGACCTGGCAAAAGCGTTCGGTTGAGCTTGTCGAGCCGCGACCTGACCAGCGTGCCCGCCTTGCGCAGGAGCTGCATTTCCAGCACGGTCTCGAAAAAATCCACCAGCGTTTCGGCCGCCTCATCCCACTTCGATTGCACCAGGTTCTGCGGCAGGTCAATGGCCAGCTGCTTGGCGAACATGGCCTTGAACAGTAGCGCCCGGCCTGGGAACTTCACATCGCCAGGGACCGCAATCAAGATGACGTCCAGCACGAAGGCGAGCACCTCGGCGCCGATGCGCTGGGCATGCTCCAGGCTGCTGCTCTGATTGGGCGTGAAATGCTCTTTGACCCTCCCCACCAGCAAGGCGCCATAGGCGCTTGCCAATCGGCCGGTGACCGTGTCCCGCGACAACGGATACGGTGCAGTGAAGCGCACGCCGCTTGCGCCTCGATCATAGTCCGCCTTGCTCGCGTAAACACCGGCGCCATGGGCCCAATAGGCGCTTGCTGGGTAGGCCGTGCTAGTTGCCAACGGCTGCGGCAGCTTAGCGCTCACCGTCCGCTGTGCCGATGGCGTCAGCAGCGACCATGACCACCCCGAACGCTCACGCCGAGTGCCCCAAAGGTCGCGGCGAAACGCCTCGGTGAATACCTGCATGGCGCTGAAACCTTGCGCGGCGTTGGCAACGAACAACCGGCCCTCGGGGAACAGGCCCGCATAGACGTAAACGCCGCTGGCTGTACTCAGGGCGTACACCGGCAGGTCATGCCCCTCCACGCGTAACATGAAGTTGCCTCTGTGCAGTGTCAGCCCCGCGATTGGCAAGCCATAGCTCACTATCCCCGCCAGCGACACGCCGGCGCTCGCCTGCAGTTGCAAGAGCTGCGCAGGCGTAATCTGCCCCACTTTCAGGGCATTGAGCAGTGCTATCTCGAGGTTGGCATTCGACTCGCGCCTGATCGTCGAGGCCACCTCCGCTTGCGCAAGCCAGGCATCACACTGGGTGGCGATCGAGGCCCCGATGTCCAGCTCACGGCCAATGCTGACAACTTCATCAACCGTTACCTGGCTGCCGTCCTGCTTGACCAAGGCACCGCCACCGAGCGTCAGCCAACTGTTGTCGACAAAATTGTTGGCATCCCGGGTCAGCCGGGGCTGGGCAAGCTGGACAGGTGTACCGCGAGCGAGCCAAGCCCACAGTGGCTCGCTGACATCGGGCTTTTCGGAGCGGGCCGTGTGAATACGCACAGCGTCCACCTTCACCTCGTGCCCACACAACGCGGCGAGCTGGCGGCTGACCTGTGCCTTGGCGCCCTGCACGACCTTCATGAGTGCATCGGCGCCCACCCGGGGCGTGCCATACAAGGCGTCCAGCCGTGCGCGCTGTGCCTTGTTCAACGTCCCGTAGAACGCTTCCATTGCACCGAGGGCCTTGGCCATCAGAGCTGCAGCATTGCTTTGATCTGCGGTCAGCAGAATGGGTTCATGACCACTGGGGTATAGCGTGATGTGGGTATCGACGTGAGCCGAGCTAACGCTGTCGGCGGCAGGCAAGTTGGGCATGACAGGCTCCTTTAATTAGAGGCTGTCATCTGAACAAGGCACCAATGCCCTGCAGCGGTACTTACCTATGCCATTCAGTAATCCATCGGTGCGGTCAGAAACGGGTACGTGTAGTCAGCCGGGCGCCCTTCAGCGCTGTAGGGCTGAAAATCGACACCATGATCAGCCTGCTCGAGCAACTTGAGCCAACGCCGCGCCTTTACCTGGTCAATCGACTGCAGCGCGGGCACGCTGTGCTCACGCAGGCCATCGCGATTGACCACCAGCCCGCGCGCATCGTCGTGCAGCATGACCATGGCCCAGCCACCCAAGGTGAAGTGCCCACCCATCAACACCCCAAGGCGCCCGTCGACCCGCGCCCGCAACGCCTCGGGCGAACTGTTGACGGCGCTGAACACGGCATCGCGCCCTGGCATGCGCCCAGCCGCCTCGAATGCCTGCATGGCGCCGAAGGCCATCTCATCGTTGGCCGACCACACAAGCGTGGTGTTCGGGTAACGCTGCAGCAACACACGCGCCTGCTCGAAGGCGCGCTCACGGCTCCAGCCGCCATACACCACCTGGCGCAGGCGCACCTGCGGGAAGTCGGCCAAGGCACGGCGCATGCCCGCTTCGCGCTGTTGCGAGGCCGGCGTGGTTTTGACCCCGGCGAAAGCCACCAGGTCCACCGGCCCGTCAGTGCGCGGGAGCAAGGCAACCATCTGGTGCAGCATCTGGTAACCGGCCTGCTCGTCGTTGGTGGTCAGCGTGCCCAGCACCTGAGGGTACTTCTCGGGCTGCGCCTCGATGCTTTGTGCCTGGCTGGCCGTCAGCCCGTTGTTGACCAGAAACAGCTTGACCCCGGTCCCCTTCGACAGGCGGATGATTTCCGGCGCCACATACTGTTCGTTGACCAGCACCAGGTAGTCCGGCCGCTGCGGGCCCTTGAGCAGCGCCCGTGCTTGGCTCAGGGTTCGCTCGGCATTGCGCTCGCTGTATTCGACCCGCAGCGTCATGCCCAGGTCGTCAGCCGCTGCCTGCATGAAGCGCGCATAGCTGACCCAAAATGTCTCGGTGGACAAGCCTGGGTTAAGGAACACGACGGAAGCAGCCTGCGCATTGGCTGCCAACGGCAGGCTCAGGCACAAGCTTTGGCAAAGCGCCTTGAGCATGCGGTTACACCCCTTGCAACAAACCCGCGAGTATAAACCCACGGCACAGGCGGACGAACAAATGCCAGTCAGTCTCACTTAGTTCGTTTGGTTCTTTTCATATGCAAAAACATCACTTTAGCGCATAAACACACTCTGATATCGTTCCCCAGCTCCGAACCGGAGTGCGCGGCCGTGCGCGCGAATAGCTGCATGCAGCCTGAGACAGGACTTTTATGTACGTATACGACGAGTACGATCAGCGGATCATCGAGGACCGCGTCAAGCAGTTCCGTGATCAGACCCGCCGCTACCTGGCCGGGGAGCTGAGCGAAGAAGAATTCCGCCCTCTGCGCCTGCAGAACGGCCTTTATATCCAACGTTTCGCCCCGATGCTGCGTGTCGCCGTGCCTTATGGCCAGCTGAACGCGCGCCAGGTCCGCACACTGGCCAAGATCGCTCGCGACTACGACAAGGGCTATGCCCACATTTCCACCCGCCAGAACGTGCAGTACAACTGGCCGGCGCTGGAAGACATCCCAGACATCCTCGCCGAGCTGGCCACCGTGCAGATGCACGCGATCCAGACCAGCGGCAACTGCCTGCGCAACACCACCACCGACCAGTTCGCCGGTGTTGCCGCGGATGAAATCATCGACCCGCGCCCTTGGTGCGAGATCGTCCGCCAGTGGACCACCTTCCACCCGGAATTCGCCTACCTGCCGCGCAAGTTCAAGATCGCCATCAACGGCTCGAAAGAAGACCGCGCGGCCATCGAAGTGCACGATATCGGCCTGGAGCCAGTGCGCAACGCAGCGGGCGAGCTGGGCTTCCGTGTACTGGTTGGCGGCGGCCTGGGGCGTACCCCGGTGGTCGGCGCGTTCATCAACGAGTTCCTGCCTTGGCAGGACCTGATCAGCTACCTCGACGCCATCCTGCGCGTGTACAACCGTTACGGTCGCCGTGACAACAAGTACAAGGCGCGGATCAAGATCCTGGTCAAGGCACTGACGCCTGAAGTGTTCGCCGAAAAGGTCGAGGCCGAAATGGTCCACCTGCGCGGCGGCAACAGCACCCTGACCGAAGACGAAGTACAGCGTGTTTCGCGCCACTTTGTCGACCCGGACTACCTGGCCCTGGACAACGTCGACTACAGCGCCCAGGACGCCGAAGCCCCCGGTTTCGCCCGCTGGCGCTCGCGCAACACCCGCGCCCACAAGCGCCCTGGCTATGTGGCCGTGACCTTGTCGCTCAAGCCCACCGGCGTTGCCCCTGGCGACCTGACCGACAAGCAGCTGGACGCCGTGGCGGACCTCGCCGAGCGCTACAGCTTCGGCTTCCTGCGCACCTCGCACGAGCAGAACATCATCCTCGCCGACGTTGAGCAGCGCCAGCTGCACGCCCTGTGGCTGGAGCTGCGCGAAGGTGGCTTTGCCACGCCGAACATCGGCCTGCTGACCGACATCATCTGCTGCCCGGGCGGTGACTACTGCTCGCTGGCCAACGCCAAGTCGATCCCGATCGCCGAATCCATCCAGCGCCGTTTCGACGACCTGGACTACCTGTTCGACATCGGCGAGATCGACCTGAACATCTCCGGTTGCATGAACGCCTGCGGCCACCACCACGTGGGCCACATCGGCATCCTCGGCGTGGACAAGAAAGGCGAGGAGTTCTACCAGGTGTCCCTCGGCGGCAACGCTGCGCGTGACGCGAGCCTGGGCAAGATCCTCGGCCCATCCTTCGCCCAGGACGCCATGGCCGATGTGATTGAAAAGCTGATCGCCGTGTACGTAGAGCAGCGTACCGAGGAAGAGCGTTTCATCGACACCTACCAGCGTATCGGCATCGACCCCTTCAAGGAACGCGTCTATGCAGCGAATCATTAAGAACAACGAGATCGTCGACGAAACCTGGCACCTGCTGCCCAAGGAAACGTCGTTCGACGAGTTGACCAACTGCGACGACTACATCGTCCCGCTGCAACTGTGGCGCGACCATGCCCACGTGCTCAAGGCCCGCGACGGCGGCCTGGGTATCTGGCTGGACAGCGACGAAGAAGCGGAAGAGATCGGCGAAGACGTGCAGCACTTCCAGGTCATCGCCTTGAACTTCCCGGCTTTCACCGACGGGCGCAGCTACTCCAACGCGCGCCTGCTGCGTGACCGCTACAAGTTCACCGGTGAGCTGCGCGCCATTGGCGACGTGCTGCGCGACCAGCTGTTCTTCATGGCCCGTTGTGGCTTCGATGCGTTTGCCATCCGTGCCGACAAGGACCCGGAAGACGCACTGCAAAGCCTGAAGGACTTCTCGGTGACCTACCAGGCCGCCGCCGACCAGCCGCTGCCGCTGTTCCGCCGCCGCTGATCTTCATCGCCCCCGGCCCGCGCTCTGGCGGGTCAGGGGCGTTGTTACACACCCCTCTTCAACCGCCGCCCGTCAGCCCCTGCGCCCCGGTGGCTTCCTGGTCACGCTCACCTCCCCCGCTTCTGCCGCGCGCGCCCATTCTGCTTGCAGACGCGCCAGCGCATTGCGCACCCGCGCCATGACCGCCTCGCTCAAGTGATTGTGCTCAAGGTTTACGGTCTCCGGATGGGCCTCGACCCAGCCGAGTGCCTCCTCGCTCAATGCCGCGATACGGTTGCCACGCAAGTCCACGACCATGTCGGGATGACGCTGCAGCAACGCCAGGGGCATACTGCGCAAGCCGGTTGCGCGTAATGACAGGTAGCGCAGTTGCACGTTGTAGTGCAGCCTCGGCGCCATACCCAACGGGTTACCCTCCAGGCTCAGGACTTGCAACCGGGAGAACCATTCCAGTCGCAACTCGCTTTGGGCGTCCAGGACAATGGCGTTGTCGCGCAGATCCAGACGGGTCAAGCGGCCGAGGCCATTCAGTTGCTCCGGCACGCGGGTCAGCCGATTGGCACTGAGGTTGAGGATGCTTAGCCGGGCAAGGTTGCCAAGGCTGCGTGGCACATCATCCAGCAGGTTGCCACCCAGCTGCAGGTTTTCAAGGTTCGGCAGTTGCCCTGCGCGGTCATCCAGCGCAGCGATTTGATTGAAAGAAAGGTCGAGGCTGGCCAGATGCTCCAACTGCTCGATACCGGCCGGCAACTCGCCAAGCTGATTGCCACTGAGGTCCAGGTCCGTCAGTTGCCTGGCATTGCCCAAGCCGTCCAAGGTCTCGAGCAAATTACCCCCCAGACTCAACCTGCGTAGGCGCGGCAGATGCTCAAGCCCCTCAAAGGCCGAGAGCTGATTGCCTGAGAGGTCGACGTCCTCCAGGTTGGGGAAGCGGCGCAGGAAATCGCCGCTGAGCGTGGCAAGCTGCTGGTTACGCAGCGATAACGCGCGCAGGCGTTCGAACTGGATGCCAGCCGGCAGTTCGGGAAGCGAACTGACCGCCAGCCCATCGATGGATGAGCCCAAAGACGGCAGTTCATCTCGGTAATTTGCCTGCCAGGCTTCGCGCAACACACCGGCGATGTAGGACCGCGCAGCATATTCCGGCTCACTGGGTTGCCCGCGCCACGCCTCGAAGCTGTGTTCAAGCTGCCGCGACAAATGCGCATAGGCAAGGGTGCCGGGCCCATGCGGAGGTTCAAGCCGATACCAGGTCCACGGGTTGCCACGCGCCAGTGACAACGCTAATGCCTGCTCCTCTTCCCTACGCTGCGCAACGATCGCATTGACCGGTCCGCTTGGGGCATGGTCCTGGCCCGGCTCTGGCACCAACGCGGCCAGACGCGCACCGTACCTGCGGCGTATGGCTGCAAACTGCGTGCTGTATTCGACCCGCACGTGGTCCTGCCAGAACGCCTGCTGCACCAGGAACTGGCTGAGCGCCTCTGACGTCTCGGCGCGGTGCACGGCAGCCTCGGCCTCGACCAGATCACCCAGCGTCACTGTGCCGACATGCTGAAAGTCCAGGTAGGTCGGCTGGCCATAGAGGCCCAACGGCTCTGCTAGCCCTACTCGGAACGCCAGGTGAATGTCGTCCTGCTCGGCCTCACCCGGCCGCTCTTGCAAGCGTTCGATGTGCTGTGCGGCAAAGCGGTCGACCTGATCGAGCCTGAACAGCTCGCGGCCGAGGTTGCGCAACTCACGCTCGACCCGCCGGCCACGCAGGCCATCGGTGCGCAGCGCGACCTGCAGCCTGACGACCAGCGCATCCAGGTCCGCCCGCCCGCGTGGCAGGGCCGCCTGCTCGAACACCGCGCGCCGCACATGGGCATGGTGATACATCGCATTGAGCAATTCCCCAACGCGACGCCGCATGCCCTGGGCCTGGCGGGTAAATGCCTCGGCATGCAGTAGCTCTGCGAGGCACCCAAAGAACGCAGCGCTGTCGGCTTCGGCCCGAAGTGCCTCCCACTGGCCGCGACGCCGGGCGGCTTCCGCCTCGCTCAGCCCCTCGAACCACTGTTCATGCTCATTTACCCTTTCCACCACAGGAGGGGGCGGGGCAGCATTCAGCCGTTCAAGCGCAACCGGTGACAGCGGATTGCCTTGCAGGCGTACACAGTCGGGGTTGGCCCGCAGCACGGCGGCCTGCGCCTCACTAACGTCAACGATGCGATTGTGGGTGAGATCGACCCATTCAAGGTTCGCCATGTGCGAGGTATCGGGCATGGCTGTCAGCCGGTTTCGCGACAGGTCCAGTTGGTTCAGCCGCGGGAAGCGGGCGAGAAAATCGGCGTTGACCGCCGTCAGCTCAAGGTTGCGCAGTGTCAACGCGGTCACATGATCAAAATTCACCGCCGGCGGAAGGTCGGGCAGGCTGCCCAACCGTGTGCCTTCGAGGACCAGTATGGGGTTGCCACTGGCATCACGAACGCGTCGCTGCCAGGCATGCCGAATGCGCCGTGCCATGCGCGTGCGCCTGATCAACTGGATCGGCCCGGACGATTGCCTGCGCCAGCGCCCTAACGCCTGATCCAGTGCACGCAGCGCTTCGCACAGTTGCAGGTAGTAGTTCCAGGGCGTCAGCCCCTGCTCGCGGGCGGTATTCGTGAAGGCTTCGAGGGCGCTGTCATCGTAATCAGGGAACAGCCGCTGAATACCCCGGCGCAGTGCGCGATTGCTGCTTTCGCCACGCCCACTCAGGGGGTAGCCCAGGCGACCATCGCCCAGCCGCACCGGTGGCCGAAAACCCAGCCCGACCGGCGCCATGCCCAGCAGGGTGGCGGCCTTGTCGCGCTGCTCGCTGGCCCACTTCGACAAGGCATCGGCCAGTGCCTGCGGGGACTCGCTGGCTTCACCCAGCGCCCGACGCTGCCACGGGTCGAGCTGCAGCAACAGCGCCTGGAACAGGCTGTCTTCGGCCTGGGCCGCAGTCAAGGGGCGCCCGTAGGCATCCAAGGCCTGATAGCCCTTGGCAGTTCTGAGCACGCTGCGCACTTCAGTGGCGGCCTGGGCACCCGCCCAGGCGGTGCGCTCGCCGGTCAGCGTGCCGCTGCGCAGCTCTATGCGTACAGCTCGCCAGGGCGCCCGGTCGGCAATCAAGGCCAAGGCCAGTTGCTCGCTGTCGCGATTGAGCGCTGCCGCTTGCAGCAGGCCTGCACAGGCGCGGTCCAGGCGCGCATCTCGCAGGTACCAGCGCGCCTGCTCGGCCAAGGCCAGCGGTACGCGCTGGCGTGCTTGCAGGTGCTCGACCTGCGCCTCGGTAGCGTGCTCGATGATTTCCCGCGCCCCGCTTACCGTGAGCCCGGGAAAGTCACGCTGCAACAGGGCTTCGTCCGCCGTGGGGGGCGCTTGCTGCGCCTGCAGATGACGCTCGAAGCCTTCGTCCCGCAACCAAGGCAACTGGTCATGCAGTTGATGACGCTGCACGGCATCCAGCAGCCGCGCAGGGGGCGGTGCGTGTTCTACATGCAGCCGGCGCAGTCGGTCCTCGTCGAGCCCGGTTGCACGCAACACTTCATGGGCCACCTGGTCATCGAGTTGCGCCAGGTCATGGCCCAGGTCACGCAACAACTGAGCACTCCCCTGCCACTCGTGGGGGCGTTCGAGTTCATGCTGCCAGCCGCCGGCATCATTGCCCTCAAGCAAGGGCGCATAGGCATTGACGCGGACAGGGTGGCGGACGCGCCGTTGCTGCGATTCAGCGTCCAGGTCGGTCAAGTGCCTTGCTACCGGTGTACGCAGGTACTCTCGCCCCTCTGCCACGGTAAGTTGCCCCACAGCGCCTGGCCCCTCGACGGCATAGCCGGGGAGCTCAGGGTCGCACAGTTTCAACCCGTGCTGACTGGCCTGCACGGGGACTAATTCATCGACCACGGCTGCACGGGCCAAGCGATGCGAGGCAGCACCCGCGCCGACATTGGCTGCTGTCATGATCACCGTCTCGGCCACGGCATAGGCATGCTCCAGTGCGCCCTGCCGGTCACCCAACTGCCAATCGGCATACCCCTCGTACACCTCGTCCGCCACCTGCAGCGCTGTGATGCCCAACAACGGCAACGCCAGCACCGGTAAGGCGAAACTCGCCAAGCCCAGTGCGTCGAGGGCAAAGCTCAGGTAGAAGTGCAAACGCCGGTCCCGCTCTTGAGCATCCACAGCGGCGGTGGGCACGGCATGCACTTTGGCGTTGTCCAGCAGGGTATCGATCTGCTGCTTGCGCAAGTGCTCGAACAACGGCAGCTCGATCGCCTCGTGGCGGCCATCGAGCTGAACAGGGGCATTTTGGCCCGCACGTTTCAACGCGTTGTCCAGGGCTCGCGTGTAGGCTTCTCGGTCTCGCTCACCGATGAACCGCTGGAAGAACTCGATGTACTTCGGCAAGCGGAACTGTTTGCCCAACGTTAGGAACAGCGAGTCCCAGGAGGCGAACCAGGTCAAAGGGCCGTGAGGGTCATCGGGGATCCAGCAGAGCACGCCTTCTTGGCCAGCATGACGGACCTGGAAGGCCACGGCCCCTCGCACCCGCTGGCCAAACACCCTGATCTGCCGCGGTTCGAACCCGGCGATCGCTGACTTGGTCGCGACCATGGCCACCAGCGGCGCACATTGCTCACAGGCATGCGCCACGATCTCTCCATTGACCAGCGACTGTCGCAGAGCGGCCTCCAGGCTTGCGCGAAAGCCCTCCTCCATCAACGCTTCAATTTGCCGGCCAGCCTCCCCGCCTGGGGTCAACTGCCCCCGCAGGTAAGCCTGATATTGCCCACCCAGGTCAAGCGAGCGGCACAGCAAGGTGAACGCCCTGGGCGACAGACCGAGGGCTTGCCCCTCGCTGTCCAATACCGCACTCCCCTGCATGAGCCCAGTGGCGAGGGTTTCGCCCTCGGTGAAGTTGTGCAGTGCCGACTGCAACAGGCTGTGCTGGTAGACCTGCGTTTTGACCCCATCCGGGATCTGGGCAACAAACGACGGAAAGCGCTGCAAGGTTCTGCGCCGCAGCGTGGCGCGACGCACATCGAGCGTCAGCGGGTGTTGCGCCTGTAATGCGTGTTGCAGCAAAGGCGCGGCAAACGCATCCAGCGGTGTGATCTGCGCAAGCAAGCCGCACAGCTCATGCTGGACCTGCTGCTGCCAGCGCTGGCTTTCATGCAAGGCGTAGAGGGTATCTAGCGAGGTCGCGGTCAGCCAGGCAGGCAAGCGGCTGGCGATCAGTGCGTCGGGGGAATCATTGGCGAAGGGCAGATTTGGCATCGCAGGCTCCTTGAGGCCGGAGCTGGGATTGCACCAGTACAGGGCGAGGCGCTTGCGGTAACTATGCAAAGCACCCCGCACACAGTGGCGTCAGCCGCGTTGGCTGAGCGTGTCGAACTTAGCCCACGCAGCCCGCCAACGTGCCAGATCCTGCTCATCAAGGGGGTTGTTGTTCAGGTTGAGCCGGTTGGGGTGCTGCCGAATCCACGCCAATGCCCGCTCGCTCAGTTCGACGATGAGGTTGTCGGCGAGGTCCACATAGACCTGTGCATGACGCTCCATGAACGCCAAGGGGAATTCACGCAGGCCAGTCGAGCGAAGCGACAGATGGCGCAAATGGTCAAGGTTGCGCAGTGGCGGAATCATACCTATCGGGTTGCCATTCAAACTGAACGTTCGCAATTCGATGAACGCTTCCAAGCGCTGGCCGCCTGCCACGTCGATGACGATCTGGTTGTCCGCCAGGTACAACTCGGTCAGTTGCCGCAGCCGCTCCAGCCCCTCGGGTATCGCAGCCAGCTGGTTGCCGCGCAAGTTGAGCACTCTCAAGCCAGGCAGATTACCAATCACCGCGGGTACGCTGCTGAACCGGTTATCGCCCATGTGCAGTTGCAACAGCCTGTTCAGCCCGCTCAGTGTGCCCGGCAGCTCGCCAAGGCGATTGCCGGACAGGTTAAGCTGCGTCAGACCGACCATGCGCTCGATACCTGCCGGCAGCGACGTGAACTGGTTGTTGCTCAGGTTCAAGTACTGCAGCCGGATCAACCGGTGAATCTGCTCGGGAAGTGTTGAAAGCAGGTTGTCACTGAGGTCCAGTTGGGTCAGCAGTGTCAGGCCCTGCACACCGTCTAGCGCAGCAAGGCGGTTGCGACGCAGGTCCAAACGCGTGAGCCGGGTCAGGGTTGCCAAGCCCGGTACCTCCGTGAGCGCGTTGTCGTTCACGATCAACTGGGTCAATGACGACAGGTGCTGCACCCCCTCGAGGGTGGTCAACCGGTTGTGCTGCGCATCCAGGCTGATCAAGCGATACAGGTTGCCTAGCCCTGGCACCTCCGTCAGCCTGTTGCCACTCAGTTGCAAGCTTCGTAACTGAGGAAAACGCACCAGGAAATCACCCTCGAGCGCGCTCAGCCCGACATTGCTCAGGCACAGACGGTGCAAGTGCCCGAAGTGAAGACCTGGCGGCAGCACGGGCAGGCTGCCCACAAGCTCGTTGCGCACAATCAACTCATCGACCCCGCCAGGGCCATAGAAATCCGGCTCCCAGGCCTCGCGAATCATCTGCCCGACGCGCTGACGTCGATGGTAATTGACGGCCGTAGCCTGCCCCCGCCAAGCGCGCAAGCTCAGGTCGAGCCGTTCGACCTGCCTGGCCAACTCACTGAAAGCGGCCCAGACCGTGCGCCCTGGCCTTTGCGCCAGTTGCAGCGCCAGCCACATCACATCCTGTGCCGGGCGGTGCGGGAACAACTGGTGCAGCCCGGCGCGAATGGACTGGCGAGCGCGCATGTCTGCCGTGGTGAGAACCTGACCGCGCGGTGGGCGCAGGGCATCGCCACCACTCAGTGGGTAGCCCAGCCGACCATCGCCGAAACGCACGGGCGGACGAACTACCCCCTCTTTTGACGCCATGCCAAGCAATGTTGCCGCGCGCTCACGTTGCTCACCGGCCCGCACCGCCAAGGCATGCCCAAGCTGCTCGCCGGTCTGGCCACCCTCACCTAGCACCTGTTTTTGCGCCTCATCGAGGTGCCACCACAGCGCCTGGAACAGAGTGTCATTTTCGCTGGCTGCAGGCGACGCTTGGTAACCCTGGCCGCGCCTGATGACGTAACGCACGTCAGCGGCCCCTTCTGCCCCGACGTGGGCGAGCAGGTCCCCGCTCAGGCTGTCATTGCGCAGCTCGATTCGGACGGTTTGTGCCCATGGCGCCGCATCAGCCAGCAGGCCAAATGCTAACCGCTCGGTGTCGGCATTCACCGCCGCCGCTTGATAGAAGCCTGCGCAGGCACGGTCCAGGCGGCTGTCACGCAACAGCCAGCGCGCTTCGCTGGCCAAGGCAAGCGGCACGCGCTGGGTGCCGATCATGCGCTCGACCTCTTCAGGCCCGGCGCGCTGGGTGATCTGCCGCGCAGCGCGCGGGGTAAGTCCGGGGAAGTCACGCTTCAACAGCTGCTCTGCCGCCTCCAGCGGGCGTTGCAGCCCATTCAGGTGCAGCTCAAACGCATCGCCGTGCAATTCAGGGTACTGCGCATGCAACTGATAGCGCTGCAAGGCATCATGCAGCCGCGCCGGTGCTGGCGCATGCTCAAGGTGCAGGCGCCGCAGGCGCGCCTCATCAAAGCCGGTCGTGTGCATGACACGCTCGGCCGTCAGGGGGTCAAGCGCCGCCCATGCGCTGTTCAAGCGCTGCATCAACTGCGTCGCCCCTTGCCAGTGCTGGGGGGTTTCCAACTGATGGCTCCAACCGCCCTCGCCGTTGCTGTCGAGCCAGGGCGAGTAGGCGCTCGGTCTGCTGGGGTGCTGAATACGCAAGCCCGCGCCTTGCGCATCCTCGGCTATCTGGTAGGTTGCCAGGTGGGTGCGCAGCCGTGTCTGCCCGGCCACGCGGGTACGCTCGCCAACGGCCAACCCCAACTGCGGCACCGCGTAGCCGGGTAGTTCGGCATCGATCAGGCGAACCTCGTCGTGTGCCTTCAACACCGGCACCAGCGCATCAACGTACGCCGAACGCTCGATCAGTCGTCCCGCCACGAGCCCAATCGATGCCACGGCAACGCCGGCAGTCAGGTTTTCGGCAACGCCCCACAAGTGGTTCATCGCCCCCTCACGGTCACCTAGCTGCCAATCGGCATACCCTTCATAGACTTCGTCCGCGATCTGCAGGGCGGCAATGCCCAGCAGCGGCAGGCCAAGAACAGGGACAAACAGGCTGGCCAATCCCAAGAGATCGTACCCTGCGCTGGCATAGTCGCCCATGCGTCGTTCGCGCTCAGCCTGGTCCGCCTCGGCAGTTGGCGTGGCCAGTACACGCGCATCGTCCAGCAGCGTATCGAGGCGGACTTTTCGCAGATGCGGGAACAACGGCCGGTCAATCGCTTGGCTGCGACCATCTAGCTGAATCGGCAGCGCGCCCGCTCTGGCCTGTAGCAAACGACGCAGTGTGCGGCTGAAGGCACAGCGGTCACGCTCACCGATGAACCGCTGGATGAAGGCTGGGTAGCCCTTCGCCTGGCATCGTCGGCCCAGGCCGTGCCACAACTCATCCCACGTCGCAAAACGCTGCAGCGGACCGTGGGGGTCATCGGGAACCCATAGCACCACACCCTCCAGAGGCGCACTCGTCAGCCCCCCTCGCCGCGCCTCGAAAGCCAACACACCGCGCAGCTGCTTGCCCAGCACACGCAGATCGAATGGCAACAGGCGCGTAGTGTCGGAGTCCACCACGGCCACCGTTGAAAGAACAGGGAGGAACTGCAGGTACAGGCGCTCATCAATTTCGCCCTTGAGCACAGCCAGACGTACATCAGCCTCCAGGTTGGCACGCGCGCTGTCTTCGAGCAGGGTCTCCACCTGCTTGCTCCTCTCCCCCGGCCCCAACAGAATTGACTCAAGATGGCGCTGATAGCGCCCACCCACGTCGACACTTCGGCAAAGCGCTACATAGACCTGCGGGCTCAGTGATTGCGGTTCACCTTGCGCATCGACGATGACGTGGCTTTGAAAAGCACCAGAGGGCGGTGCCTCATGCTCGCTGAAATTGTGCAGCGCGGCCGTCAGCAAACTCACCTCAGCGATCTCGCTTACCGACTTGCCCAGCCCGCCAGGGCCCACCGATGCAATCGGAAGGGTGGTGGTGGTGCGCAGCTTCACCTGGCGCACATCCAGCGCTGGCAACTGGCGATCACTCAGTGCCTGGTCTAGCAATGTCTTGGCAAAAGCGTCCAGTGGCGTGACACGGGAAAACAGCTCAGCCAAGCGGTGCTGGCTGCGTTGCTGGCGCTGCAGACTAACCCGCAGTTTGCCCAAGTGATCCTCGGATGCGCTGGCAAGCCAGGCCGGCAAGCGGCTGGCGATCAGGGTATCCACTGCGTTGGGTTGAGGCTGTGGTGAGGGCATTGGCGGCTTCTCTGGTTGGTCAAAACCCGAGATAAACAGCATTCCCCCTCACCACTGCGGTACTTAATGCTCCTGCGCAGGATGACGCATGCACGCCTCAACGGTGAGCTCACGAATCAACGTATGGAACACAGCGTTTCGCTCAGCCGCCAACACTGCCATACGCTGCATGTATTCATTTGGATCGATCGCCAGGGCATCCAACGCATCCACGCGCGTATTGAAACCCAGTAGCCGAGCATCAAACCGTTCAGTAAAGCGCTGATGGAGATAGTCCTGCCAGTACCTGCTGCCTGCAAGCGATTCGATAAGTGCTTCAGGCCTACCTTCCTGCAAAAGGGACAACTGTTCGCGGGCTAACTGTACATAGGCACGCTCAAGATCATCATCCTGCAGGCCCTCAGTGCGCAGCGCGCGAACCCTGGCGAACTCAAGCCGATCGAGCTGGGCGAGATAGCTCTCGGCCATGCCGTCTCGTTGCACCTCATCGAAAATGGCCCCTCGAACACGCTCATTCAATTCACAGGCGTCGATCAGGCTCCACACTCGCGCCTGTAGGGCTTCAACATCCTGCTGAAAATCTGCGGTTCGACTCAAACCGTCGAGGAACGCCAACCAATCTTCGACACCTGGCTCTGCCGTGAGCCGTGCCCATTGCGCTTGCCGTTGCTGCTGAAGTGGCGAGGGCAGGCCTTGCAGCCACCGATCACGCGAGGCGTCGACGCCATGATGCTGAGCCTGCGGGTTCGCCATCCTAACCACTACCCGCTCCGGCGCACGGGCAGCCTGAGCTTGCAACTGTGGTTCCGGGTGTGGCTCCGGCTGTGGCCCCGGCTGAGGCGGTTGCGCAGGCTCCAACACTGGCTGGACAGCCGCCAACCGACGCGCGCTGTCGTCAGACAGTGGATTGAGCTGGAGGTTGACGCCCTGAGGGTTCGCTCGGATCAAGCGGACCGCTTCCTCACTCAGCTCACTGATACGATTGCCATCGAGCCTGAGCGTCAGGTTGGGGTGTTCACGCATAAGCGCCAAAGGGAACTCGCCCAGTTGGCAATTGGCGACCGCCACGCTCTCCAGTGAAGTGCTTTGCGGTAGCGTCGGTAGGCTACCGAGCGGGTTAGTGCTCAGGTTCAGCATCCTCAGCGCTGACAATGCGTTCAGTCGAGCGGCGCCCCCGACATCCACGACAATCTGGTTGTTCGCCAGGCCCAACCGTTGAAGCCGGCCAAATCCGCGCAAGGCGTCGGGTACCTGGGTGAGGCGATTGTCATTCAGAAACAGCATCGTCAGATCAGTCAATCGCTCCAAGCCTTCAGGCAGCGACGCCAACTGGTTGTTGGACAATGACAGATCATCCAGCCTGCGCAGGTCACAGACCCATGCCGGCACTTCGCTGAGGTGGCAGTTGTTGATCCGCAACTGAATCAGATTAGTGAAGCGGCTGAAGTAGTCGGGCGCGACGCTGGAAAAATCGATGTTTATCAGCCGCAGCCAGCGCAGCCGCCCCCAACTGATCGTGTCAGGAAATGGCGGCAATGCACCAATCTGCGCACCGTCAATGCGCAGGGCAAAATGTCGCTCGTGGGGGGGCGATACGCTTCCCGGCACCTCCGGCAGCCAGCTTCCAAGCAGACGCCGTGCAAAGGCCAGCCGGCCAGGGTCGTCGCCGCACCACTCTTCCAGGCTTTCTCGCAACGTACTGGCCTGCTCAAGCACATTGAGATGTGCAGCCAACACCTCATGCTGCGGCAGATGCGCACTGGCATTGGTCACCTGGTTGCCAATCCTAATCAAGATGGCACGAAGCGCCTGCACGCGCTGAGGATCATCTGCAAGCATCTGATCCCCCTCTTGAGGTGCAAACGGATCCACCGGTTCCAAGCGATCATTGGCGTCCAGTCGCTGAACTGACGCCTGGGACAAGGGGTTGTAATCGAGGCAAATACGCGCCCTGTCGCGAGCGATCAATCGCAAAGACTCATCATCCAGCTCAACGATCCTGTTACCCTCAAGCGCTAGGCTCATACCCGGATGCTGGCCAAGCAGCTCTGTTGGAAACGCCTGCAGTTGAGTGTTGCGCAGCGTAACCCGTCTCAACTCGATGCTTCTGACCAACGACGGCATGCTCGCCAGCGGGTTACCGTCGAGTATCAGCACCTCCAGCTGTCGCATGCCTTCCAGACGAGCACTGTTGTGTGCATCGATGACGATACCGTTGCTTTCCAGATTCAAGGTCCGCAGTTCGCCCAATTGCCCAAGCACCTGCGGGATCACCGTCAAACGATTGTGGCCCAGGTCCAGGCTCGACAAACGCGCCATGCGCGAAAGTTGAGCCGGCAGTGCCGCCACGCGATTGCTTCGCAAGCTCACATGGGTGAGTTGTTCAAGGTCTACAAGCCACTGGGGCAGTGCCTCCAAGGCCGTATTTATCAATCTCAAACTACGCAGGCCGGCAAAGTGTTGCGCAGTGATGGGAGGCAACTCCATCGCACTGGTATTGCGCAGCGTCAAGCCGCTCAGTCGGCCCCAGCCAACGGTGTGCGGGAACGTTGGCACCCCGCCGGTCAGCGCGCCGTCAAGATCAAGTTGGAAGGTTGGCGTTTCACCTGGCAACTGTGGATGCCAAGCCTGCAGAATCTCTTGCGCCATGATCGCTCGCGATGCACTCCAATGCAGTCGCATACCACGGTCCGCACCTGCAGCGCGTTGCGCCGCATCCCCCGCTTGGCTCCAGGTATCCAGGCTGGTGCGCAATGTACTGACCTGCCGCGCCAAGTCAGCATAATGGTTCCAGACATCCCGCCTTGGCGTGCGGGCAATGGCATCCGCGTACTGGCGCAGGGTTTGCTCTTCGCGGTCGGGGAACAGGCGCCGCAGGCCTTCGAGAAGAGGGCGAACCTGCGCCTCGTCGATCACCAACGAAGGTTGTTCTTCTGGCAGACGCATACCCGGCCTGCCACTTAACGGATAGCCCAAACGCCCGCCGCTCAAGCGTGCGAGTGGCCTCAAGCCCAATGACGCAGGTGTCAGCCCAATCAATTGTTCCGCCTGTTCATGGCGCGCGTTTGCGCGCTGTCTCAAGCCATCACCCAACTGCGTGGCGGACTGCCCTGCCTCCCCCAGCACACCGCGCTGCGCTGCATCCAGCTGCTTTAGCAACGCTTCAAAGAGGCTCTCACCCTGTACAACGTTAGTCAGCTGTGTGCCAGTGCCGCTGTAAGCCAGGTATTGGTCGTTATCTCGGACAATGATACGCACCTGATCGGCGTTGTTCGCCCCTGCCCAGGCGATCAATTCACCCTCTCGAGTCGCTTGGCGTATCTCCACCCTTTCGCCTTCAGGCCAAGGCGCCCAGCCTTCGATCAGCCCAAGGGCCAGCCGCTCGGTATCGGCATTGATCGCCGGTGCTTGCCACAAGCCCGCGCAGGCGCGGTCCACGCGCGCATCGCGCAGGTACCAGCGGGCAGTGCCAGCCAGTGCCATGGGCACCTTCCGCTGAGTAACCATGCGTTGCACCAGGCTTGGCTCGGCATTGGCGACGATCTCCTGCGCACCACGCACACTCAGCCCAGGGAAAGCACCCCGAAGAATACTTGCCTCAGGGGAGGCCGAAGGCTGCTCCGCCTGTAACCGTTGCTCGAATGCTGCACCCTGCAGCCCGGGCTCACGTTGATGCAGCTGATAGCGTTGCAGGGCATCGAGCAGTTGTGCGGGGCTGGCGCATTCTGCGCATGCAGGCGGCGTACGCGTGCTTGATCAAAACCGGTGATGTGCAGCACATCGTTTGCCGTGGCATCGGATACCTCACTCAACGTGCTACCCAAACGCCTGAACATCTGCGCTGCATCCTGCCACTGCTGCGGAACTTCAAGCGCATGGCGCCAGCCGCCGGCACCATTGTGCTCCAGCAACGGTGCGTAGGCGTGCAGGCGCGTTGGGTGCAAAATGCACAGCTGTCGTGTCAACGGATCCTCAGCGACCCTGTAGGTGCCAGTGTGGGTGCGAAGTCGCTCCTGCCCTGCCTCGCCGCCTCGCTCACCCACCGCCAACGTGTCGTCCAGCACTTCGTAACCAGGCAGTTCGGGGTGTACCAGGCTTACCTGCCCCTCATGCAACCGCACGGGCACCAACCGGCGCACCAGGCCGGCGCTTTTGAGCACACGCCCAGCAACCACCCCGACACCGACGCCTACCCCAACCAGGGCAATATTCTCGGCAACGCCTAACAGGTGCTCGAGCGCTCCCTGCCGGTCACCCAGTTGCCAATCGGCATAGCCCTCGTACACCCCCGAGACCACCTCGACCGCCGCAATGGCCAGCAAGGGCAAGCCCAACCAAGGCACGAACAGGCTCGCGACCCCAAGCACGGACAAGCCTGCATCGAGGTAGAAGTGCAGGCGCGCGTTGCGCTCGTTGCTGTCCTGATCTGCCGTGGGTACCGCCAAGACCCTGGCATCATCAAGCAACGTGTCGAGCTGCACCTTACGCATGTGCTCGAACAGCGGCAGCTCGATAGCTTCATGACGGCCGTCGAGTTCGGCAGGCAGGTGGGCAGCACGCGCTGCTTTTGCTTTGCTCAGCGCCTGGGTGAATGCCATTCGGTCGCGCTGGCCGATGAAGCGCTGGAAAAACGGCTCATAGCCGGGCAGCCGGAACAGCTCGCCTAAGCTACTGAACAACGTGTCCCAGTTGCCATACCAGGTGAGGGCCCCCTGCTCGTCACCTGGGATCCAGCAAAGTACGCCTTCCAGAGGTGCAGTTGCCTGCCCACCTTGCCGCACTTCAAAGGCCATGGCCCCACGAATTTGCTTGCCGAGCAGCCGCAGGGCTTTGGGGATCAACACCGCTGAATCACTGCCCTCGGTGGGCACAGATGACATGAGCGGTAGAAACAGCTGATAGCTTCGCTCATTGATCTCACCCTTCAAGGCAGACAGCCGCACTGCCGCCTCCAATGCTGCACGGTGGCCCTCTTCGATTATCCGGTTGACACGGCGCCCCTCCTCTAACGGGGCTTGATAGCGGGCCTTGAGGTAGTCCTGATATTGCTTGCCCACATCGAGTGTGCGACAAAGCTCAGCGAATGCCACGGGCGCAAACGCAAGGGGGCTGGCGTTTTCATCGAGCAATGTCGCGCCGTCCTGAGAGGCCGCCTCACCCGCACTGAAGTTGTGCAGTGCGGCCTCAAGCAACGAATGCTTGAAAAACCGCACTTGCGGCTTGCCCAGCAGTTTTGCCAAAGGTGCAGGGAGCACGACTTTCAACTGAATCTGCGCCTTGCTCACGTCCAGCTGCAACTGCTGATCGTGCAGGGCCTGTTGTAGCAGGGGGGCGGCAAAGTCATCGAGCCCAGTAGTCCCTTGGTAAAGACCCTGTAGCTGCTGCTGAACGTCCATTTGCTGGCTCAGGCACAGGTTCAGTGCCCTCAGACGCTCCGGTGTGGCGTTGGCCAGCCAGTTGGGAAGGCGGCTGGCGATCAACTCGTCCAGCAGGTCGTCGCTATGGGTTGCCATCGGCATGATCGAGCGCTCCGCTTTAATTGGGGCTTGATCACATCAGCTGCGCTGCAGGCGGCGGTGGTAGATGAATACCTGCTTGCCATTGAAAAGCGATTGCGCAGAGCGCGCATCGCGACGCCATTACCTCTCGGTGCGTTTATCCACAAGCGCCAATTCTTGCTCCAGACGCAAAGTACTTTGGAGTGACGACGGCTTTATCACCTTCTGGAGAAGCCGCACACTGCTCCCTCACCTGAACAACCAAAGCCAGCACCGTTCGGTTCACGTAGCCTCATCAGGAGCAAGATCATGAGCATTCCCTCTTTCGGCCTGGGCACCTTCCGCCTCACCGGCCAAGCGGTCATCGATTCGGTCAAGTCGGCCCTGGCGCTGGGCTACCGCGTCATCGACACCGCACAGATCTACAAGAACGAAGCCGAGGTGGGCCAAGCCATCGCCGAAAGCGGCGTGCCGCGCAGCGAGCTGTTCATCACCACCAAGATCTGGGTCGACAACTACGCCGCCGACAAGCTGGTCCCCAGCCTGCGCGATAGCCTGGCCAAACTGCGTACCGACCATGTCGACCTGTTGCTGATCCACTGGCCGGCACCGGGCAATGGCGTCGAGCTGCCCGAGTACATGGCAGCCCTGGCTGAGGCCAAGGCGCAGGGCCTGACCCGCCAGATCGGTGTGTCCAACTTCAACATCGACCTGACCCAGCAGGCCATCGCGGTGGTTGGCGAGGGCGAAATCGCCACCAACCAGATCGAGCTCAGCCCTTACCTGCAAAATGCCAAGCTGGCCGCGTTCCTGCAGGATCAGGGCATCACCGTCACCTCCTACATGACCCTGGCCTATGGCAAGGTCCTGAAAGACCCGGTGCTGGCCGAGATCGCCGCCAAGCACAAAGCCACCGTCGCGCAAGTGGCCCTGGCATGGGCCCTGCAATTGGGCTATGCGGTGATTCCGTCGTCGACCAAACGCGAGAACCTGGCCAGCAACCTGCTCGCCCGCGACCTGCGCCTGGACGCCGACGACATGGCGCGCATCGCCACGCTCGAACGCAACGGGCGTGAAGTCAGCCCAGATAGCCTGGCGCCAGCCTGGGACTAATCACCCCGCCGCCGCAGCTTGCACTGTAGGAGCAGCCTTGTGCTGCGAAGAGGCCGGTGAACCCAGCATGAATCTTCGCTGTGTTTACGGGCCTCTTCGCAGCACAAGGCTGCTCCTACCCCCCCCTTCATCCCATCCGGAGCGCTCGATGAGCACGCTTTCTCCCAAACGGGTCCTGTTCGCCCTGGCCATCGGCGCCTTCGGCATCGGCACCACCGAATTCACTCCCATGGGCCTGTTGCCCGTGATCGCCCACGGCGTCGATGCAAGCATCCCCAGCGCGGGCATGCTGATCACCGCCTACGCCATCGGCGTGATGGTCGGTGCACCGATCATGACCTTGCTGTTCAGCCGCTTTGGCAAGCGCGCCGCGCTGATGTCGCTGATGGCCATCTTCACCCTGGGCAACCTGCTGTCGGCACTTTCGCCGGACTACTACACGCTGCTGGCCTCCCGACTGGTCACCAGCCTCAACCACGGGGCCTTCTTCGGCCTGGGCGCCGTGGTTGCTGCCAGCGTGGTGCCCAAGGACAAACAGGCCAGCGCCGTGGCGACCATGTTCATGGGCCTGACCATCGCCAATATCGGCGGCGTGCCTGCCGCCACCTGGGTCGGCCAGCAGGTCGGCTGGCGCATGGCGTTTGCCGGCACGGCGGTACTCGGCCTGCTGGCCATGGCCGCGCTGTGGTACGCCCTGCCCAAGGGCGAACGCGGCAGCGTGCCCCATGTACGCAAGGAACTGGCCGTGATTGCCCGCCCCAGCGTGCTGCTGGCCATGGCCACCACCGTGCTGGGTGCCGGCGCCATGTTCACCCTGTACACCTACGTGGCGCCGGTGCTGGCCGAGCTGACCGGTGCCTCGGACAGCTTCGTCACCCTCGGGCTGGTCCTGATCGGCGTGGGCTTCACCTTGGGCAACAGCCTCGGCGGCCGCCTGGCCGATTGGTCACTGGACGGCGCGGCACGGATCTTCCTGGGTGCCTTGGCGGTGACCATGCTGCTGATGCCACTGGTGCTGGGCAGCCACCAGGGCGCCGCACTCGCGCTGCTGGTGTGGGGTGTCTTCACTTTCGCCGTGGTGCCGCCACTCCAGATGCGCGTCATGACCGCCGCCGCCGAGGCCCCAGGGCTGGCCTCTTCGATCAATGTCGGCGCGTTCAACCTTGGCAATGCCGTGGGCGCTGCGCTCGGGGGTGCGGTGATCAGCCTGAACCTGGGCTACGCGGCGGTACCGATGGCAGGTGGGCTGCTGGCGGCTGCGGGGCTGCTTTTGGTATGGCTCGGCGGGCGCGCGAAGGCGACGGGCACAGCGCTGGACGGCGCAGCCTGAACGCCTGATAACCTCCCCTAGAGAGGATGTTTCATTGATTTAGCACGGCTCCCACAGGTGCGGCGCTAGACTTGGAGGCTACACAGTTCGGGTGGGAGCGGCGGTGCGGCGGTCCGACTTGCCCGCGAAGAGGCCGGAACAAGCACCACAAGACAGCTGCTCCCACAGAGTCAGGGACTCACTTGCGACCTCCGCATCCCAACATTATTCCGCCGCCCGCAATTATGAAGTGCCGGGCACGCCGATTCCCTGTACCGCCCTCGATGACTACGCTCCTAGCTATAAACCACCTGAGGAGTGCCTACGATGCCCCGCCCACCGCTGCCCCCTTTCACCCGCGAAACCGCCATCGAAAAGGTCCGTCTTGCCGAAGACGGCTGGAACAGCCGCGACGCCGCCAAGGTGGCGTTGGCGTACACGCCCGATACCGTGTGGCGTAACCGTGTCGAGTTCCCCCGTGGTCGGGCCGAGGTGGAGGCCTTTCTGACACGCAAGTGGAACCATGAACTGGAGTATCGCCTGATCAAGGAGCTGTGGGCCTTCACCGGCAACCGCATTGCCGTGCGCTACGCCTACGAGTACCACGATGACAGCGGCCAGTGGTTCCGTGCCTATGGCAATGAGAACTGGGAATTTGCCGAGGATGGCCTGATGCAGAACCGCCATTCGAGTATCAACGAGCAACCTATCGCCGAGGCGGATCGCAAGTTCCATTGGCCCCTGGGGCGGCGCCCGGACGATCACCCCGGGCTCAGTGACCTGGGGCTCTGATCGCCACCGGTGGGTCAGCCGACAGGCAGCGTGACCGTGACCTCGAGCCCACCGCCCTGGCGGTTGCTCAGGGTCACGCTACCGCCCTGTTCAAGGACAATAGCGCGCGCCGCCGGCAAGCCCAGGCCGACCCCGCCGGTGTCCTTGTTGCGTGAGCCTTCGATGCGGTAGAAGGGCTCGAAAACGCATGCTTGCAAGTGCTCTGGGATGCCCGGGCCTCGGTCAAGAACGCGGATGATGATCTGCTCGTCAGTGATCGCCAACTGCACCGTCGGCTCGGTGCCGTACTTCACCGCATTTTCGATCAGGTTGACCATCACCCGCTTGATACCAATGGGGCGGCCTACATAGACCCACCGGCGCGGCCCGCTGAGGTCGATGTCCACCCCAGCATCCTTGAAGTCGTCGACCACGGTCGACAACAGCTCGCCCAGGTCGAACGCCGTGGCCGGCTCCAGCCGTGCATCATCACGGAAAAACTGCAGCGCGGCGTCGACCATCGCCTGCATCTCGTCCACGTCCTTGAACAACTTGGCCTGCAGTTCGCCCTCTTCGATGAACTCGGCGCGCAGGCGCATGCGGGTCAACGGGGCGCGCAGGTCATGGGAAATCGCCGCGAGCATCTGCGTGCGGTCGTCGAGAAAATGCTTGAGCTGGGCCTGGGTGGCGTTGAAAGCCAGAATGGCCTGGCGCAGGTCGTAAGGGCCGACCACTGGGATCGGTGGGGCGTTGAAGTCCTTGCCAAAGCGCCGCGCGCCTTCGGCGAAGCGCTCCAGAGGGCGGGCCAGGTAGCGCGTGGCAAATAGCGCGAGCGCCAGGCTGGAGACGATCATAAGCGCCACAATGATCAGGTTGCGCGGCAGTTCATCCAGCCCCCAGCTGCGGTCGGTGGCGCGATAGAGCAGCCATGACTTGTCTGACAGTTCGATCAGAAGCGCATAGCCACGCGGTTGCGCCTGCGCGGGCAAGTCGGACGGCCCGTAGACTTCGATCTGCGCGTCCGGGCGCGCCAGGAGTGCGCGCAATGTCGGCGCCCCTTGGTGAAATTCGTTATCTACCAGGGCTGGCAAACCGGCCTCGTCACGCTGCAGTAGCCATTGCACGCTATACGACACATCACCTGCGGCGCTGGCCAAGGTCGGCCGCTGCGCCACAGGTGCGGCGTCGACCATGCGGGCGACGGTAGCAACCTTCTCAATCAAGCCGCTTTCCAGCAACGGCGGCTGCGCCCAGACGCTGAGCAGCACACCGAACAGCCACTTGAGCAGCAGCAGGCTGAGCATGGCCGCCAGGGTAGTGAGCGCGATCCAGCGGGCAATGGTGACGCGTGGCCGTGGCAGGGCCCTGCGCGCCCAGGCCAACAGCCTCATCGCTTGGTCACACTGGCGGTGAACAGGTAGCCGACGTTGCGCAAGGTGCGGATCAACGGTTCGCTGTCGCCGTCGCTTTCAAGCTTGCGCCGCAGCCGGCTCACCTGCACGTCGATGCTGCGGTCATAGGCCTCGTGCGCTTCGCCACGCGCCAGGTCCAGCAGTTGCTGGCGGCTGAGCACGCGCCTGGGGTGCTCGGCGAAGACCAGCAGCAGCTCGAATTCGCCGTTGGACAAGGGGATCATGACCCCCTCCGGCGAGCGCAACTCACGTCGCAGCACGTCCAGCTGCCAGCCAGAGAATTCGAGTACGGCACGCGACGAGGCAGGCAATGGGCTGCCCGGACTCTCGCCTGCCCGGCGCAGCACCGCCCGCACCCGGGCCAGCAACTCGCGAGCGGCGAACGGCTTGGTCAGGTAGTCGTCCGCGCCCAGCTCCAAGCCCACCACACGGTCGCTCAGTTCGCCCATGGCGGTGAGCATGATCACCGCTACCTTGTACTCGGCCTGCAAGCGCTGGCACAGCACCAGGCCACTGTCGCCCGGTAGCATGACATCCAAAATGACCAAGTCCGGCACGCGCCGTTCGAGCGCCTGCCAAAGGCCTTGGCCATCACTGGCCACATCGACCTCGTAGCCGTGCTGGCGGAGAAACTTCTGCAGCAGGTCGAGTACTTCGACATCATCGTCGACAATCAGCAAATGGCTCACACCGGGGCACCGCGAACAGAGGGAGTAAAAGCTAATGCCCGTCAGTTAGGGCCAAGGGGGCCGCTGCGATGGGCTGCACAGCAGCCCCAATGACAGCCGATGACGCTTAACTGAGTGGCACTAGAGTAAAGGCTTACTTTACGGCCATCCCAGGGCTGCCGTCATATATTTCAACCCGGAAACAAAGTGTCAGCCGGGCAATAATCCAGACATTCCCAGGCAATCAACCGGCCACACCATCGGCGCCAGTTCTTGTCTGGAATGTGCCCATGCCCACCGCTACCCCCACTGCCTGGTTTTCAGCCCGCCATGCGCTACTGGCCTTGTCATTGCTCGCTGCCGGCGGCTGCAGCCAGCGGCCACCTGCCAGTGCCTGTGGCCCTGTGGCCTATCAGCTCAGCGACCCCGCCGAGCCCGCCAACCGCGCCGTGTTCGCCTTCAACCGCAGTGTCGACGATTACCTGCTGGCACCGGTCGCCCGAGGCTATAGCGCATTGCCTGATTTCACCCGGCAGGGCGTGCACAACTTCGCCGCCAACTTCGGCGAACCCAAGGTCTTGGTCAACGACCTGTTGCAAGGCAACGGCGAACGGGCGATGACCAGCCTGACGCGCTTCATGTTCAACACGACCCTGGGCGTCGCCGGCTTGATCGATGTGTCCGGGAAGATGGGGCTACCCCGACACACGTCGGACTTTGGCCAAACCTTCGGCGTGTGGAACATCGCCGATGGCCCGATCGTCGAGCTACCGCTGCTGGGCACCCACAACCTGCGCGATGCGACCGGCAGCTTGCTGAGCTTGGCGGTCGACCCGTTCGGCGACAACAGCGACACGGTCGACACCCTGGGCAATGTGGCCATGGCAGGCAGTGTGGTGGATGGCCGCGCCGAAGCGCTGCCGGTTACCGACACGTTGCGCATCCTGCCTGATTACTACCTGGCCGTGCGTGACTACACCGCCCAACAGCGTGCCGAGCGGGTGGCCGAAGGCAAGGCAGGCGCGCCTGGCAAACGGCCGGCGAGCTGCACAGGGGTGCCCACCGATGAATGATGCCCAGCCGGTGGTGTTGTTCAAGCGCCTGCAGCGCGACACTCGCCAGCAGGTGCTGCACGAGCTCGAGGCGCGGGTCTCCGAGGATGGCCAGCATTTGATTCTGAGCCGTTATCGCGAGCGCACGGGCGACGGCGCTGCTGCACAGCAGCGTCACGAAGTGCACCGCCGCGTGCCCATCGCAACGCTGCTGAAGTGGATGGCCCGGCAAAGCCTGGAGCGCGAGCCATCCTGATCAGGACATTCAAAGCGTCATATTGCTGACTGCGGCAAGCAGCAAGGGCGCCATCTGTTTGTCGGTGATCGCCTTCGACTACGGAGAAACCCTGTAACTGCCGTGGCCTCTCGCAGGCAAGCCCGCAACAGGGTCAGCGTTGAGCGGCCAGTGCATCGGCTGCGGGCACGCTGAAGCCGCTGGCGAAGGTCGGTGCCACATCCAGCCGTTGGCTCATCAGGCCGTGGGCCTTGTAGAAGTCGGCGGTTTCCTGTTGTTCGGCAATGGTGGTGGCGTCGATGGCCTGCCAGCGCAATTGGCGGCGTTCGAACTGCAGGCGCGCGGCCTCTTCAGGGAAGCCGATGATCGCCGCGAGGGTTTTCGAATAACTGTCCAGGTGCTGATACGCCCAGACCTGGGCGCCGGCCAGGCGTGCCAGGTAGTCCTGCAGTGCGGCCCGGCGTGGCGCATCCTCCAGCGCGCTGTCGGTGGCTGCGAGGAAGCTGTTGCCGCTGGACAGGCCACGCCCATTGACCAGCACCCTGCCCTGCCCGCTTAACTCGGACAGCGCGGTGTAGGGTTCCCAGGTCGACCAGGCGTCCACCGCGCCATTGGCCAAGGCAATCTTGGCATCGACCGGGCCGAGAAAGCGAAACTCCACGTCCTTTTCCGACAGGCCAGCCTGGTCCAGGGCCTTGAGCGCCAGGTGATGGCCAATCGACCCGCAGCCCGTGGCGATGCGCTTGCCCTTGAGGTCGGCGGCGCTGTTGAAGGGCGCGTCGGGGTTCACCAACAATGCCGTGCCGTAAGGGTCGGACTTGTCGACGGCGATCGCCTTGACCGGCGCCCCGGAGGCGAGCACGAACAGCAACGGTGCATCGCCGATGATGCCGGCATCAATCGCCCCAGCATTCAGCGCCTCGGCCAAGGGCGCAGCGGCGGGGAACTCGGCCCATTGAATGTCGTAGGGCAAGTCGCGCAAGGCACCGGCGGCCTCCAGCTGCGCACGCATGTTGCCTTTCTGGTCACCAATGCGCAGGGTCAGGCGTTCGGTTGCGAAGGCTTGGGTCGCCAGCAATGCGCTGGCGGCAATCATCAGAAGGTGGGATCGGATGGACATCCGCGGCTCCTTGCAGGTAGGGAACCTGGACTCTAGCCGCAGCCAATTAATAAATGAAATTGATTTTAGCGATAACCTAATATGCAAAACAAAGCACAAACCAGTGACTATCGCACCCTCGACACCTGAAGCAACAGGCCACCTGCATCACTCAAGCGCGCAACCGGTGTACAGTAACCCCACAACAAAGCCCGTCAAGGAGCCCGGCGATGACCGTGACGCTGTCCCCCCTGCAGATCGACTGCGATTTCGATTCCGGCAACATCCAGGTACTGGATGCCAGCAACCCTGCCAAGGTCCACCTGGCCATCCGGCCGGACACCCACAGCGGCCACTTCCAGTGGTTCCACTTCAAGGTCAGCGGGTTGACGCCGGGCCAGGTCCATCGCTTCAGCCTGGATAACGCCTCCGCATCCTCCTACAAGAATGCCTGGGCCGGGTACAACGCCGTGGCCTCCTACGACCAGCAGACCTGGTTCCGCGTACCCAGCCAGTTCGATGGCAAGGCATTGTCATTCGAAGTGACTGCCGAGCAGGAACAAATCTGGTTCGCCTATTTCGAGCCCTACCCGCGCGCGCGCCACAATCAACTGATCGAGCGCGCCAAGCAGATCCCCGGTGTCGAACTGCTGGCCAGCGGCCGCAGCGTGCAAGGGCGCGATATCCCCTTGCTGCGTGCAGGCGACGGCGCAACCGGCAAGCGCAAGCTGTGGCTGATTGCCCAGCAACACCCGGGCGAGCACATGGCCGAGTGGTTCATGGAGGGCGTGATCGACCGCCTGCAAGCCAACGATGGCCAGGTGCAGCAACTGCTGGCAAAGGCTGACCTGTACCTGATCCCCAACATGAACCCGGACGGCGCCTTCCTCGGGCATCTGCGCACCAACTTCAAGGGCAAGGACCTCAACCGTGCCTGGCAGGACGCCAGCGTCGAGTTCAGCCCTGAGGTGTTCTTTGCCCAGGCGCAGATGAAGCAGTACGGGGTGGATGCGTTCATCGATGTGCACGGGGATGAAGAAATCCCTCATGTGTTCACTGCGGCGTGCGAGGGCAACCCCGGTTACACACCACGCCTGGCTAAGCTGGAGGAGCAGTTCCGGAGCACGCTGTGCAGCGTGACCCCGGACTTCCAGACCGTGCATGGCTATACACGTGATGAGCCTGGGCAAGCCAATACCACGCTGGCGTGCAATGCGGTGGGCATGGCTCATGACTGCCTGTCACTGACGCTGGAAATGCCCTTCAAGGACCATGACGATGCACCCAATGCCGTTACCGGGTGGTCTGGGGCGCGGTCGAAGGCGCTGGCAGGGGCAGTGTTGGAGACATTGCTGAAGATGGCTGACGACCTGCGTTGACCTTCAAGGCCCCTTCGCGGGGCAAGCCCGCTCCCACAATTTGAGGCTACACAGTTCGGGTGGGAGCGGCGGTGCGGCGGTCCGACTTGCCCGCGAAGAGGCAGGTTCAGTAGAACGCTAAAACTGCACATCCAACGTCACACTGTCGGTGTAGCTCGCCGCCGGCGGTGTGGCCTGGTCGGTGTACACCTTGGCGTTGTAGTTGAACACCTGGCTGCCTGTCCCCGTACCCACCCCTGGATTGATATCGGCATCACTGCTCGAACGCCGGGCACCGGTGACCGAGCCCCAGCGCACTGCACTGGCGCTCTTGAAGATATCGTAGGCCAGGTAGTTGTTGGCCGCCGACTTCATCCTGCGCCGCCCACCCGACACGTTCTGCCCGTCATCCAGCCCCACCGTGTAGCTGGTGCCCTTGGTACATGACAGGCTCACGCCTTGGTTCACCGTGGCAAACCCCGACACCACCGGCGCACTGCCGAAACTGATGGTGGGTGTGGTGATCTGGCAGTCGTTGCTGACCGTCAGGCTGACCGTGAGAAACTGGGTGCCGGAACTGTTATCTCGGCCGATGCACAAACCGCCAATGCCAATCCCATCGCAGTAGTTCCAGGCCCAGTTGACGCTCAGCGTCTCCTGGTAAAGCCCCGCCGCGACGTTACTGTTGAGCTGCGTGCGCATGTAGATCGGCACCGCCTTGGGTGTACCGTTGAGCAACCCGAGCAGGTCAAGAATGCCGTTGCGGGCAAAATCGAAGGCCACACCACGAGTGATCGGGTAGTTGGTGCTGCTGTCGGCATACAGCGTGTAGGGGATGACGTCACCGGTGGGGCCGACCAAACCTCCGGTAGCCGGCAGAATGGTCGCTTTGAAGGTATCGCCACTGCCGAGCACACTGAGCACCGAGCCGTTGCACTGCAACCCCGAATTGCTGCTGAAGGCGGTCTGTACCGTGCTACGTACCAGGGTCGAACTGATGGTGCCAAACGCTGCGGGCGAGGTTGGCACCGACAAGCACTTGGCCCACGCCGCACCTGCCGGCAGCAGCAGCGCGCACGCCCACAACCCTCGCTGCCAGGCCTTCATCGGCACACCAATGGGCCGATCAAGGGGACCGAGCCTGCGCCTTCAGGCAGGTCGAATTCGACTTGGCACTGCCCTCCGCCCTCCAGCGCCACCTGCAGGCGGTTGTGCGGCGAGAGGTTCTCCAGGTAGACCAACCCATCCCAGCCAACCACCGCCTGGCTGCCACTTTCCTCGTGGGTCACTCGGCTGCCGAGCTTGATCACCTGCTGGCTAGCGTCCACCAACTCGATACTCGCCGCCAGCACGCGCCTGAGCGGGAACTCCAGCAAGTAGCCGCTGCCACGACGCACCGCCACACGCTGCTCCACTTCGGGTGCCAGGATGTCGGGCGGCAGGTCCATCGGGTCGATCTCATACTTGCCCCGGTAGTAACCGCTGCTGTACGGCACCAACAAATGGCCGCTGCTGTCGGTGCGGCCGATCTGCTGGTTCTCGTAGCGCACCGGCACATCGGCGTAGCCGTTGGTGCTGACCACCACGAAGGCGTCGTCGATGCGGTTGGCGGCGAACACCCCGGCGTCCATCCAGACCAGCGAGCCGCTGGCGTCTGCCCAACGGGTCATCTCGCCACTGCTGCCGTATACACCGGCCTGCAACTGCACCGACTGCAGGCGCCAGGTGACATCGGCCTGGCGATAGGCATCGCGGTTGCCACCGGTGGCATACCCCAGGTTGTACCCGACGCCGCCACCCACCGGCACCGCCCTGCTGTAGTTGACCCGCTGCAAGTCCTCGCCTTCCTTGCTGCGTTCTGCGCTTAACGCCAGGGTACCGTTAAGGTCGAACGGCATGACCAATTGCGCCTGCACAGCCCACTGGCTGTCACCGATTTCGCGGTTGGCCGACAGGTAGATGCTGCTGTTGCCCCACAGCGGCTTGCTCCAGCTCAGGTTGATCAGGCGCGTGCGCGAAGCGTCTGCGGCGCGTACGTCGAAATAGCCAGCGCCGAGGCTGCCGTATTCATTGAGGTTGAGGCTGACGGTGACCTGCTCGCTACGTTGGCTCAACTGCATGTCCGGGCTGTCGACCCGCGACAGGTCGGCGTAGTCGCCATGGCGCTGCAGGCGCTGGTAGCTGAAGCCGATGCGCTGGCTGTTGTACTGGTAGCCGAGGGCGACCTGATGGCCCTTCTCGCCGTCGAACTGGCTCTGTGCCAAAGCCGCATTCAGCACCCCGAAGTTGCCCAGGCGCATGTTGCCACCCAAGCCGCCCAGTACCAGTGACTCGGCGGTTTCGAGGTGGCTCTCCAGGGTAAAGCTGTCGCTGAGGCCATAGCGCAAGCTCCCCGAGGCGACTCCTGGGCCATAACTGAAATCGCGCACTGCATAATCGCGGCGCAGGCTACCGGCAGCTACCGAGAAGTCCGACAGGCCCTTTTGCAGCAGGCTGCTGGTGACATAGAACGGCAGCGTGGTCGACACCTGCCGGCCGAGGGCGTCGGTGGTTACCACCACCGCCTCGCCAGCACCGTTGATGAACGGCACGTTGGTCAGGGTGTACGGGCCGGGCTGCAGCTCGGTGGTGCTGGACTTGTAGCCGTTGATGAACAGGTCCAGCGAAGTAGGTACCACCGCCTCTCCGGCGAATGCGGGCAGCGGGTAGGTCACCAGGTCCGGACGAGCCGCGAAATCGCGCGACAGTTGCAGGCCGCCGACCCGCACCGCACTGGTCCAGGGCAAGGCACCGGTGACGAAATCACCAGCTTCGTAGCTGAGCAGCCGTTGTTCATCAGTGAAGCGCCAGGTGCTGTCGTAACGCAGGAAGCCCTGGCGCGACTGATCGGCCTGGGCGCCATTGAACGACTGGCGCCACTGGCCGGTACTGGAGAACGTCCCCCAGCTGTCGAACAGGCGCAGTTCGTTCCAGGCTGCCAGGTAGGTGCCACCCTCATCGGTGTCATTCAGGTACAGGTCGTAGTTGAACAAGGCGCCGAAACTGCTGCGCGCATCGCTGGCCGGGTACAGGTTGCGATCGCCCACCTGTTGGTCCGGCAACCAGGCCGGCGGCACCTGCAGTAGCAGGCGCTGGTTCTGGCTGTCGTAGTCGGCGTGCAGGCTTGGCACGGCATCCAGTGCCACCTCGCCCTGGGGATCGTTCGGCAGGCTGATGCCGGCCGCGCGCAGCACATCACTGCCCAGGAACAGCTGCCCGGCCCGTTGCTGCACGGGCACCAGTTCAGCCCTGGGCATCTGGTTCACCAGCAGGTCGAGGTACAGCGTGGCGTCGGCGATGGCGGACATCTCCGTGGGTGGTGGCGGCAGGTCGTCGGCCAGCGCCAGGCAGGGGCCGAACAGGGCCAGCCCCAGGCACCAGCGGCGCGGCGTCGCCGACAGCCATTTCACACACGGTTTCCGACCATTGCCGGGTCCTCCCTGGCCCCTGCCCTTCATTCAGCCGCAGGCTCATTGACCTTGGCGGATGGCATCCGCCACGTTCTGGCCATTGACCCGCCCTTTCAGCACACTGCCGGCGCTCGGCGCCAGCGGCGCCGGCCAACGCATGCTGGCACCGGGCAATACATAGCCCAGCAGGCCTTCGGCCAACGGTTTGCTCTGGCTGCCTTGCTGCACCACCACATCGGTCAGGCGCGCATGCACCGGGCCGGTGTTGCGCAGCTCGACGTAGGGTTTGCCCTGCACGGTCACTGCGTGCCAGCTCAGTTGCGGCTTGCCCACTCCTTCGGCATTACGTTTGCCTTCAGGGTCGGCCTTGCCCCACAACCCTTCGCCGTAGACGAACAGCGGCACCGAATAACGCATCTGCAGGCGGATCGCGGCCGTAGCGCCCTGACTGGCGTTGTCTGCCGGGACTGCTGGGGGGATTTCGTCGATGATGATGCGATAGGCCTGCTCTTGGCCGGCGGGCGAACTGCCGGTGCGGGTCAGGCGGATCAACTGCTTTTGCCCCGGGGCGATATTGGCCACGGGCGGGCTGCCAATGATGTCGCGCTGTGCCTGAAACTGCTCTTGGTAATCACCCTGGCGCCAGGCGAACACCCGCACCTGCAGGTTCGCCGGCGCAGTGCCGCGGTTTTCCAGCCACAGTGCGCCGGCCTTCTGGTCAGCCTCCAGCACCGGGTCAATCGGCCAGATCAGCACCGAGGTGGCTGCCCCCGCCGGCAGGCTTGCCAGCAGCGATAACCCGATCAAACCACGCGCCCACTTCGCGCCTGCCCACATGCCACTCTCCTTAGACTGCTGTCATGGGTGCTGGCCGTTTCACCAGGTCACCGTCACTTGCACTACATCGGTGTAGGTCCCTGCCGGCAGCGTGCCGGTCAACTGGGTTCTGCCGTACACCGGCAATTTGATGGACGTGGGGTCGGTGTAACTGACCGCCACGCTCTGGCCAATGCCGAAGGCTTGGCTGTACGCCGCGTCGCGGTACAACTGATAGGCCAACACTTGCGTGCCGCCCGTGCGTTTGAGGTTGCGTGTGCCACTGGCGTTGTTCTGGCCGCCATCCAGGCTCATGTTCAGGGTTACCCCGGGTGTGCACTGAAACGTCACACTGGCGCCCCCCAGTGAGGTGCTCAGGGTGCCGCTGGCCAGCGCCGACTGGGTGCCGAAGTCGAGCGTGCCGTAGTTGCTCACGCCACCGACGACCAGGCAACCGGCGACAATCTGCGCATTCACCAGGAACGTGCTGGTGGGCACCGCCCCCAGAGGCGTGGCCAGCAGCACACCGATACCCGTGATGCCACTTGCCAGCCAACCGCGCATGGCTCAGAAGGTCAGCTCGACGGCCACCGTGTCGGTGTACACCCCCGCTGGCAGGCCCGCCTTGCCGCGCGCCTGGCCATACAGGTTGACGGTCTGGGCCACGCCGGTACTGGTCGGCAAGGTGATGGTGGCGTCAATGACCAGAACCTGGGTGCGCCCTGTATCGGTGTAGAAGTCGTAGGGCACGAAGTTGCCGGCGCCATCGGCGAGTGCACGCGTGCCGCCGCTGGACTGGCCATCGTGGCTACCGGCCCGCACGCGGATCGCCGGGATGCTGCCCGCCGAACACAGGATGCTCAAGGCGCTACCCGTGCCGCCAAGCACCTGGGCGTTGGCAGTACCGAACAGGGCATCCTGGGTGCCGAAGTTGAGGGTACCGAAGTTCAACCCTGAGCTCGCGGAACTGCCATTGACCTGGCAGGCCGCGATCAGTGTCAGCGTCGAGGTGATGTTACCGGTCACCGTGGCGGCCTGGGCCTGGGAAGCCAAGGCCAAACCGAGGCCGGCGAGGATGCAGTGGGTGAGGTTCGTGCGCATCGAAGTCTCCTTGCGTGGTTACCAGTCCAGGGTCACTCTCAGGGTGTCGCGGTACAGCCCGGCAGGCAGCGCGCGCGGTTGCGCCACTACCACGCCGTAGATCGGAATCGGTATCTGCTGGGTGCTGCTGATGGTGAAGGCGCGGGCCTGGCCGATGCCGTAGCGGCTGTTGCCACCCGGGTCCACCGCCAGTTGATATGGGATCAGTTCACGGCCGTTGCTCAGGCGCCGTACGCCGTCATTGCCATTCAGGCCGCCGTTGATCCGCACGTTGAAGGCCCTGACTTCGGGCGTGCAACTGATCTGCAAGCTGCCCTCACCGGCCACTTCGTCGACCCGGCTGCGCAGTGGCTGGTCCCAGTTCGGGCCACGTTCACCGAAGTCCATCAGGCCAGGGTTGCCCAGGGTTGCAGGCTGGTCGGTGCCGCTGCTGATCTGGCAGGCCGCACTGATCACCAGCCGCGCCTGGATGAACCCGGTGGTGGTGCCATGGGCCGCACCACCGGGCAACAGCAGCGGGCCGAGGGTAAGCAGCAGGATCGAGGTGCGGTTCATGGCGTCGCGTCCTTGTGCATGGTGGCGTCCTTACCAGGTGACCGTGATCTTGAGCAGGTCGCCATACAGGCCTGCCTGTGGTACCCAGGCCAGTTTGTCGATACGGGCGTAGAGCGGGAGCTCGATCGAACCGCTGCTCGGCACCCGCGCCGAGTGCGCGACATCGACCGCCAGCGGCTCGCGCCAGGCGGGGTCGCGGTACAAGCGATAAGGAATAGGCCGGGCCTTGCCGTCGTCGTTGGCCAGAAAGCGCAGTTCACCTGCGCCACCGTGCTGGCCGCCATCGACCCGCACCTGATAGGGCGTGTCGGGGTTGCATTCCAGGCGTGGCGGCCGCTGGCTGTGCAGTACACCGCTCAAGGGCGCGCCTGGGCCATCTAGCCGCGCGGCACTGCCCAGGTCAATCAGGCCCAGCGCTTGTGCCCCGGCATCTCGCGTCTGGTTGACCAGCATGCAACCCCGCTGCACCAGGACCCGCACTTCAACGAGAAAGTCCGTCGCTACGGCACTGCCGCTCAACAACAGGCCAAACAACGCGGCCAAAAAGCGTTCCGTCACTTTATAATCCTTATCGCTGTGTGCTGACGCTTTGCATTGAAGCTGTGTACCCATTGGAGCGTAGCAGCGGGGTGGAATAGCAGTGATGGCTTCAAGCCATTTTTTTGTATTAGCGATAAAGCGATAGCGGGCGTTCGCGGCCACCGCGAAAAAATCTTCGATGCCACCGAACCCCTCGTCGCACAGTGCCTCCAATGGCCATGAGCCGGCAAATCAGCCGACATTCTGGTACGGTGCATGTCAACCATCGTCCTGCACCAGACACGTGACCGCTGCATGGGCGGGCATGACAGGAGCGTTTTCATTGATAACTGCAGACAACCCCCTCGCCGAGGCCGTAGAGCGCTGTGCCCAGGAGCCGATCCAGGTGCCGGGCAGCATCCAGCCCCACGGGTTTCTGCTGGTGCTGGACGAGACCGACCTGCACATCCTCCAGGCCAGCGAAAACGCCGAGCACTGGCTAGGCTTGCCCGCCAGGGAGCTGCTGGGCTGCCCTTTGGCCGAGCTGGTCGGTGACGGCTTCGATATGCGCGCGCACCTTGCACGCCTGCCCGACGACGAGGCCTTTCCGTTCCATATCGGCGACGTGTGCCTGCGCCCAGGTGCGCTCTGGCGCGACAAGCTGCGCGTGCTGGCCCACCGTCACGACCAGGTGCTGATCGTCGAGTTCGAGCCTGTGCGCTTGCCGGCCGACCTGGCTGAGCAAGGTGATTACTACCCACTGGTGCGCAGCTTCGTCGGCAACCTGCACCTGGCCGCCAGCCTTGAAGACCTGCTGCAGCAGTCGGTGGAACAGCTCAAGCGCATCACCGGGTTCGGCCGGGTCAAGGCGTACCGGTTCGACAGCGAAGGCAATGGCCAGGTGCTGGCCGAGGTGGCCGACCCCGGCTACCCCAGCTATCTGGGCCTGTGCTTCCCCGCCTCGGACATCCCGCGCCAGGCGCGCGAACTGTATCGGGTCAACCGCATTCGCGTGATCGAAGACGCCAACTACCAGCCCTCCAAGCTGGTACCCGCCGCCAACCCCCGCACCGGCAAGGCGCTGGACATGAGTTTCGCCGCGCTGCGCAGCGTGTCGCCGGTGCACCTGCAGTACATGCGCAACATGGGCACGCTGGCCTCGATGTCGCTGTCGATCGTGGTCGACGGGCAACTGTGGGGGCTGGTGTCCTGCCACCATGACCAGCCACGCCCGGTGGACCTGCGTACCCGTACCGCCTGTGAGCTGCTGGCCAGCGTGTTGTCGCTGCAGATCGAGTCGCGTGAATCCCACGCCAGCACGCGTACCCTGCTCGACCTGCGCCAGCACATCGTGCGGATGATCTCGTCAATGGCCGATCACGACAGCGTCAGTGAGGGCCTGCGCGACCTGCCCGATGTGCTGCTGGAGTTCGCCGGAGCCAGCGGCGCCGCAGTGATCTCCGCCGACCGTTGTGACCTGATCGGCAAGACGCCACCGCAGGCGCAAGTCACGGCGCTGGTGCACTGGTTGGCCCAGCGCGGTGAGGGCACGGTCTTTCACAGCGACAACGTACGCCGCGACATCGACGAGCTGCCTGAACTGGCAGACCATGTCGGCGGTGTGCTGGCAGTGGCCATCTCTCAAATCCACTCGCACTACCTGCTGTGGTTCCGCCCCGAGCAGGTGCGCACGGTCAACTGGGCCGGGCAGCCAAGCAAACAGGTCGGGCCGCAAGGCCAGCTCGACCCGCGGCACAGCTTTGAACGCTGGCAGGAAGAGGTACGCGGCTTTTGCCAAGCCTGGGACCCGTTGATCGTCGAAGGCGTGGTGGAGCTGCGCACTGCCGTGCTGGGCATCGTCCTGCGCAAGGCCGAAGAGCTGGCACAACTGGCTGGCGAACTGCGCCGCTCGAACAAAGAACTCGAAGCCTTTTCCTACAGCGTGTCCCACGACCTGCGTGCGCCCTTGCGGCACATTGCCGGGTACACCGAGTTGCTCGGCGAAATCGAAGGCCAAGGCCTGAGCGAGCGCGGCCGGCGTTTCTTGCAGCACATAGGCGAAGCCGCGCAGTTCGCTGGCAGCCTGGTGGACAACCTGCTGAATTTCTCGCAAATGGGCCGCTCGGCCCTGCGCCTGTCGGATGTCGACCTCAATGCCCTGGTCGACGCCATACGCGCCGAGCTGGCACCGGACTACCAGGGCCGCGAAATTGTCTGGGACATCGCCCCCCTGCCCAAGGTGATCGCTGACCCAGCGTTCATCAACCTGGCGCTGCAAAACCTGATTGGCAACGCCATCAAATACACCCGCGGTCGCGACCCTGCGCGCATCGAGATCCGCGCCCAGGAGCACCCAGACGAGGTCGAGGTGTGCATCCGCGATAACGGCGTAGGCTTCGACATGGCCTACGCCAACAAGCTGTTCGGCGTGTTCCAGCGCCTGCACCGCATGGAAGACTTCGAAGGCACCGGGATAGGCCTGGCAAGCGTACGCCGCATCATTGAGCGCCATGACGGCCGTGTCTGGGCCGAAGGCCAGATCGACCAGGGCGCCAGTTTCCATTTCACCCTCCCGCGCCCCGCCGCGACTACATGAGGCCCCTGTACCATCATGCTCAAACCTATCCTGCTGGTAGAAGACAACCCCCGGGACCTGGAGCTGACGCTGCTGGCGCTGGAGCGCAGCCAGTTGGCCAACGAAGTCATCGTGCTGCGTGACGGCGCCGATGCGCTCGACTACCTGTTGCGCCGCAATGCCTATGCCGAACGCGACGGTGGCAACCCCGCCGTGCTGCTGCTGGACCTGAAACTGCCCAAAGTCGATGGCCTGGAAGTGCTCAAGGAAGTTCGCACCACCCCTGACCTGCGCAGCATCCCGACCGTGATGCTGACCTCGTCGCGGGAGGAGCCCGACCTGTTGCGCGCCTACGAACTGGGGGTCAATGCCTACGTGGTCAAGCCCGTGGAATTCAAGGAATTCGTCGCCGCCATCTCCGACCTCGGGGTGTTCTGGGCCGTGCTCAACGAACCGCCACCCGGCTCGCTGCGCCTAAACCGCCGCGGCAGCAACTGAGGCCACCGCGAAGATGCTGCCAACGCCGCTGAAACTCTTGATGGTCGAAGACAGCTCGATGGACGCCGAGCTGACCCTGCTGCGCCTGGAGCGCAGCGGGCTGCACGTTCAGTCGCAGTTGGTGTTCGATCATGTCGGCGTCGAACACGCCCTGCGTGAGAGCCACTACGACCTGATCCTTTGCGACTGTGTGCTGCCCGGCTCGTCCGGTACCGACGTGCTGGCCATCGCCCAGCGCCTGGCGCCAGACACCCCGTTCATCTTCCTCTCCGGCATCTACGGTGAAGAGCACGCGGTGGAGATGATCCGCCTGGGTGCCACCGACTATGTACTGAAAAAAAACCTGCCGCTGCTGCCAAAGGCCGTGCGCCGGGCGTTGACCGAAGTGCAGGAACGCCAGCGTCGGCGCCGCGCCGAAGAAGCGCTGGCGGATGTCGAGGCGCGCGCCCGCATCGCCATCGACGCCGCCGGCATGGGCACCTGGGACCTGCGCCCACAGGAAGGCCTGTTGCTGTGGGACGACCGCTGCAAGACCTTGTTCGGGCTGCCAACCAGCACCGAGATGACCTTGGACGTGTTCTTCGCCGGCATCTACCCCGAAGACCTGGCCATGGTCCGCGACGCCGTGCAGCATGCCATGCGCCCCGAGAGCGGCGGCCACTACCGGGTCGAGTTCCGCATCGCGCAACCCCACGGCCTGGAACCCCGCTGGCTGCTCAGCAGCGGCCAGAGCCAGTTCGTCGATGACCAGTGCGTGCGCTTTTCTGGCGTGCTGCAGGACATTCACACCCAACGCCAGGCTACCCTCGCCCTCAAGCAACTGAACGAGATGCTTGGCGAACGGGTCGAGCGCCGTACCCGTGAACGCGACCGCGCCTGGGAGCTGTCGCAAGACTTGTTGGCGGTGCTGAACAAAGACCTCACACCGGTCGCCCTCAACCCGGCCTGGGAAGCCAGCCTGGGCCTTTCGCGCGAGCGCCTGAGCCAGACGTCACTGTTGCACCTGCTGCCCGAGCCCGATCAGGAGCTTTTCCTCACGGAGCTGGCCGCCCTCGCCCACGGCCGCACCAGCGCGCGCTTTGTCGGCCGCATCCTGCATGCCGGCGGCCAGCAGCGCTGGCTATCTTGGGTGGTGGTACCCGAAGACACCCTGCTGTACGTGGTGGCCCGCGACATCACCAGCGAGCGCGAGTCCGCCCTGGGGCTGGCCGAGGCCAACACCCGCCTGCGTGAACAAATCACTGAACGCGAGCGTATCGAGGCTGCGCTGCAACAGATGCAGCGCCTGGAAGCGGTCGGCCAGTTGACCGCGGGTGTGGCGCACGACTTCAACAACCTGCTGACGGTGATCCTCACCGGTGCCAGCTTCCTTGAACGGGACCTCAACAAGGCCGACCTGGACAAAGCGCGCACCCGCCTCACACACATCCGTGAAGCAGGCGAACGCGGTGCCAAGCTGACCTCGCAGTTGCTGGCCTTCTCCCGGCGCCAGCGCCTGGAGCCCGTGCCGCTGAACCTGAACCGGACGCTGGCCGGTCTTGAGGAACTGCTGCGCCGCACCCTGGGCGGTAACGTGTCGGTGCGCCTGGACCTGGATCCGCAGCTGTGGCAGGCACTGACCGACCCGACCCAGACCGAGATGATCATCCTCAACCTGGCGATCAATGCCCGCGACGCCATGCCCGACGGCGGCCAACTGACCCTCTACACCCGCAACACCCACATCGAGGCCCGCCCCCAGCGCCCGGAAGACCCGGACCCTGGCGAGTACGTGATGCTGAGCATCCGCGATACCGGCTGCGGCATGAGCGAAGACGTGCTGGCCAAAGTGTTCGAGCCGTTTTTCACCACCAAGGACATCGGCAAGGGTTCGGGGCTTGGCCTGGCCCAGGTGTTTGGCTTCGCCAAGCAGTCGGGCGGCGGCGTGCGCATTGACACCGTGCCCGGGCGCGGCACCCAAGTGGCGGTGTACCTGCCGGCGGTCAAGGGTGAAGCGCAGAGCGAGCCCGTGGTGCCAGAGGTTTCCCAGCCGATCGGTGACAGTGGCCAAAACCACACTGTCTTGCTGGTAGATGACGACCACCTGGTACGCGACATGCTCGGCGATGTGCTGCGCCAGTACGGCTATCAGGTGCGCCAGGCACACAGCGGCGAACAGGCACTGGCATTGCTCGACGACGGCATCGACCTGCTGCTGACCGATTTCGCCATGCCCGAATTCAATGGCGCGCAGTTGGCCCTGGCAGCGCGCGAGCGACACCCGCGTTTACCGGTGGTGTTTCTGACGGGGTATGCGGAACTGGAAGGGTTGGAACTGCCCGGTAGCCTGGTGATTCAAAAACCGGTGCAGGCCGAAGAATTGGCGCGGGTGCTGAGTGAATTGCTGCGGGTCTCGGCGTAGCTTTACAGCACCTGTTGTATGCACGCCAACTGTACCTGCTGTATGCACGCTAACTGTAGGAGCAGCCTTGTGCTGCGAAGAGGCCGGCAGCCGCAGCGGACATCCCCTGACGGTCACTGGCCTCTTCGCAGCACAAGGCTGCTCCTACAGTTTGGCAGGCATGCCAGGACTAAAAACCGGAAACGACAAAACCCAGCGCTATCTGGCTAAGCACCGGGAAGAAATATTGAGTTGAATCAGAAAATGGCAGGGGCGGCTGGATTCGAACCAACGCATGGCAGGATCAAAACCTGCTGCCTTACCGCTTGGCGACGCCCCTGTATCGAGATGCAGCAAACGCTGCTCTGACAATTCCAACTGAGTGACAACTGGGTTGTTGTCTTGGAATGCGCGGCACTTTAACAACATTCTTTCGGCCTGTGAACCCCCTGATGTAAAAAAAATGCTTTAAAACAGCAAGTTAGTCCCTTCCCTCTGCCAATACCCCATCCTGGCAACCATCCGTCGCTTTCCGCCTGCATGGCTTCAACACAATCGCATTTCGCCTTTCCAATCAGATAGGCGCATTCATTGACCAAGGAGGTATCCATGCCTGTCTCACACGACCTTTACCAAGACCTGCACTACCCGCGGGAAATCGTCCAGCAACGTCGCCAGCAAGACAAAGCCCTCGACCGCCTGCTGGACGAGTACATAGACATCGACAACCAGGTGCTGGCCGCCGAATCGATCTCGGCCGGCAACTTCGTCGACGAAGACCTGCGCCACCTCAAGGAGCGCCGGTTGACGGTGAAGTACATGATCGAGCGCCAGCTGGAGCGCAAAGCCTAAGCGGGCGCTCGACCTATCTCGTCAGGCGATCATTGCCCACTGCTTTCTCTATTGGTCAAAATGGCGACCGTCGCGCAAGCTGCGCCCTGCACCGCCATCGACCAAGGAGCTATCGATTTGCCTGCCTGGATCCCTACCCCGTTGCGTCAGCTCGGCCAGCGCCTGCGCGCCAACACTGCCCCTGAAAGCGAACTGCTGGCCTGGTTCGAAGACAAGGCGTGCAGCCGTGGCTACCAGCTCAGTGACGGCCAATGCCGGGTCATCCACAGCATGGCCGAGCAACTGGCGCAGCTGGAACACGGGCAACCGTGCAGCCTGTACCTGCACGGCTCGGTCGGCCGCGGCAAAAGCTGGCTGCTCGACGGGTTTTTCCAGGCTGTGCCGGTAGAGGCCAAACGACGCCTGCACTTCCATGATTTTTTTGCCCGCCTGCACCAGGGCATGCACCGCCACCGCGCGCTGGACGATGCACTGGGCGCTACCTTGGACGAGCTGATTGGCCAGTGCCGGGTGTTGTGCTTCGACGAGTTCCATGTGCATGACATCGGCGATGCCATGCTGCTCACTCGGCTGTTCACCGCGCTGTTCGAGCGTGGGGTTTTCCTGTTAGTAACGTCGAACTACGCACCTGAAGGCCTGCTGCCCAATCCGCTGTACCACGAACGCTTCCTGCCGGTGATCCGCCTGATCAACGGGCGCATGCGGGTGCTGGAAGTCGGTGGCGACACCGACTTTCGCAGCCTGCCGGCCAACCGCGAGCATCAGCGTTTTACCCAGGGGCACTATGTGTGGCCCGGCACTGCCGAGCAACGCCAGGCGGTGAACGTACCGGACGCGCAGCCGGCCACATTCGACATCAATAAACGCAGCCTGCGCGTGCTGGCCAGTAACGACCGGCAGGTGATGTTCGCCTTCGACGACCTGTGCGAACAGCCTACCGCGGTGATCGATTACCTGGCACTGGCGGCGCAGTACGATGCGTGGGTGATCGATGGGCTGGACGACCTGTCGGAATGTTCGCTGGCAGCGCAGCAGCGGTTCGTCAACCTGGTGGATGTGCTGTATGACCAGGACAAGCAGGTGACAGTGATCGGGCGGCGGCCGCTGGACGAAAGCCTGGGCGGAGCGATTGCCGACCTGATGCGCACCCGCAGCCGCTTGGGGCAGTTGCATCAGGTGGGGCCTGAGTACTTTGTTGGCTGAACTGGCGCATTCGCGGGGCAAGCCCGCTCCCGCCGGCATGTCACCGAACCTGAAAGCCGGGGGCTTCCTGTGGGAGCGGGCTTGCCCCGCGAATGGGCCATCAATACCACCGAATCAACCCGCCCGTGGCAGGTCCGCCAACACCGCCTCGATCTCCCCTAGCACCGCCGGATCATCCAAGGTCGACGGCGGCACATAGTCCTGCCCATCGGCAATCTTGCGCAGCACCGCCCGCAAAATTTTCCCCGACCGGGTCTTGGGCAGCCGCTTGACCAATCGCACCCGGTTGAAACACGCCAGCGCACCGATTTCTTCGCGCACACTGCCGACCAGGTCCACCAGCAACTGCGATTCGGCAATGCCCTCGCCATCTTTCAGCACCACCAGCGCCAACGGCACCTGACCCTTGATATCGTCATGCACGCCGATCACCGCGCACTCGGCCACGGCCGGGTGACGCGCCACCAGGTCCTCCATTTCACCGGTGGACAGGCGATGCCCAGAGACGTTGATCACGTCGTCCGTGCGCCCCATGATGTAGACGAAGCCGTCATCGTCCAGGTAGCCGCCATCGCCCGTGTGGTAGTAGCCCGGGTAAGTGCGCAGGTACGCTTGCAGGTAGCGCTCGTGATCGCCCCACAGGGTCTGGCTGCAGCCGGGCGGCAACGGCAGCGCGATCACGATCGACCCCTGGTGGTTCGGCCCCAACACATGGCCGTCATCGTCCAGCACACGCACGTGGTAACCCGGCACTGCGCGGTTGCTGGACCCTGCACGCGCCGCGCTGCCCTCCAGCCCAACGCAGGGCGCGGTGACCGGCCAGCCGGTCTCGGTTTGCCACCAATGGTCGTGCACAGGTTTGCCAGTGACCCGCTCCAGCCATTCGTGGGTGCTTGAATCGAGTTTTTCCCCGGCCAGGAACAACTGGCGCAGCGAGCTCAGGTCGTGCCCTTTGATCCGCTCACCGTCCGGATCTTCCTTGCGGATGGCGCGCATGGCGGTCGGCGCACAGAACAACGCGTTGACCTTGTATTGCTCGACCACGCGCCAGTAGGCGGAGGCGTCCGGGGTGCGAATCGGCTTGCCTTCGTAGAACACCGTGGTGCAGCCGCTCATCAACGGCCCGTAGACGATCAGCGAATGGCCCACCACCCAACCCACGTCAGAAATACCCCACCACACATCGCCCGCCTGCATGCCGTAGATGTGGCGCATGGCATAGCACAGCGCAACCGCGTTGCCGCCGTTTTCACGCACGATGCCCTTGGGCTTTCCGGTGGTGCCGGAGGTGTACATGATGTACAGCGGGTCACCGGCGCCCAGCTCGACAGGGGCCACCGGCTCGGCCGTTGCCAACGCCTGCTGCCAGTCCAGGTCGCGGCCCGGCTGCAATTGGGCAGTGGCCTGGGGGCGTTGCAGGACCAGCACGTTGCGCGGCTGGTGACGGGCCAACTGTAGGGCACGATCGACCAGCGGCTTGTATTCGATTACCCGGTCGAACTCCAGGCCACAGGACGCCGTCAGCAGAAACGTGGGGCGGGCATCATCGATGCGCAAGGCCAGCTCGTTGGCGGCAAAACCGCCGAATACCACCGAATGCACTGCACCAATCCGCGCGCACGCCAGCATGGCCATGGCCGCCTGCGGCACCATGGGCATGTAGATGATCACCCCATCGCCCTTGCCGACCCCCAACTGGCGCAGCAAACCGGCCAGGCGTGCCACCTCGTCGCGTAACTGGTGGTAGGTATACGTCTGTTGAGTACCGGTCACCGGCGAGTCGTAGATCAGCGCCAACTGCTCGCCTCGGCCTTGTTCGATCTGATGGTCGAGTGCCAGGTGGCAGCTGTTCAGGCGGCCGTCAGCAAACCAGCGGTGGGTGCCGTCTGGGTTTTCCTGCAGGGTCAGGGAAGGCTTGCGGTGCCAGGCCAGGTGCGCGGCTTGCTCGGCCCAGAAAGCGGCAGGGTCGGCGATGGAGTGGGCGTAGCTGTGCTGATAGCTCATGTCGAAGGGAACCCGGTACTTGTTGTTATTGAAGGGCGAAACTTGAGTATGGACCGCCACGCCGGGCGCGCCATGGGACTAAAGTCACAACCGACCTGCAAATTTGCAGACAACACGAATACGCCCCATAACGGTGCAAAGCCTCTAGAATAGGCCGCCCCTTTTAGCCACCGAGCAGCCCATGGACATCGATCAGGCCCGTACCTTTCTGGAAATCGTGCGCTGCGGCAGCCTGGTCGCCGCCGCCGAACGCCTGTTCGTGTCACAAACGGCGATCACGGCGCGGGTTCAGCGCCTTGAGCAGCAACTGGGCTGCCAGTTGTTCGTGCGCAGCCGCAACGGCGCCAGCCTGACCAGCGATGGTGAGGCCTTCGTCAGCTATGCCAACCAGCTGGTGCAGACCTGGGAGGCGGCGCGCCGTGACCTGCCGCTGCCCGAAGGTTGCCAGCAAGTGCTGCATGTGGGCGGCGAAGTGAGCCTGGGTAACCCGATGATGCTCGATTGGGTCAGTGCGCTGCACCGCGAACTGCCCAGCCATGCCATCCGCAGCGAAGTGAGCGACGGCGAATCGCTGCTGCGCAAGGTCGAAATGGGCCTGCTGGACGCCGCGCTGGTCTATCAGCCGACTTACGGGCCAGGCCTGCAAGTCGAGCAATTGATGGAAGAGAAGCTGATCCGCGTGCGCCGGGTCGATCAGCCTGACCCGTACATTTACATCGACTGGGGCGAGGCGTTCCGCCGCCAGCACGACGCCGCCCTGCCCGACTGCGCGCGCCCGGCACTGAGTTTCAACCTCGGGCCGCTGGCCCTGCAGTTCATCCTCGACCAGGGCGGTAGTGGCTACTTCCGTACCCGCGTGGTGCAGGCTTACCTGGACAGCGGCGTGTTCGAGCGCGTGCCGCAGGCGCCAGAGTTCACCTACCCGACGTTTCTGGTGTACCCGCGCAAGCGCGACAGCGAAGCGCTGCAACAGGCCTTCGCGATACTCCGCCAGCTGGTGGCTGCCGGCGCCAGCGATTGGTCACAGCGCTGGGACCCGGTTATCTGAGGCACTGCCGGCGGCGCTCAGCAATTGCCGCTTGAGGCCGGCGATCAGGTCAGTCTGGGTGACCACACCGACCAGCTGGCCATTGTCGAGCACCGGCAGGCAGTGCAGCCCTTGCTCGCACAGCAAAGGCAGCAGGCGTTCCAGCGGGTGCTGGCTGCTGACACTGACCACCCGCCGGCTCATCACCTGCTCCATGCGCACTGCCTTGCGCCCGAACAGGCCACGCCAGCGGAACCGCCCGCGTTGCATGGCCGGTCCGACCAGGTCACTTAAGCTGACGATGCCGACCAGCTTGCCGTGCTGAAGCACCGGCAGGGTTTTCAAGTGGTGGCTGGCCAGCAGCTTCCACGCCTGCTCCAGGGTGGTGTCCGGTGACGCGAACTGCACATCGCGCGACATCACGGAGGCTGCTGTGATACCGCCCAGGCTGCGCTGCAAGGCATGCTGTTCGGTGGCGAGGATGATGCGCTCCAGTTCGTCCCGGGTGACGTCGACGAACTCGCCCAGCTCTTCAAGGGCCTGGTCCAGGTCGGCGCCGCTGACCCCGACACGCTCGCTGGGCAGTGGGTCGTGGGTGTGATGCATCTCTTTGCGTGGGGCCGTGCCTTTGGGGTAACGCACGCCAGTCAGGCGGTTGTAGACCACCGCCACTGCCACCAGAATCAGCGCATTGAGCAGCACCGGCTCCAGCAGGTGATCCCCCAACGCAGTCAGGCCCGGGTCGGCCAGCACCGCACTGACCGCCACACCGCCGCCCGGCGGGTGCAGGCAGCGCAACAGGCACATCACCAGTACCGAGAGCGCCAGGGCAGCAGCCGCCACCCAAAGCTCGGGCCCGAAACCCTGGCGCATGGCCAGGCCGACGGCGCCCGCCAGGGCGTAACTGCCCAGCACGGGCCAGGGCTGGGCCAAAGGCCCGGAATGCACGGCGAATACCAAAACTGCCGAGGCGGCCAAAGGGCCCAGAAGGTGCAAAGCGATGCCAGGGCCATAGGCCATGCTGGTCAGCCAGCCGGCCAGGAACAAGCCAAGCAAGGCGCCGATACCAGCGCGCAGCCATTCTTTGGGGGGGATATTCAGGGGTGCGGGCAACAGCCGCTGCAGACGACTTTCGGAACGCGAAGCAGGCATGTGAATAATCGAAATCGTAGTTTTTCTGGTTAAAAAGAAAGCCCAGCCAAGCTGGCCTGGGCCCTGTATTGCCAGAGCAATAGCGCAAGGGGCTCCGTCCGTGGAGAGATGGAAACTGGGAAGTTTCGTGCGGGGATTGTGCCGGGTGGGGTTGGCAAGGGCCAATTCAAAAAAATGCGCCTGTACTGCAATTTTTTTGCAGTGGTGATCTGCTCACAGGCCCGCTGCGACAGTTCTGTGGGCGCGGCCTTGCGTCGCGAAAGGGGCGCGAAGCGGCCCCGGCATTATCTAGCCCTGCGCGGCAAGTCGATGCTGACCCGCAACCCGCCCAACGGGCTCTGAAGCAGCGCCAGTTGCCCGCCCCAGGCCTCGACGATATCGCGCACGATGCCCAGCCCAAGGCCATGCCCATCGACCTGCTCATCCAGCCGCGAGCCCCGCTCCAGCACCTGCAGGCGCTGGCTTTCTGGAATACCTGGGCCATCATCGTCGACCCACAGCCGGTAACCGCCGTCGCTCGGTGCAATGCCCAGGCGCACTTCGCAGTCTGCCCATTTGCAAGCGTTGTCCAGCAGGTTGCCCAACAACTCCAGAACGTCCTCGCGGTCCCACGGCAACAGCAGACCCGGCGGTACGTCCCGCTCAAGCAACAGGCCTTCGCCGTGGATCATGCCCAAGGTGCCCAACAGCCCCGGCAATTCGGCATCGCAGTCGAACTGGGCACCGGGCAAGGCGTCGCCCGCCAGGCGAGCGCGGTTGAGTTCGCGTGCCAGGCGCTGCTGAATGTGCTCAAGCTGCGCGCGCATTTGCTCGCGCACGTCCGGCAGGCCCTCCAAACGCGCGCTGGACGCCAGGCTCAGCAAGACCGCCAACGGCGTCTTCAGCGCATGGCCAAGGTTGCCCAGTGCATTGCGCGAGCGCCGCAAGCTGTCTTCGGTGTGGCTCAGCAAGTGGTTGATCTGCCCCACCAGCGGCGCCAGCTCGACAGGCACTTCGGCATCCAGTTGCGAGCGCTGCCCTTGTTGCAACTGGGCGATCTGCTGGCGGGCACGCTCCAGCGGGCGCAATGAGCGCTTAACCGTGACGCGCTGGAGCACCAGCACCAGTATCAACGCCACCAGCCCCATGCCCAGGCCGATCTGCTGCATGCGCCGGAAGCCTTCACGCACCGGTGAGTAATCCTGCGCCACGCTGATCGAGATGTCCTGGCCTAGGCGGCGATAGTCAGCACGCAGCGCCAGCAATTGCTGCCCCTCTGGGCCCAGCTCGTGGCTATCGGAAAGCCCAGGAGCGGCGGGCTTGGACATGTCCAGGTCCCACAGCGAACGCGAGCGCCAGGTGCCCTGGTCAAAATCGATGCGAAAGTAATACCCGGAAAACGGCCGCTGATAGGCCGCAGAAATGCGCCGCTCATCCAACTGTAAACCTGAAGGCCCCCGCACCAGGGCCACCAGCAGATTCTCGCTTTCCTTGCGCAAGCCGTTTTCCAGGTAGCGCTGCAGGCCCGCCTCGAACAGCCACAGGGTGAGTTGCGCCAGCACCACACCCACCACCACCAGCACGGCCACCAGACCCAGGCTCAGCCGCGCCTGAATCGACTTCACGCGACGCTCCCGGCGTAGATATAGCCTTGCCCGCGGCGCGTCTCGATCACACTGCGGCCCAACTTGCGGCGCAGGTGGTTGACGTGCACTTCAAGGACATTGGAATCGCGCTCCGTCTCGCCATCGTAAAGGTGCTCGGCCAGGTGGCTCTTGGACAGGATCTGCTGCGGGTGCAGCATGAAATAACGCAGCAGCCGAAACTCGGCAGCGGTCAGCTGGATATCGACACCGTCACGGCTCACGCACTGCCGGCTTTCATCCAGGTGCAGACCGGCGGCTTCCAAGGTGGGCTGGTTGGCCAGGCCACGGGCACGGCGCAGTAACGCCTGAATGCGCAACTGCAACTCTTCGGGGTGGAAGGGTTTGCTCAGGTAGTCGTCGGCACCGGCCTTGAGGCCTTCGATGCGCTCGGCCCAGGAGCCGCGGGCGGTCAGCACCAGCACTGGCGTGGCCAGGCCAGCGGCACGCCACTGGGCGAGCACGTCGAGCCCCGGCAAGCCTGGCAAGCCGAGGTCCAGGATAATCAGGTCGTACGGTTCGCTCTGGCCCTGGTACACCGCATCGCGGCCATCGGCCAGCCAGTCCACGGCGTAGCCCTGGCGCTGCAGGCCGGCGATCAGTTCATCGGCCAGCGGGACATTGTCCTCGACAAGCAACAGGCGCATTCAGTCGTCTTCCTCGTCTTTGAGCAGGGCACCGGTACTGGCGTCTAGCTTGATTTCGCGGACCACACCTTCGGCAGTCAGCAACTCGACTTCGTATTCGTAGCGATCGTCGTCTTCTTCCAGCTCGGCCTCCAACAAACGCGCCCCGGGGTGACGCCCCAGGGCGGTTTCCAGCAGTTGCTCGAGCGGCAGGATGACGCCCTTCTGGCGCAACGCCAGGGCCTCGTCCTGATCCAGGTCACGGGCAGCCGCCAGGGAGCAGACAGCCAGCAGCGAAAGCGCGAGGTATCGCGCTGGCCGCGGTAAGTGGATCATCAGTTGTCTCGTGCGTCCTTGAGTACTTCACCGGTCTTGGCATCCAGGTCGACGTCCCACTCGACGTTCTGTGCGTCGCGCAGCTCGACCTTGTAGATGTAGCGGCCGTATTCGTCTTCAAGTTCCGAGTCTTTGACCGTGGCGCCTGGGTGCTTGGCCATGGCGGTGGCTTTCAGCTCATCCAGCGACTTGATGGTCTTGGCGTTGACCAGTTTGACCACTTCGTCAGGCTGAACGTCCTTGGCGAAAGCGGCATTGGCGCCCAGGGTAAGGGCGGCGGCGGTGAACAGGGCAGTCAAGGTTTTCATCGTGTCTTCTCTCCTGAGAGATGTTCAAGTTGTCTACGGGGTTAAGATTACCCAGCGGTCCTTAATTCAACCTGAAAACAGCTGGCGCCATGATAAACTGCGCGCATTCTTGATTCATACAGAGTTCTGACAGCGTGGAAATTTTCAAAGAGTTCACATTCGAATCGGCCCACCGCCTGCCGCACGTTCCTGCCGGGCACAAGTGTGGTCGCCTGCACGGTCACTCGTTCAAGGTCGGCCTGCACCTGACCGGCCCGCTTGACCCGCACACCGGGTGGATTCGTGATTTTTCCGAGATCAAGGCGATCTTCAAGCCGATCTACGAACAGCTGGACCACAACTACCTGAATGACATTCCAGGCCTTGAAAACCCCACCAGCGAAGTGATCGCCAAGTGGATCTGGGAGCAGGTCAAGCCGTTGCTGCCAGAGCTGTCGAAGGTGCGCATTCACGAGACCTGCACCAGCGGGTGCGAATATACCGGCGACTGAGCCGGTATCTTCACTGGCCTCTTCGCGGGCAAGCCCGCTCCCACACTTAATACGCAGCATCCTGTGGGAGCGGGCTTGCCCCGCGAAGAGGCCAGTGAAATCTCAGCCCTGCCCATTCTCCAGGGCATCGCGCAAGAAGCTCGGGGCGATATAGCGCTGGTAATGCGCCTCGGACAGCAGAAAGAACTCGCGGTCGATGGCGTCGCGCAACTGCGGCAGTTCCCAGCCTCGAAACTCCGGCAGCAATACCATGCCGTAAGCCTCCAGGTCACGGATCATCCGGGCCCCACGGGCGATCAACTGGTAAGCCCAGCAATATTCCGACTGTTGCTCGACGAAGCGGATGGAGCGCTGTTCCAGCTGCAGGCGCAGCAGGCTTTTGTCGAAGACTTCCAGCTTGGCCATCATCACCTGCACCAGCAACTGCTCCAGACGCAGCCACACGGCGCGCTTCTGCGCGTCGTCGTAGCCGTTCCAGTTGATCACTTCATGGTGAAAACGCTTGCAGCCACGGCATACCGTGTCTCCGTACACCGTGGAGCACAGGCCGACGCAAGGGGTCTTGATGGACTTGTTGGACATGAAAAACAACGGCTTGGCGGTGGAACACGGGCCCATGTTAGCCCTTTGTCTAACCAGGGTCACTCGTTAAAGTCATCTTCGCCGCCTTACCTTCAGGCTTTTTTTGCCGTAGAATCATCCGGCCTTTTCAAGGCAACAATGTCCGTTGGAAGCTGTTTTCAAAGCGTCACGAGCACAGTTAATCCGGTAGAACGGCGTTGGCCCGGGCCATGCACCCTCGCATGCCCGTGCCAGCCCTCATCAGCTCCCCGTTCTGCAGGCGTAAAACTTTGAAAGCAGCTTCTGTAAGGATTCTCTGCGACCCTGGCTGGGCGGCCCAAGAAGCCGTCATTGCGCATGGGTGCAGGGAATGCTGGATGAGCGTCCCGGACTCCCTTTAGGGACCACTGATGAGGGTAATAACTGTGCTTGAAGCCTACCGCAAACACATCGAAGAGCGTGCCGCCCTGGGTATCGTGCCCCAGCCGCTGAACGCCGAACAAACTGCAGGCCTGGTCGAGCTGCTGAAAAACCCGCCGGCCGGCGAAGAAGCCTTCCTCGTAGACCTGATCACCAACCGTGTACCGCCAGGGGTAGACGAAGCTGCCTATGTCAAGGCTGCCTTCCTGTCCGCCGTGGCCAAGGGCGAAACCAAATCCCCGCTGATCGACCGCAAGCTCGCCACCGAACTGCTGGGCACCATGCAGGGCGGCTACAACATCGAAACGCTGGTCGCGCTGCTGGATGACGCCGAACTGGGCGCCGTCGCGGCCGAAAAGCTCAAGCACACCCTGCTGATGTTCGATGCCTTCCACGACGTAGCCGAAAAAGCCAAGGCGGGCAACGTCCACGCCAAGGCCGTGCTCGAGTCCTGGGCTGCCGGCGAGTGGTTCACCTCGCGTCCGGCCATCGCCGACAAGTACACCCTGACCGTGTTCAAGGTGCCTGGCGAAACCAACACCGACGACCTGTCCCCTGCCCCGGACGCCTGGTCGCGCCCTGACATCCCGCTGCACGCCCTGGCCATGCTGAAAATGGCCCGTGACGGCATCGAGCCACAGCAGCCAGGTTCGGTCGGCCCTCTGGCCCAGATCGAAGCGGTCAAGGCCAAAGGCTTCCCAGTTGCCTACGTGGGTGACGTGGTCGGTACCGGTTCGTCGCGTAAATCCGCCACCAACTCGGTGCTGTGGTTCTTCGGTGACGACATTCCATACGTGCCGAACAAGCGCGCCGGTGGCTTCTGCTTCGGCACCAAGATCGCCCCGATCTTCTACAACACCATGGAAGACGCCGGCGCCCTGCCAATCGAGTTCGACTGCACCAACCTGGCCATGGGCGACGTCATCGACGTCTACCCGTTCAAAGGTGAAGTGCGCCGTCACGGCAGCGACGAACTGGTCACCAACTTCGAGCTGAAAACCGAAGTGCTGCTGGACGAAGTCCGCGCAGGTGGTCGTATCCCGCTGATCGTTGGCCGTGGCCTGACCGATAAAGCCCGCGCCGAGCTGGGCCTGGGCCCTGTCGACCTGTTCAAGAAACCGGAGCAGCCTGCCGCTTCGACCAAGGGCTTCACCCTGGCACAGAAGATGGTCGGCCGTGCGTGCGGCCTGCCAGAAGGCCAGGGCGTGCGCCCAGGTGCCTACTGCGAGCCGAAGATGACCACCGTCGGTTCCCAGGACACCACTGGCCCGATGACCCGCGACGAGCTGAAAGACCTGGCGTGTCTGGGCTTCTCCGCTGACCTGGTCATGCAGTCGTTCTGCCACACTGCGGCCTATCCGAAGCCGATCGACGTCACCACCCACCACACCCTGCCAGACTTCATCCGCACCCGTGGCGGCGTGTCGCTGCGCCCAGGCGACGGCATCATCCACAGCTGGCTGAACCGCATGCTGATGCCTGACACCGTCGGCACCGGTGGCGACTCGCACACCCGCTTCCCGATCGGCATCTCGTTCCCGGCCGGTTCCGGCCTGGTGGCCTTCGCTGCCGCCACCGGCGTCATGCCGCTGGACATGCCAGAGTCGATCCTGGTGCGTTTCAAGGGCAAGCTGCAACCTGGCATCACCCTGCGTGACCTGGTTCATGCCATCCCTTACTACGCCATCCAGAAGGGCCTGCTGACCGTCGAGAAGAAGGGCAAGAAAAACGCCTTCTCCGGCCGCATCCTGGAAATCGAAGGCCTGGACGAACTGACCGTCGAGCAAGCGTTCGAACTGTCCGACGCCTCGGCTGAACGTTCGGCTGCCGGTTGCACCATCAAGCTGCCAGAAAAGGCCATCGCCGAGTACCTGACTTCCAACATCACCCTGCTGCGCTGGATGATCGGCGAAGGCTACGGCGATGCCCGCACCCTGGAGCGTCGCGCCCAGGCCATGGAAGCCTGGCTGGCCAAGCCTGAGCTGCTGTCGGCCGACGCCGATGCCGAATACGCCGAAATCATCGAAATCGACCTGGCCGACGTCAAAGAGCCTGTGCTCTGCGCGCCGAACGACCCGGACGATGCCCGCCTGCTGTCTTCGGTACAGGGCGAGAAGATCGACGAAGTGTTCATCGGTTCGTGCATGACCAACATCGGTCACTTCCGCGCTGCCGGCAAGCTGCTGGAGAAGGTCAAGGGTGGCATTCCGACCCGTCTGTGGCTGGCTCCGCCAACCAAGATGGACGCTCACCAGCTGACCGAAGAAGGCTACTACGGCATCTACGGCAAGGCCGGTGCGCGCATGGAAATGCCAGGCTGCTCGCTGTGCATGGGTAACCAGGCACGTGTGCAGACCGGTTCGACCGTGGTCTCCACCTCGACCCGTAACTTCCCGAACCGTCTGGGCGACGCCACCAACGTGTACCTGGCATCGGCCGAGCTGGCTGCTGTCGCTTCGATCATCGGCAAACTGCCGACTGTCGAAGAGTACATGCAGTACGCGCAGGACATCGACAGCATGGCTGCCGACGTCTACCGCTACCTGAGCTTCGACCAGATCGCCGAGTTCCGCGAGGCTGCGGCCAACGCCAAGATCCCGGTTGTTCAAGCGTAAGTAGCAGTACGCTGTAAAAAAAACCCCAGCAGAAATGCTGGGGTTTTTTTATTGCCCTCTCAGGCCTCTTCGCGGGGCAAGCCCGCTCCCACGGGTTTGGACTGTCCTCAAGAAGTTGGACACCCATCCAACTTCCTGGGGGCAGTCAAGGCTTGCTCGGCCCCTGTGTGCGGGCTTGCCCCGCGAAGAGGAGCGCACTGGAAACCTCACATCACGAACAGATCCACAAACCTGTGCACCGCCGTCGCTTCCAGCTTTTGCTGATCCTCGCACAGCTCGAAAATCGCCTCACACCGTTGCCGCGCAAACCGCGTCGCCAGGTTCTCCCTGAACTTCGCCTCCAGCAACGGTATGCCCTCCCCGCGCCGACGCCTGTGACCGACCGGGTACTCCACCACCACCTGCTCGGTGCTGCTGCCATCCTTGAAAAACACCTGCAAGCCGTTGGCGATCGAGCGCTTGTCAGCCTCCAGGTATTCACGGGTGAAGCGCGGGTCCTCGACCACCTCCATCTTGTCGCGCAAGCGGTCGATACTCGGGTGGGCAGCGTGGAAGACATCCTCGTAATGCTCGGCCACCAGATGGCCAAAAATCAGCGGCACCGCCACCATGTACTGCAGGCAGTGATCACGGTCAGCGGCATTGGCCAGTGGGCCGACCTTGGAGATGATGCGAATTGCCGACTCCTGCGTGGTAATGACAATACGGTCCACCTCATGCAGGCGATTGCGCACCTGCGGGTGCAGCAGGACGGCGGCTTCACAGGCCGTCTGGGCGTGGAACTCGGCCGGGAAACTGACTTTGAACAGCACGTTCTCCATCACATAGCTGGCCAAGGGCTGCGGCAGACGCAACTCCTGCTGGGCAGAGGGTTTGAGCGCCAGGTCCTTGTTGGTATGACTGAATGACACATCATAGAAGCCCCATTGCGGTGCCGTGAGCACGCCAGGCACACCCATCTCGCCACGCAGCGCGATATCGGCCAGGCGCACACCCCGGCTGGACGCATCGCCAGCAGCCCAGGACTTGCGCGAGCCTGCGTTGGGTGCATGGCGGTAGGTGCGCAGCGCCTGGCCATCGACAAAGGCATGCGACAACGCCGACAGCAGTTGCTCGCGGCTGGCCCCCATCAGCTTGGCGCACACGGCCGTGGAAGCCACCTTGACCAGGATCACGTGGTCCAGGCCCACGCGATTGAACGAATTCTCCAGCGCCAACACGCCCTGGATCTCGTGCGCCATGACCATGGCTTCGAGCACTTCGCGCATCAGCAGTGGGCGTTCACCCTTTGCTACGTGTTTTTGCGACAGGTGATCGGCCACGGCCAGAATGCCGCCGAGGTTGTCTGAAGGGTGCGCCCACTCGGCGGCCAGCCAGGTGTCGTTGTAGTCCAGCCAGCGCACGATGCAGCCAATGTCCCAGGCGGCTTTGACCGGATCGAGGCGGTAGGCGGTGCCGGGCACGCGGGCACCATTCGGCACCACCGTGCCTTCCACCAACGGGCCGAGGTGTTTGGTGCATTCGGGGAAGCGCAGGGCCAGCAGGCCGCAGCCTAGGGTGTCCATCAGGCAGTTGCGCGCGGTGTCCAGTGCCTCCGGGGATTCGACCCGGTAGGTGAGGACGTAGTCGGCGAGGGTTTGCAGCACCCGGTCGTAGTCCGGGCGCTGGTTAAGGTCCACGTTGGCGCTCATTTGCAGCTCCTGTGATTGTGGGGCTGCCTGGCAGCCCATCACCGGCAAGCCAGCTCCCACAGGTTCGGTGTGGGAGCCGGCTTGCCGGCGATGGGCCGCGAAGCGGCCCCAGTCATCGAACGCCGAGCGCCAGTGGTGCGTCAGAAGCTATCGCCAGGCACCCTCACCCAGCCTTCCATCAGCACGCGAGCACTGCGGCTCATGATTGCCTTGGTCACCGTCCATTCGCCCTTCACCTGACGCGCTTCGGCGCCAACCCGCAGGGTGCCTGAAGGGTGACCGAACCGTACGGCACTGCGCTCGCGCCCGCCGGCGGCGAGGTTGACCAGCGTGCCTGGGATGGCGGCAGCGGTACCGATGGCGACCGCGGCAGTGCCCATCATCGCGTGGTGCAGCTTGCCCATGGACAACGCACGCACCAGCAGGTCGATGTCAGCCGCCTCTACTACCTTGCCACTGGACGCAGTGTAGGTGCTCGGTGGCGCGACGAAGGCCACTTTCGGCGTGTGCTGACGCCCGGCCGCCTGGTCGACATGCTCGATCAGGCCCATGCGCACGGCGCCGTAGGCACGGATCGTCTCGAAACGCAGCAGCGCTTGCGGGTCACCGTTGATCGCGTCCTGCAGCTCGGCGCCGGTGTAGCCGATATCGCTGGCATTGACGAAGATGGTCGGGATACCCGCATTGATCAGGGTTGCCTTGAACGTGCCAACCCCTGGCACTTCCAGGTCATCTACCAGGTTGCCGGTAGGGAACATCGACCCACCTGCGCCCTCTTCGTCGGCAGCTGGGTCCAGGAACTCCAGCTGAACCTCGGCCGCCGGGAAGGTCACGCCGTCGAGTTCGAAATCACCGGTTTCCTGTACTTCACCTTCGGTGATCGGCACATGGGCGATGATGGTCTTGCCGATGTTGGCTTGCCAGATACGTACGGTGGCGATGCCGTTACGCGGCACCCGCGCCGGGTCGACCAGGCCGCTGCTGATGGCGAAGGAACCGACCGCGGCAGACAGGTTGCCGCAGTTACCGCTCCAGTCGACGAAAGCCTTGTCGATGCTGACCTGGCCAAACAGATAGTCGACGTCGTGTTCGGGCTTGATGCTGCGCGAGAGGATCACCGTTTTACTGGTGCTCGAGGTCGCGCCGCCCATGCCATCGATCTGCTTGCCGTAGGGGTCGGGGCTGCCGATCACCCGCAACAGCAGCGCATCGCGGGCTGGGCCTGGGATCTGCGCCGGCTCGGGGAGGTCGTCCAGGCGGAAGAATACGCCTTTGCTGGTACCGCCACGGATGTAGGTGGCGGGGATCTTGATTTGTGGTGCGTGTGCCATTGCTTAAGTGTCCTGTTTGAATATGCAATAACCCTAGGGCCGCTACGCGACCCATTCGCGGGGCTAGCCCGCTCCCACAGGTACAGTGCAAACCGGCAGCGCCACACCTACCCTGTGGGAGCGGGCTTGCCCCGCGAATGGGCTGCAAAGCAGCCCCATGCCACTACGCGGTCGCTTCGAGGAAGTCTTGGGCAAAGCGCTGCAGCACCCCGCCCGCCTCGTAGATCGACACTTCCTCGGCGGTATCCAGGCGGCAGGTCACCGGCACCTCGACCCGCTCGCCATTGCGACGGGTAACCACCAGCGTCAGCGTTGCACGCGGCTTGCGCTCACCGAGCACATCATAGGTCTCACTGCCATCCAGACCCAGGGTGTTGCGGTCCGTACCCGGCTTGAACTCCAGCGGCAGCACGCCCATGCCCACCAGGTTGGTGCGGTGAATGCGTTCAAAGCCTTCGGCCACGATCGCCTCGACACCCGCCAGGCGCACCCCCTTGGCCGCCCAGTCACGGGACGAGCCCTGGCCGTAGTCGGCACCGGCGACGATGATCAGCGGCTGCTTGCGCTCCATGTAGGTCTCGATCGCCTCCCACATGCGGGTCACCTTGCCTTCCGGCTCGATGCGCGCCAACGAGCCCTGTTTCACGCTGCCGTCGTCCTGGCGCACCATTTCGTTGAACAGCTTGGGGTTGGCGAAGGTGGCGCGCTGGGCGGTCAGGTGGTCGCCACGGTGGGTGGCGTAGGAGTTGAAGTCCTCCTCCGGCAAGCCCATTTTCGCCAAGTACTCACCCGCCGCGCTGTCCATCATGATGGCGTTGGACGGTGACAGGTGATCGGTAGTGATGTTGTCCGGCAGCACCGCCAGCGGGCGCATGCCACGCAGGGTGCGCTCACCGGCCAGGGCACCTTCCCAGTACGGCGGACGGCGGATATAGGTGCTCATCGGGCGCCAGGCGTACAGCGGCGCCACCTTCGGCCCACGGTCTTCCTCAATGGCGAACATCGGAATGTAAACCTTGCGGAACTGCTCCGGCTTGACCGAGGCACGCACCACGGCGTCGATTTCTTCATCGCTCGGCCAGATATCCTTGAGGCGGATTTCCTTGCCGTCGACCACGCCCAGCACGTCTTTCTCGATGTCGAACCGGATGGTCCCGGCGATGGCGTAGGCCACCACCAGCGGCGGCGAGGCCAGGAACGCCTGCTTGGCGTAAGGGTGGATGCGCCCGTCGAAGTTGCGGTTACCCGACAACACCGCAGTGGCATACAGGTCACGCTCGACGATCTCTTGCTGGATCACCGGGTCCAGCGCACCGGACATGCCGTTGCAGGTGGTGCAGGCGAAAGCGACGATGCCAAAGCCCAGGTTCTCCAGCTCTTTCTCAAGCCCTGCTTCTTCCAGGTACAGCTGCACAGCCTTGGAGCCTGGCGCCAGCGAGGATTTGACCCAGGGTTTGCGCGCCAGGCCCAGCTTGTTGGCATTGCGTGCCAAAAGGCCCGCTGCGATCACGTTGCGCGGGTTGCTGGTGTTGGTGCAGCTGGTGATGGCGGCGATGATGACCGCGCCGTCCGGCATTTGCCCCGGGACATCTTCCCAGGCCCCGGCGATGCCCTTGGCCGCCAGGTCGCTGGTGGCAACGCGGGCATGCGGGTTCGACGGGCCGGCCATGTTGCGCACCACACTCGACAGGTCGAAGCTCAGGGTACGCTCGTAGACGGCGCCGGCCAGGCTGTCGGCCCACAGGCCGGTGGCCTTGGCGTAGGTTTCCACCAGCTTGACCTGCTGCTCTTCGCGACCGGTCAGCTTGAGGTAGTCGATGGTCTGCTGGTCGATGGCGAACATCGCTGCAGTGGCGCCGTATTCAGGGGCCATGTTGGAGATGGTCGCGCGGTCGCCCAGGGTCAGGGCACGGGCACCCTCGCCGTGGAACTCGAGGTAGGCGCCGACGACTTTCTGTTTACGCAGGAACTCGGTCAGGGCCAGCACCAGGTCGGTGGCGGTGATGTTCGGTGCCAGCTTGCCGGTCAGCTCGACGCCGACAATTTCCGGCAGGCGCATCCACGAGGCGCGGCCGAGCATCACGTTCTCGGCTTCCAGGCCGCCGACACCAATGGCGATCACGCCCAGGGCGTCGACATGCGGGGTGTGGCTGTCGGTGCCAACGCAGGTATCCGGGTAGGCCACGCCGCGGTCGCTGTGGATCACCGGTGACATCTTCTCCAGGTTGATCTGGTGCATGATGCCGTTGCCCGGCTGGATCACGTCGACGTTCTTGAACGCCTTCTTGGTCCAGTTGATGAAGTGGAAACGGTCTTCGTTACGGCGGTCTTCGATGGCACGGTTTTTCTCGAACGCCTGCGGGTCGAAACCACCGCACTCGACCGCCAGGGAGTGGTCGACGATCAACTGCACCGGCACCACCGGGTTGACCTGGGCCGGGTCGCCGCCCTTGTCGGCAATGGCGTCACGCAGGCCGGCCAGGTCGACCAGAGCGGTTTGGCCGAGGATATCGTGGCACACCACGCGCGCCGGGAACCACGGGAAGTCGAGGTCGCGCTTGCGCTCGATCAGTTGGCTGAGCGAGGCGTCGAGGGTGGCGGGGTCGCAGCGGCGCACCAGGTTTTCGGCGAGCACGCGCGAGGTGTAGGGCAACCCGTCGTAGGCGCCGGGCTTGATAGCCTCGACTGCCGCGCGGGCATCGAAGTAGTCCAGGTCGGTGCCTGGCAGGTGCTTGCGGAATGCGGTGTTCATCATGGAATCAGGCTCGGTCACAGGATTCGGAAGGTTGCTCCGTCCCTGTGGGAGCGGGCTTGCCCGCGAAGGCGTCAGCAGGTGCACATCGGTTGCCCGGTCTGACGCCTTCGCGGGCAAGCCCGCTCCCACAAGGGAACGGGTTGCCTCTCTAGATCTATTCAGCGCTGCTCGATCGGCACGAACTGGCGCTGTTCGACGCCGACATACTCGGCGCTCGGGCGAATGATGCGGTTGTTGGCACGCTGTTCGAACACGTGCGCCGCCCAGCCGGTCAGGCGCGAGCAGACGAAGATCGGGGTGAACAGCTTGGTCGGAATGCCCATGAAGTGGTACGCCGACGCATGGTAGAAGTCGGCGTTAGGGAACAGGCGTTTCTGCTCCCACATGGTCTTGTCGATGGCTTCGGACACTGGGTACAGGACCTTGTCACCGACCTCGTCAGCCAGTTGCTTCGACCAGCCCTTGATCACCTCGTTGCGCGGGTCGGACTCTTTGTAGATGGCATGGCCAAAGCCCATGATCTTGTCCTTGCGCTCCAGCATCTTGAGCAGCTCGGCCGTGGCGTCCTGCGGGCTCTGGAAGCGTTCGATCAGTTCCATCGCCGCTTCGTTGGCACCGCCGTGCAGCGGGCCACGCAGCGAGCCGATGGCGGCGGTGACGCAGGAGTACAGGTCGGACAGGGTCGAAGCGCAGACGCGTGCGGTGAAGGTCGAGGCGTTGAATTCGTGCTCCGCATAGAGGATCAGCGACACGTTCATCACCTTGACGTGCAACTCGCTTGGCTTCTTGCCGTGCAGCAGGTGCAGGAAATGCCCGCCGAGGGTGTCTTCATCGCTGGTGCAGTCGATGCGCACGCCATGGTGGGTGAAGCGGTACCAGTAGCACATCACGGCCGGGAACAGCGCCAGCAGGCGGTCGGTCTTGTCGTGCTGGGCTTCGAAGGTGAGTTCGGGCTCTAGGGTGCCCAGCACCGAGCAGCCGGTGCGCATCACGTCCATCGGGTGGGCGTCGCGCGGGATGCGCTCGAGCACTTCCTTGAGGGCTTGCGGCAGGTCACGCAGGCCTTTCAGCTTGTGCTTGTATTCGGCCAGCTGTGCTTTGCTTGGCAGCTCGCCGTACAGCAGCAGGTAGGCCACTTCTTCGAATTCAGCATCAGCCGCCAGGTCACGGACGTCGTAGCCACGGTAGGTCAGGCCGGCACCGGCCTGGCCAACGGTCGACAGTGCGGTCTGGCCGGCCACCTGGCCACGCAGGCCTGCGCCACTGAGTACTTTTGCTTCGGCCATGGTGTTTCTCCTTTCTTGAATTTGTTATGGATTTCTTGCTGGCTAATTCGGTTTGCCTGTACCGGCCTCTTCGCGGGCAAGCCCGCTCCCACAGGTCCAACACAGCTTTTGAAACTTGCGCTGTACCTGCGGGAGCGGGCTTGTCCCGCGAAAGGGCCAGCACAGGCGGTCACTTATCCTTTCTTCTGGGCAAACAACGCATCGAGGCTCTGCTCGAAGGCGTGGTAACCAATGGCATCGTAGAGCTCCATGCGGGTCTGCATGGTGTCGACCACGTTCTTCTGGGTGCCGTCACGACGCAGCGCCGTGTAGACATTCTCGGCCGCCTTGTTCATGGCGCGGAACGCCGACAGCGGGTACAGCACCAGCGACACGTCGACCGACGCCAGCTCTTCGGTGGTGTACAGCGGCGTGGCGCCGAATTCAGTGATGTTGGCCAGAATCGGCGCTTGCACACGGTCAGCGAAGGTCTTGTACATCGAAAGCTCGGTAATGGCCTCCGGGAAGATCATGTCGGCGCCGGCCTCGACGCACGCTGCGGCACGGTCCAGCGCAGCATTCAAGCCTTCGACGGCCAGGGCATCGGTGCGCGCCATGATTACGAAGCTGTCATCGGTACGGGCATCGACGGCGGCCTTGATACGGTCGACCATTTCCTGCTGGGTGACGATTTCCTTGTTCGGGCGGTGGCCACAACGCTTGGCGCCAACCTGGTCTTCGATGTGGATGGCGGCTGCGCCGAACTTGCTCATCGAGCGCACGGTACGCGCCACGTTGAACGCCGAGGCACCGAAGCCGGTGTCGACATCCACCAGCAGCGGCACGTCGCAGACGTCGGTGATGCGGCGCACATCGGTGAGCACATCGTCCAGGCCGCTGATACCCAGGTCCGGCAGGCCCAGGGAGCCTGCGGCCACGCCGCCACCGGACAGGTAGATGGCCTTGAAGCCGGCGCGCTTGGCCAGCAGGGCATGGTTGGCGTTGATGGCGCCGACTACCTGCAAGGGATGTTCGGCGGCAACCGCGTCGCGGAAACGTTGGCCGGGCGTGCTCTTCACAGTCATGAATCACCTCGTGGGCTATTGTCGTTGGCGTCCAGGTAGTGACGCTCGATGTTGCGTTTGGACGCGCCGATGTGGCGGCGCATCAGGAGTTCGGCCAGTTCACCGTCACGGTCGGCGATGGCATCGAGAATCCGGTGGTGTTCGGCAAACGCCTGGCGTGGCCGATTGGGCGTGGCGGAGAATTGGATGCGGTACATGCGCACGAGCTGGTACAGCTCGCCACACAGCATCTTGACCAGGGTCTGGTTGCCGCTGCCCTGGATGATCCGGTAGTGGAAGTCGTAGTCACCTTCCTGCTGGTAGTAGCCGACACCCGCCTGGAACGCCGCATCGCGCTCATGGGTGTCGAGCACCCGGCGCAGTTCGTCGATATCGGCCTGGCTCATGCGCTCGGCGGCCAGGCGGCAGGCCATGCCTTCGAGCGATTCGCGGATTTCGTACAGCTCGATCAGCTCGGCATGGTTGAGCGACACCACCCGCGCCCCGACATGCGGCACGCGCACCAGCAGGCGCTGGCCTTCGAGGCGGTGGATGGCCTCGCGCAGCGGCCCGCGGCTGATGCCGTAGGTGCGCGCCAGCTCCGGCTCGGAGATCTTGCTGCCCGGGGCGATGTCACCCTTGACGATGGCCGCTTGGATGCGCCGAAAGACGTTTTCGGACAAGGTTTCCGTTTCGTCCGCCAACGCTGGGCTGGGAGTGGATAGGTCCAGCATATTGTCGACACCCTGATAATCACATGGCCAGAAATTAGCTAATTAAGCGCGATCAGTCAAAGACAAAATGAACATTGTCGACAATCGTCTAATAACGAACTAACCCTGCCCCGCCGCTGTCAGATCGCGACGCGCTGGCGTCAAGACGTCGGCGTGATAGAATGCCGCGCCTCCGACGGAGTATGGATAGCGTGTCTGTCATCTATTCATGTTGTTGACAGATGAACGAGGAAGCTTGCGCAGTCGTTGCCAGTCGCCTTGCCCCGAACCCTGCACAGTACCGCGCCAGGATTATGAGACTTACACCCGTTTTATTGCTGCTATGCCTCACCCTGCTGCCGGCCATCGGCCAAGCGGCGGGCAAGACCGTGTACGGTCTCAACGAATACGCAAAGCTGGGCGACCTGGACCTGGAAGTGGCCGCCAAGCTCGACACCGGTGCCAAGACCGCCTCGCTCAGCGCCCGCGACATCAAGCGCTTCAAGCGTAACGGCGAGAGCTGGGTGCGTTTCTACCTGGCCATCGATGCCGCCCATTCGCACCCGATCGAACGCCCCCTCGCGCGCGTCAGCAAGATCAAGCGACGGGCAGGCGACTACGATGCCGAATCGGGCAAGGCCTACACCGCGCGCCCGGTCATCGAACTCGAAATCTGCATGGGCCAGGCCCTGCGCACCATCGAAGTCAACCTCACCGACCGCAGCGCGTTCCAGTTCCCGCTGCTGATCGGCTCCGAGGCGCTCAAGCACTTCGACGCGCTGGTCGACCCAAGCCTTAAATACGCGGCCGGCAAACCTGCCTGTGCCACCGACGCTCCTAAAGCAGAGTAATCCCGATGCGCTCTCTTACCCTCCATCTGAAAGTCCTGATCACCGTCCTGGTGCTGCTGGGCGTGGCGGTCACCGCTTATCAGATCTTCTTCCTCGGCATCCCGGTGACCGAAGACGAAACCGACGACCTGTGGAATATCGACGCCAAGGTCGAGTTCGTGGCCAGCACCAAGGACCCGGTCAAGGTGCAGATGTTCGTGCCGCCACTGAACCGCGACTACGTCAGCCTCAACGAGAGCTTCATCTCCAACAACTATGGGGTGAGCGTCAACCGTGCCGACGGCAACCGCAAGGTGACCTGGTCGGCACGCCGCGCCAGCGGCAACCAGACGCTTTACTACCGCCTGGTGCTGACCAAGCGCTACAGCAACGAAAAGACCACCATCAAGGGCCCGACCTTCCGTGACAGCCTGGCAGTCGACGGCCCCGAGAAGATCGCCGCCGAAGCCCTGATGGCGCCTATCCGCCAGCATTCGGCCGACGTTGAGACCTTCGTCAGCGAAACCATCAAGCGGGTCAACAACCTCAACGACGACAACGTCAAGCTGCTGCTGGCCGGCGACACCTCGGCCATGAAGAAGGCCCAGGTCATCGACCTGCTGTTGTCCATCGCCCACGTGCCGATGGAAAAGGTCCACACCATCCGCCTGGTCGCCGACACCCCGCAGACCCCAGAACTGTGGCTGCGCAGCTTCAACGGCAACGACTGGCTGTACTTCAACCCGGACACCGGCGAGCAGGGCCTGCCCAACGACCGCCTGCTGTGGTGGACCGGTGATGACAACCTGATCACCGTCGATGGCGGCAAGAAAGCCAACGTCACCTTCAGCATGAACAACAGCGAGATGAACGCCATCCGCCTGGCCAAGCTGACCGACGAGAACACCGACGCCGACTTCCTCGAGTACTCGCTGTACGGCCTGCCGCTGCAGACCCAGCAGACCTTCATGATCATGGTGATGATCCCGATCGGCGTGCTGGTGATCCTGGTGCTGCGCAACCTGATCGGCCTGCAGACCCTGGGTACCTTCACCCCGGTACTGATCGCCCTGGCCTTCCGCGAGACTCAACTGGGCTTCGGTATCGTGTTGTTCACGGTAATCACGGCGCTGGGCCTGTCACTGCGCTCGTACCTTGAACACCTCAAGCTGCAGATGCTGCCACGCCTGTCGGTGGTGCTGACCTTCGTGGTGGTGCTGATCGCCGCCATCAGCCTGTTCAGCCACAAGCTGGGCCTGGAGCGCGGGTTGTCGGTGGCGCTGTTCCCGATGGTGATCCTGACCATGACCATCGAACGCCTGTCGATCACCTGGGAAGAGCGCGGCGGTGGCCATGCCATGAAAGTGGCCATCGGCACCCTGTTCGCAGCGTCCGTCGCGCACCTGCTGATGATGGTGCCGGAGCTGGTGTACTTCGTCTTCACCTTCCCGGCGGTGCTGCTGATTCTGGTGGGCTTCATGCTGGCGATGGGTCGCTACCGCGGCTACCGCCTGACCGAGCTCGTTCGCTTCAAGGCGTTCCTGAAGAAGGCTGATGCCTGATGTTCGGACTGATCAAGACCTGGAAAGCCCTGGAGGCCCGGGGCATCATGGGTATCAACCGGCGCAACGCGGACTATGTCCTGAAGTACAACAAGCGCCACCTGTACCCGATCGTCGACGACAAGATCATCACCAAAGAGCGCGCGCTCGCGGCCGGCATCCATGTGCCGGAAATGTACGGCGTCATCGAGACCGAGAAAGAGATCGAGAAGCTCGACCAGATCATCGGCGGGCGCAGTGATTTCGTCATCAAGCCGGCGCAAGGTGCCGGCGGTGACGGCATCCTGGTGATCGCCGACCGCTTCGAGGACCGCTACCGCACGGTGTCGGGCAAGATCATCAGCCACGAGGAAATCGAGCACCAGATCTCGAGCATCCTTACCGGCCTGTACTCGCTGGGTGGTCACCGCGACCGGGCGCTGATCGAGTACCGGGTCACGCCGGACCAGATCTTCAAGAGCATCAGCTACGAAGGCGTGCCGGACATCCGAATCATCGTGTTGATGGGCTACCCCGTCATGGCCATGCTGCGCCTGCCGACCCGCCAGTCCGGCGGCAAGGCCAACCTGCACCAGGGCGCCATCGGCGTGGGTGTCGACCTGGCCACGGGGGTGACCCTGCGCGGCACCTGGCTGAACAACATCATCAGCAAGCACCCGGACACCACCAACGCCGTGGACGGCGTGCAACTGCCGAACTGGGACGGCTTCATGAAGCTTGCGGCCGGCTGCTACGAGCTGTGCGGCCTGGGCTACATCGGTGTGGACATGGTGCTGGACCAGGAAAAGGGCCCGCTGATTCTGGAACTCAACGCCCGCCCAGGCCTGAACATCCAGATTGCCAACGACTGCGGGCTGACCCAGCGCACCCACGCCATCGAGGCGCACATCGAGGCGCTGGCCAAGGACGGTGTGACCGAGGATGCCGAACAGCGCGTTCGTGTCTCGCAAGGGCTGTTCGGGCACGTGCATCCGCGCTGAAATTGCCGGGGCTGCTTTGCAGCCATTCGCAGCGCAAGGCTGCTCCTACAGGTACCGCGCAGCCCTTCCCTGTAGGAGCAGCCTTGTGCTGCGAATGGGCAAAACACAATGTTGAATGTCGCGCTAACGCTAGGCGCATTTCCTACACAGGTCTACAATCGCCCTCCTCGCTTTTACATCGCCGTCCACACTGATGCCGACCTGTACGCTCCACCCCCTGCCCTACCAGCCTGACCCTGCCGCCTATTTCGCCCGCCTGCGCCAGGCGCCCGGCGCGATTCTGCTCGACAGTGCCCGCCCCGGTGCTGAACGCGGCCGCTTCGACTTGCTCAGCGCCTGGCCCGTGCAACACCTGCAAGCCTACGCAGACGAGGACGGCCGCGCCTTCCTGCAACGGCTGCGCGCAGGGCTGGCGCAACTGGGCCACGCCGACTTGCCGGTTGGAGTGGAACTGCCGTTTGCCGGCGGCCTGATCGGCTACCTCAGCTACGACTTCGGCCGGCGCCTGGAAAACCTGCCCAGCCTGGCCGTCGATGACCTCGGCCTGCCCGATGCACAACTTGGCCTGTACCGCTGGGCATTGGTGACCGACCACACGCTGGCAACCAGCCAGCTGGTGTTCCACCCAAGCCTGGCAAGCGCTGAGCGCGAGCGCCTGATTGCCCTGTTCGAAGCACCCGATTGTGCTGCAACTGGCGATTTCCAACTGCTGGCGGCCATGACCGGCGACTTGAAGCCCGAGCACTACCAAGCAGCGTTCGACCAGGTGCAACGCTACATTCAGGCCGGCGATTGCTACCAGATCAACCTGACACAACGCTTCCGCGCACCGTGCCAGGGCGACCCGTGGCGCGCCTATCAGGCGCTGCGCAAAGCGTGCCCGACGCCATTCTCCGGCTACCAGCAACTGGCCGATGGCAGCGCACTGCTGAGCTTCTCGCCGGAGCGGTTCATTCGCGTCAGCCAAGGGCTGGTCGAGACTCGCCCGATCAAGGGTACCCGGCCACGCTCAAGCAACCCCGACCAGGACGCCCGCAACGCCGAAGAGCTGCTGAACAGCCCCAAGGACCGCTCGGAAAACCTGATGATCGTCGACCTGCTGCGCAACGACCTGGGCCGTACCTGCCAGATCGGCTCGGTCAAGGTGCCCGAGTTGTTCAGCCTGGAAAGCTACCCCAACGTTCACCACCTGGTCAGCAGCATCACCGGGCAATTGGCCACCGACAAGGACCCACTCGACCTGATCGGCGACAGCTTCCCCGGCGGCTCAATCACCGGGGCGCCGAAGATCCGCGCCATGCAGATCATCGACGAACTGGAGCCCAGCCGCCGTGCACTGTATTGCGGCTCGTTGCTGTACGTGGATGTGCGCGGCGAGATGGACAGCTCCATCGCCATTCGCAGCTTGCTCGTGAAGGATGGCCAGGTCAGCTGCTGGGGCGGCGGCGCAGTGGTGGCGGACTCCGACTGGGCGTCGGAATACGAAGAATCGATTGCCAAGGTTCGGGTGCTGATGGAGACCTTGCAACAGCTCTGATTCGGCGCCACAAGGCCTTTATGCCAGGCGTCTAACCCAGCATTTTTTGTTACCATCACCTCATTACGAGCGCACAGCGCCACAGCCAAGATGGAAACCGCCTGATGAGCCAACCCTTCGACGTCGCCGCCCTCGCCGCGACCTATGCCAACAAGTCCCCGCAAGACATCCTGAAACTCGCCTTCGAGCATTTCGGCGACGACTTGTGGATCTCCTTCAGCGGCGCCGAGGATGTGGTGCTGGTCGACATGGCCTGGAAGCTGAACAAACAGGTCAAGGTCTTCAGCCTCGACACCGGCCGCCTGCACCCGGAGACCTACCGCTTCATCGACCAGGTCCGCGAGCAGTACAACCTGCCGATCGAGATCCTCAGCCCGGATCGCAGCAAGCTCGACCCGTTCGTCAAGGAAAAGGGCCTGTTCAGCTTCTACAAGGACGGCCACGGCGAGTGCTGCGGCATCCGCAAGATCGAACCCCTGCGCCGCAAACTGGCCACGGTAAGCGCCTGGGCCACCGGCCAGCGTCGCGACCAGAGCCCAGGCACGCGTAGCCAGGTGGCGGCACTGGAAATCGACAGCGCCTTCTCTACCCCCGAGCGCCCCCTGTACAAGTTCAACCCGCTGGCACAGATGAGCAGCGAAGAAGTGTGGGGCTACATCCGCATGCTCGAGCTGCCCTATAACAGCCTGCACGAGCGCGGCTTCATCAGCATTGGCTGCGAACCGTGCACACGCCCGGTGCTGCCGAACCAGCACGAGCGCGAAGGCCGCTGGTGGTGGGAAGAGTCGACCCAGAAGGAATGCGGCCTGCACGCCGGCAACCTGATCAGCAAGGGCTGATCGACAGGTAAAGAAAAACCGGCCCACTGGGCCGGTTTTTTCATGCTCGAATGGCTTAGTGCACCGGCAGCTCGACGCCTTCGAACAGCTCTTCAAGCTCTTGCTTGTTATGGCACTGGATGGCTTTGGCCATCACTTCGCGGGTCAGGTGCGGGGCGAACTTCTCGATGAAGTCGCACATGAAACCGCGCAGGAAGGTGCCACGGCGGAAGCCGATCTTGGTGATGCTGGCCTCGAACAGTTCGCTGGCATCCAGGGCCACCAGGTCGCTGTCGAGCTTGGTGTCAACGGCCATCTTGGCCACGATGCCCACACCCAGACCCAGGCGCACGTAAGTCTTGATCACGTCGGCGTCGGCGGCGGTGAACACCACTTTCGGCGTCAGGCCGCGATGGTTGAAGGCTTCGTCCAGCTTGGAACGGCCGGTAAAACCGAACACGTAAGTGACGATCGGGTATTCGGCAACGGCTTCCAGGGTCAGCTTCGGCAGCTTGGTCAGCGGGTGCCCCTGCGGAACCACCACGCAGCGGTTCCACTTGTAGCACGGCATCATGATCAGGTCGCCGAACAACTCCAGCGCCTCGGTGGCGATGGCGAAGTCGACAGTGCCATCAGCGGCCATCTCGGCAATTTGCATTGGCGAGCCCTGGTGCATGTGCAGGGCCACTTCCGGGTACTGCTTGATGAAGCTGCTGATCACCGGCGGCAGCGCGTAACGGGCCTGGGTGTGGGTGGTGGCGATGGACAGGGTGCCCTTCTTCTCGTTGGAGAATTCCTGGGCGATCTGCTTGATGCTCTCGACCTTGCGCAGGATTTCGCCAGCGGTATTGATGATGCGCTCACCTGCCGGCGTGACGCGGGTCAGGTGCTTGCCGCTGCGGGCAAAGACTTCAACGCCCAGCTCATCTTCGAGCAAACGGATCTGCTTGCTGATACCTGGCTGGGAGGTATACAGGCTCTGCGCCGTCGCGGAGACGTTGAGGTCGTGGTGCGCCACTTCCCAGATGTAGCGCAGTTGTTGAAGCTTCATAGGTTTCCCTCGGTTCAGCGGTGAGTCAGCGGCAGCAGGCAGCGACGATATATAACTATATTAGTGGTTCTGGAAATAAATCTAGAACTATTTTGTTACACGCGCCCCAGTAATAGCCCACGGCCAGCTTCACGTTTTCCTACGCCCCAGGTGCTGTGCAAGCGGCACCATATACACCGGCACAGACGACAACTGCAGCAACCGCACCGCCGTTCGCCCCAGCGGCACATCAGCGCCCGCGCCGGCACTGTGGCTTCCGAAAATCAGCAAATCGACGCTCAAGCGCTGCGCCTGGTCGAGTATGACCTGGGCAGGGTCACCCTGACGCACACGCACCGCCTTGATGACCGCAAGGTCCGCCTCCTCGCCCAGTTCATCGCGAAAATTTTCCAGCACGCGCTGTTCGATATTCGCCATGACCGTGTTGACGCCCTGGCTGTGCAACTGGTCGAGCGTCTGCTCATCGAGATAGCTTTGCAGCAGCGACTCGGCGAACTGGCCCATGGGCTCCACGGCGTGAATCACATACAACTCCGCATTGAACGTGCGCGCCAATGCCAGGGCGTGCTGCATGACAAAAGGGGCGTAGACACCGAGGTCGGTGGCGTACAGCATGGAGCGGATCATTCGACCTCCTCGACTGCCGCTGCGGCAGAGCAAGCTTCAGCTTAGCAGCGCGCCGCACGCACGCTTTGCCGTCCGGCGTGCTGCTGGCGCGGGCCGCAGGAGGCGTCAGATGGGGCGTGTATCGCGGCTGATGAACGACAGCGCCTGGTACAGCATCTCCATGCGCGGCAAGCTGCAGCCCGCCGCCCGTGCGCGCGCCAGCGGCTCGCCATAAATGGCCTGAAGCTCCAGCGGGCGCTGCTGGGCATGGTCGTGGTACATGCTTGGCCAGTAGTCGGGCATCCGTTCGGTGACCTGGAACAGATGCTCGGCATACCCCTCGGGCAGCACATGGCCACACGCTGCAGCGCCTTGCACCACCTCGCCCATCAACGCCTGGATCAGCGCCCGGCTATGCGGGGCGGCCATCAGCGGCGTGGTGCTGGCGCCGAGCAACACCGAAAGCCCGTTATACGGCACGTTCCACACCAGCTTCTGCCAACGGGCCTGGCTCAGGTTGTCCATGGCCTGCGAATCGATACCCGCCGCCTGGAACAGCCCTGCCCCCTCCTTGACCAGCGCAGCACCACCCTCGCTTGCCGGCCCACTGTGATAGCCCAGGTTGACCGTACCCAGTGCCTGATGGCGGATCACACCCGGGGACTGGCGATTGACGCAAATGAAGCACAGGCCGCCGAGCAGGTGCATGTCGTCGCGCAATGCCGGGCGCAGTTGCTCCTCCACGCCCAGGCCATTCTGCAGCAGCACCACGCGTGCGTCGGGTGCAGCGGCCTGCACGATCAGCGGCGCCAGCTGGTCGTTGCTGGTGGCCTTGGCGCCCACCAGCAACCAGTCGCACTGCGGCATGTCGGCAACATTGGCATACGCCTGAACCTGCATCTGCAACACGCCATGCACGGCACTTTCAAGCACCAGCCCCTGGTCGCGCACCACCTCGTATTCGCTGCGCAGCAGGAAGTGCACGTCGAAACCGGCCCGCGCCAGCATCAACCCATAAAAGCCGCCGATGGCACCACTGCCGATGATACCGATACGTGGTTTGCGCGGATGCATGCCGATCTCCAGGTAAATGTCAGTGCGCTTTTTTACACCGGTTCCGGCCCGCTGGGCACCCCAATCGCGCAACGGCGCCGCCAGCACGGGAAAATCCCTGCCCTGACGGGCCAAAGCCCATTGTCGCGCCACCTGTAACGCGCTAAGGTTCGGCTCCCCGCTGCGAACATTCTTGCTGCTGGGCCGCACGGGGATTGCTGGCGGCCGGCACCCGTGACCTGACGAGTAACACGATGGCTGATTTACCGATCGACGACTTAAACGTTGCCTCCAACGAGACCCTGATCACGCCCGATCAGCTCAAGAAGGAAATCCCCCTCAGCGCCACGGCCTTGCAGACCGTGACTGCCGGCCGCCAAGTGGTGCGCGATATTCTCGACGGCAAGGACCATCGCCTGTTCGTCGTGGTCGGCCCCTGCTCCATCCACGACATCAAGGCTGCCCACGAGTACGCCGAACGCCTGAAGGTATTGGCTGCGGAAGTCTCCGACACCCTCTATCTGGTCATGCGCGTGTACTTCGAGAAGCCGCGCACCACCGTAGGCTGGAAAGGCCTGATCAACGATCCGTACCTGGATGACTCGTTCAAGATCCAGGACGGCCTGCACATCGGCCGCCAACTGCTGCTGGACCTGGCTGAAATGGGCCTGCCGACCGCTACCGAAGCGCTCGACCCGATCTCCCCGCAGTACCTGCAGGACCTGATCAGCTGGTCGGCCATCGGCGCCCGCACCACCGAATCCCAGACCCACCGCGAAATGGCCTCGGGCCTGTCTTCGGCGGTCGGCTTCAAGAACGGCACCGATGGCGGCCTGACCGTTGCGATCAACGCTCTGCAGTCGGTGTCCAAACCGCACCGCTTCCTTGGCATCAACCAGGAAGGCGGCGTCTCGATCGTCACCACCAAGGGCAACCCTTACGGTCACGTGGTGCTGCGCGGCGGCAATGGCAAGCCGAATTATGATTCGGTCAGCGTCGCCTTGTGCGAACAAGACCTGGCCAAGGCCAAGATCAAGGCCAACATCATGGTCGACTGCAGCCACGCCAACTCCAACAAGGACCCGGCCCTGCAGCCACTGGTGATGGAAAACGTCGCGAACCAAATCCTCGAAGGTAACCAGTCGATCATCGGCCTGATGGTCGAGAGCCACTTGAACTGGGGCTGCCAGTCGATTCCGAAAGACCTGAACGAACTGCAATATGGTGTTTCGGTGACCGACGCCTGTATTGACTGGTCTGCGACTGAGAAGACCTTGCGAAGCATGCACGCCAAGCTCAAGGATGTACTGCCGCAGCGCCAGCGCGGCTGACAAAAAAAGGGCCGCTAAGCGGCCCTTTTTTTTACAGGTTCAGACTTTGCTCGAATGACGCTGCTGGCGTTCCATGTAGCGTTCTACATAAGAGCACGACGGAATCACCGTGTACCCCATCTGCTCGGCATACTCCAGGGCCCGCTCGGTCAGCGCTGCGGCAATGCCACGCCCGCGCAGGGCGTTAGGCACGAAGGTGCGATAGATGTCCAGCGTCTGCTTGCCCAGATCCATGTACGTCAGATAGGCACGATGACCGTCCACGTTGGTCTCGAACTGATGACCGGCTTGGTCATGGTGGATGGTCAGCGCTTCGCTCATCACTACTCCTCGCAGGTCTTCTCGGCAGACCCATACCTTAACCGATGGTGGTTTATCCGGCACAGAATCCTCTACGCCACCTGTTGCCCCTTGGACCACAGGACGATTGCAATCGTTCTACCGTCGGGCATTCACAAGATAGTAGGCGCGGCAAGCAGGATTGCTCAAGGTGGCAACGGTTAAAAAACGGCAAAAAACGTCGCTAATGGACTCTTCCCGTTACGCCAACAGCCGCCGGATGTTGTAGGGCTTAAGACGCTGAACGACAGACAAAGTCACCGTTAGTTCAACAAAAAAGTTCCCGTAGTACAGACGGTTGCGGCCCCTGTACGTTTTTTTCACAAACGCGTCGCAAATCTTGTCGGCGTGACCTGGAGCAACATTTTTTTTGCAGTTCTTGCGCTCTGTCAGTTTACTTACTACAAGTAATGGGTACTATGTACGCCGGCCAGTTTCTCTTTTCCGAGAGATGGCTCTTTAATAGAAAGTCCTTGAAGGGGAACACGATGAACAACGTTCTGAAATTCTCTGCTCTGGCTCTGGCCGCAGTTCTGGCTACCGGTTGCAGCAGCGTATCCAAAGAAACCGAAGCTCGTCTGACTGCGACTGAAGACGCAGCAGCTCGCGCTCAAGCTCGTGCAGACGAAGCCTACCGTAAGGCTGACGACGCACTGGCAGCCGCTCAGAAGGCTCAGCAAACCGCTGACGAAGCCAATGAGCGCGCTCTGCGTATGCTGGACAAAGCCAGCCGCAAGTAATAGTCCTCACGGATTGTTATGAAGCCGACCCACTTGTGGGTCGGCTTTTTTATTGCCCCGCAACAAGCAGTGCACAAACGAAAAGGCCTGCACTAAGGCAGGCCCTGGGCAGCTCGCGAACGCTTACTGCAGTTCAGGCGGGATGCTCGAAACCATCGGCGCCGTACCCTGATTATCGACTGGGACGGCAATTTCGACGGGCATGCCATCTTCAGCGGCGACAACGTCACGCACCATGTCCCAGTTCATGCGCAGGTTGTTCGCCAGGTCTTCACGCTTGAGCAATGCATTGATAACCGCAGTGTGCTTATCCACCACCGACGGATTACCTTGATCGTCCAACGGCGTGTGCGCTTCGAGGTAGACCTTGCCAGCACTGATACCGAACTTGTAAGGCTCGTTGATGATGCGCACTGGGGTACCTACCGGCACCATCTTCGACAGCTCGACCACGTTGTTGTTGAGCATGCGGAAGCAACCGTGACTGGTGCGCATGCCGATGCCAAACTTCTTGTTTGAACCATGAATCAGGTAACCCGGTACACCCAGGGTGAACTTGAACGGGCCCAGCGGATTGTCCGGCCCGGCAGGCACCACGGTCGGCAGGATGTCGCCGTCGGCGGCGTGCTCGGCGCGAATCGAAGCGGGCGGGGTCCAGGTCGGGTTCGGGGTTTTGGCGGTGATCTTGGTATTGGCGATTGGCGAACCCCAACCTTCACGACCAATGCCCAGCGGGAAGGTGTACACCACGCTCTGCCCTTTCGGGTAGTAGTACAGACGGTACTCGGCCAGGTTGATGACCACGCCTTCGCGCGGCCCCGGCGGCAGCACATAGCGGGTCGGCAGGATGATTTCGGTACCGGCACCCGGCAACCAAGGGTCGACGCCCGGGTTGGCGGCGATCATTTCCAGGTAGCCAAGGTCGTTGGCAGTGCCGATATCGGCGAAGGTGTCTTCGTACTTTGCCTTGATCACCTGCACCTGGCCGACGATGTCTTCACCGGGGGGTGGCAATGGCAGCTCCAGCGCAGCAGCGGGGCCCGCTACCAGCAGGGCGGCCAGGGACAGGCTACGGGTGACGGCAGGAAAGCGCGGCAACATCCGGTAAATCCTTCGAAAGGTGGGTCAAGAGGATCGATTGTACACCCGCACCGATGCAAGCGGGAGGCATTGGCGTCACGCAAGCGTTTCAGATGATGAAAGGTGTGTCAGGTTTGGCATCAAAGCTGCGGCCACACCGGGCGCATGCCGCGCCGCTGGGCGTCGAGAATGGCGCGGCAGAGCGCGCACAGGCGGTCGTCGCGGTAGATCGACCGTTGCACCCCGGACCAGCGCGGCTGCGCGGGCAGCAAACCGCCGCACAAGGTACGGTCGACCGGCACGCCCAGCTCAAGCTGGCGGGCCGCCAGGTGGACGCGAATTTCCTGGCAGGCAAACAGGTCGAGCTGTTCGTCAGGCTCGATCAGTTGGTAGGCATAAAGGGACCAGGCAGGGCGCGGCATCGGGGGCTCTCGAAACGGGGGGCGCAACCTTAGCCGAAAGCCGGCCCCGTTTAAAGCGTCACAGCAAGGGTTTTATCGCCGGCCAGGCATTTTCCAGCAGGCGCTGCTGGGCACCTTGCGCAGGATGGATGCCATCAGCTTGCATCAGCGCCGGCACACCGCCCACACCCTCCAGGAAAAACGGCACCAACGGCACCTGTTTTTCCGCAGCCAACTGTTCATACACCTGGGCAAACGCCGTGGTGTAACGCACACCATAGTTGGGCGGCAGGCGCATCCCCAGCAACAGCACCTTGGCACCTGCTTGCCGAGCGCTCTCGATCATCGAAGCAAGATTTTGTTGCAATTGCTGCGGCGGCTGCCCGCGCAGCCCGTCATTGCCGCCCAACTCCAGCACCACCACCGCCGGCTTGTGCGCTGCAAGCAGCGCCGGCAGCCGCGCCTGGCCTCCTGCACTGGTGTCGCCGCTGATCGACGCGTTGACCACCTGATCATCGAAACCTTCGTCCTTGAGCCGGGTCTGCAACAAAGAGACCCACCCCTGGCGGCTATCCAGGCCAAAACCGGCGCTGATACTATCGCCAACCACCAGCACCGTTCCCGCCGTGGCGCTCTGGGCCAGGCAACACAAGGCCAGACCGGCACTCAACCACCACATTCGCATTGGATTCTCCATGGGCCCCAGCATTCTCGTTGCGCAGAACCTTAGCAAAGTGGTCCCCAGCGCGGAAGGCGATCTGACCATCCTCCACGCCCTCTCCCTCGATCTCGCCCAAGGCGACAGCCTGGCCATCGTCGGTGCTTCGGGCTCAGGCAAGTCAACGTTGCTCGGCTTGCTCGCCGGCCTCGACCAGCCCAGCGCCGGCAAGGTCATCCTCGCCGGGCATGACCTGGGCCCACTGGACGAAGACCAGCGCGCCCGCGTGCGCGCCGAGCATGTCGGCTTCGTATTCCAGTCATTCCAGTTGCTAGACAGCCTCAACGCCTTGGAGAACGTCATGCTACCCCTGGAGTTGGACGGCCGCCGTGATGCCCGCGAACACGCCCGCACCCTGCTCGAACGGGTTGGCCTGGGCAAGCGCCTGAGCCACACCCCGCGCCAGCTGTCCGGTGGCGAGCAACAACGGGTGGCGATTGCCCGCGCCTTCGCGGCACAACCTGCCGTGCTGTTCGCCGACGAGCCCACCGGCAACCTCGACAGCCACACCGGCGAGCGCATCAGCGACCTGCTGTTCGAATTGAACAAGGAGCGCGGCACCACCTTGGTACTGGTCACCCATGACGAACGCCTGGCCAGACGCTGCCGGCGCCTTATCCGCCTGGACGCCGGCCGCCTGGTGGCCCCGGTGGAGGTCTGAGCTCATGACCAGCATGCCCTTCTCCCGATTGTGCGGCCTGGCGTTGCGCCAGTTGCTACGTGACATCCGCGCCAGCGAAGTGCGCGTGCTGTTCTTTGCCCTGCTGGTGGCCGTTGCGGCCAGTACGGCGATTGGTTACTTCGGTGCCCGCCTCAACGGCGCCATGCAATTACGTGCCAGCGAATTCCTCGGTGCCGACTTGGTGCTGCAAGGCAGCGCACCTGCCCGGGACGAACAGATCAGCGCAGGCAAGGCCCTCGGCTTGCGCCACGCCCAAGTGGTCGAATTCACCAGCGTGGTGGGCGGTGACAGCGGCATCCAGCTGTCCAGCGTCAAGGCCGCCGACGGCGCCTACCCCTTGCGCGGGCAAGTCCGCAGTGCCGCCGCCCCCTATGCCCAGGAAACCCCCGGGGGTGGCCCGGCGCCCGGGGAGGCCTGGGTCGAACCAAGGCTGCTGGCCGCGCTGGGGCTAGCGATCGGTGACAGCATCGACGTGGGCATGAAAACCCTGCGCATGAGCCGCGTACTGACCTACGAGCCGGACCGCGCCAACAACTTCTATAGCCTGACCCCGCGGGTAATGATGAACCTGGCGGACCTGGCCGCGACCGAGGTGATCCAGCCGGGCAGCCGGGTGTCCTACCGCGACCTGTGGCGCGGCGACGTCGAAGCGCTGGCCCAGTATCGCCAGGCCGTGGAGAAAAACCTCGCGGCCAACCAGCGCCTGCTCGACACCCGCGATGGCAACCGCCAGATTGGGGGCGCCCTGAGCAAAGCCGAGCGCTACCTGAACATGGCAAGCCTGGTGGCGGTATTGCTGGCCGGCGTCGCCGTGGCCATGTCGGCCAGCCGCTACGCCGCCCGGCGCCTGGATGCCAGTGCGCTGCTTCGCTGCCTGGGCCTTTCCCGTCGGCAGGCCCTGGGCCTGTACTGTGTGCAGCTGGCCATGCTTGGCCTGGTGGCTGCCGTGGCAGGCGCCCTGCTCGGCTGGTTGGCGCAACTGGGCCTGTTCCGGCTGCTGCACGGCCTTCTGCCGAGCGTGGTTCCGCCTGGCGGTGTCGTACCCGCGCTGGCCGGCATCGGCACCGGGCTGGTCGCCCTGGCCGGCTTCGCCCTGCCGCCCATTGCCGCCCTCGGCCAGGTACCCCCGCTGCGCGTGCTGCGCCGTGACCTGCTGCCGGTGCCACCCAGCAGTTGGCTGGTGTATGGCGCCGCCTTGTTGGCCCTGGGCCTGATCATGTGGCGCCTGAGCCTAGACCTGCTGCTGACCTTCGCACTGCTGGGCGGTGGCCTGGTCGCGGCGGTGGTGCTCGGCGGCCTGCTGCTACTGGGCCTGCGCAGCTTGCGCCAACTGTTGGTCGGTGCCCCGCTGGCCTGGCGCCTTGGGCTCGGGCAATTGTTGCGCCATCCGTTGGCTGCCGCTGGCCAGGCCCTGGCTTTTGGCCTGATTCTGCTGGCCATGGCGCTGGTCGCATTGCTGCGTGCCGAGCTGCTCGACACCTGGCAGGCACAATTGCCCAAGGATGCACCCAACCACTTCGCCCTGAACATCCTGCCGGATGATCGTGAGCCCTTCGCTCAACACCTGCAGCAGGTCAATGCGGCCTCGGCACCGCTGTACCCGGTAACGCCCGGCCGCCTGATCCAGATCAACCAGCAACCGGTGCAGCAGATCGTCAGCAAAGACTCCGCCGGCGAGCGCGCCGTGCAACGCGACCTCAGCCTGACCTGGGCCGCCGAACTGCCCAATGGCAATACACTGACGGCAGGTGAATGGTGGCAGGCACTGCCGTCGGGCGACGAGATACCGGGCGTTTCGGTGGAAGCCGAACTGGCCACGAGCCTGAAGCTGCAACTGGGTGACCTGCTGACCTTCGACATCGGTGGCCAGCAACGCCAGGCCCGGGTCAGCAGCCTGCGCAGTGTGCACTGGGACAGCTTCCAGCCGAACTTCTACATGATCTTCCAGCCTGGCACGCTGCAGGGGTTGCCCACGACTTACCTCACCAGCTTCTATCTGGCCCCAGGCCATGACCTGGATGTGGTCGCGCTGTCACGGGCTTTCCCGGCGGTGACCATCCTGCAGGTTGACGCGTTGCTGGATCAGCTGCGCAGCATCCTTGCTCAGGTCACCCTGGCGGTCGAGTACGTACTGCTGTTCGTCTTGGCGGCAGGCTTGGCGGTGCTGTTCGCCGGCTTGCAGGCAACACTGGACGAACGCATTCGCCAAGGCGCCCTGCTGCGGGCACTGGGCGCGGCACGGCCATTGCTGGTCAAGGCAAGACGTATCGAGTTTGGCCTGCTGGGCGCAGCCAGCGGGTTGCTGGCTGCACTGGGTTGCGAGTTGATCACGCTGGTGCTGTACCGCTATGCCTTCGACCTGCAATGGAACCCGCACCCGTGGCTGCTCGTGTTACCTCTGGCGGGGGCAGTGCTGGTGGGGGGTGCTGGGGTGCTCGGCACGCGGCGGGCGCTCAATGCCAGCCCGTTGACGGTGTTGCGGGAGGGGTGAAAAAACCGCTACAGGAGCGTAATGCTGTTCACTTAAGAATGCTGGGGCCGCTCTGCGGCCCATCGCGGCACAAGGCCGCTCCCACATCGACCGCGTTATACCCCTAGGGCCGTTCCTACACGTAGCTGATGCTGTTGACGTACCAGGCCGCGTCGCCGGTCGGGGTCTGCACCACCACCTCGTCGCCCTCCTCCTTTTTGAGCAAGGCACGGGCCATGGGTGAGTCGATCGAGATGTAGTCGTTACGCCCATAGATCTCGTCATACCCGACAATGCGAAACTTCTTGGTCTCGCCCTCGTCGTTCTCGATCTCGACCCAGGCACCGAAAAACACCTTCCCTTCCTGCTCTGGCGAATACGCCACGACCTTTACATCCTCAAGGCGCTTGCGCAGATACCGGACCCGGCGGTCGATCTCGCGCAACAGCTTCTTGTTGTATTGGTAATCGGCATTCTCGCTGCGATCACCCAGCGATGCCGCCCAGGTCACCTTCTGGGTGATCTCGGGGCGGTAGACACGCCACAGGTGATCCAGCTCTTTTTTCAGGGCCTCATGGCCTTCGGTGGTGATGATGTTGGTGCTCAACAGCGTTCTCCTCAACGGCGGGTGATCAGGCCTTGACGAGCGATGCGGGTGAGATGGCCAATGACTTCGGCGGCCTCGGCAGAGGCCGGGGCCTGAATGACCGCCAAATCGAAACGGTCGTTGCCATACTGCGCGAGATGGCAGCAGGTTTCGGTGAACTGGATAAGAAAGGCACGCGCCTGGCCCTTGCGACGTGAAAGGCCTTCGAGATGACGCAAAAGGGTAGGCTGATGCTGGCCACCGAGCAGGATGCGCGGTGTGCGGGAGGCCTCGTTTGCAGGCAACGGGCTCAAACAGACGCTAGTACGTGGGCTACGTGGGCAACTCATGGTGCTTCTCTCCGCCTCGCGAATCCCGCTGGGCAGCGGTGGGAGGCGTCACCGAACCAGCGCTTTAGCGGTATTTCGGATGACCCGGAGGGGGCCTCTCCTGCGCCCCGCAAGTAGCTGTTTAAATCGGCGCAGGCGGTATGCTAGAGCTACAAGCGCAAAGATTCAAGCCTCAAGCTGCACGATGCAGCTTGAGGCCCGGGGCCTGTCAGCGGGCGATCAGGCGGTCGAGGGAGAAGCGACCTGCACCTTCGATCATCACCGCCAGGGTGCCGGCCAGCAGCGCCAGGGCAAATTCATAACCGTTGTTGGCCATGAACAGGCCGTTGCCGATGTGCACCGAAAAGATCGCCACCACCAGGGTGACCGTCAGCGCCAGGGCCGCTGGGCGTGCCAGCAGGCCGATCACCAGGGCCAGGCCGCCGAAGAACTCGGCGCTGCCAGACAGCAAGGCCATCAGGTAACCCGGTGCCAGCCCGATGCTTTCCATCCACTGGCCGGTGCCCTCCAGGCCATAGCCGCCAAACAGGCCGAACAGCTTCTGCGCGCCATGCGCCATGAAGATGATGCCGACCAGGATACGGATCACGCTGAGGCCAGCGCCTGCACGGGTTGCGATCACTGCGTTGAGGGAGGTGGTGTTCATGTTGTGGCGTCCTTGAATCCGGGAAGTTGTGTTGGAATGGCGCCATCATAATCAATTCAATGAATATGAAAATCGCAAAAACCCCAACATAACAATCTACAAAATCGATTTGTCAGCGCTTGGCTACTCGCTCCAGAACAGCACGCTCACGGTTGAACGCCAGGAAGTACTTGTTGACACTGTTGACGAAGTTGACTGGCCCCATGCCCACCTGCTCCATCGCAATGCGCTCGGTCTGGAAGAACCACTGGTTGCCGTTGAGCCCCCGACGGCGGGCTTCGGCACGCATCGCCTGGACCCGTTCAGGCCCCAGGTTATAGGCCGCCAGCACAAACGCCATGCGCTCTCGCTCGTTGATCTGGGCACTGGCAAAGAACTTGCGCCGGATCAGCGCCAGGTAGCGGGCACTGGCTTGGACGTTGCCATCGACCGTGGCGGTATTGCTCACCCCGACCCGTTGCGCGGCCGACGGGGTAATCTGCATCAGGCCATGGGCGCCGCCCGTGCCGCGGGCCGATGGGTTGAGTGTCGATTCCTTGAAGGCGAGCGCGGCCAGGTTGAGCCAGTCGATCTGCTGCGCCTCGCCATGCTTCTGCAGCACCGCACGCACTGCGCTCAGCCGCTGCCGATCCTTGCTCGCCAAGGGGTTGTGTACGCGGTACTGGCGACGGTAGATGCGCTCGAACGCGGCATCCTGGTTATCCGGTGCGCGGTAACCCTGCAGAAAGCGATCGACGCTGGCCAGCAGCCGCGGCGCGTCGCGCCCCACGTACCAGCGCATGGCTTGCGGCGCCCCCAGGTGCACACGGCTGTCCAGGCGCAGACGCGGCATCACCCTGGCCCAACGCAGGGCAATCGGGCGCTCGACCACTGTCAGGTGATAGATACCGGCCTGGACCATTTCCAGCACGTCTTCCACCGCCAGGGTCGAGTCGACCCACTCAACCTTGATCGGCGCACGCTTGCGCAAGGCCAATTGCTGGTTCACCTGCTGGATCAAAGGCCCGGCGGCACTGGCACTGGTCAAGGCGACCGTACGCCCCGACAACTGCTCGACATGGCTGAAGCTGCGCTCGCCTTTGCGCCCGACCAGCATCAGCGGCACCTGGTCGAGCACCGGCGCGCTACTGCTGACGCCCCGCACCACCACCGGGTCGAGCAGTTCACCCGGGGCAGCCAAGTCCCCTTCGCCGCGCTGCAGGGCACCCAGCAACTGCTCTTTGGCGCGGGGGATGAGTTTCAGCTGAATCTGCTGCCCATCGCCAGCCCGGGCATTCAGGTAATGCTCAAGCGCGCGCAGGCGATAGTATTCGATGCCGACCGGCTCGCCCTTGACCTCGCCAGAGCTGTTGCGGCTTTGATTGACCAACACCCGCAGCACCTTGCTGCTACGGATCTGCTGCAGGTCACGCAGCTTGCTGGGCGGGATATTCTGCTGCGGCCCTGGCAGGCGTGCCTGGGCAGCACCAGCAGTGGTCAGCCCAAGCATCAGCAAGAAGGTCAGCAGGTATCGCAGCATGCGAAGCGTGTCCGAGGTCGGTGGGCGGCGTTCATGTGGCATCGCCGCTTCGTGATAAATGACGGCAGAAGACCACGGCAACAGCATGAAGTTCTTGGTTTTTTCCGAAAAACGCGGATTTTGCTATGCTGGCCGCCCCGCGGCACGAGATAGCACCATGCAACTGATCGATATCGGCGTCAACCTGACCAACAGCAGTTTCCACGACCAACAGGCGGCCATCGTCGAGCGCGCCATCGAAGCTGGCGTGGCGCAGATGGTCCTGACGGGCACCAGCCTGGCGGTCAGCGAGAAGGCGCTGGAGCTGTGCCAGCAGCTGGATGCAAGCGCTGAACACCTGTTCGCCACCGCTGGCGTGCACCCTCACGATGCCAAATCCTGGGATGCCAACAGCGAGCCTCAGCTGCGCCAATTGCTGAATGAGCAACGGGTACGGGCAGTGGGCGAATGCGGCTTGGACTTCAACCGCGACTTCTCCCCTCGCCCGCTGCAGGAAAAGGCCTTGGAAGCTCAACTGGCGCTGGCTGCCGAACTGGGCTTGCCGGTGTTTCTGCACGAACGTGATGCCAGCGAGCGCTTACTGGCCATCCTGAGGGGCTACCGCGACCACCTGAGCGGTGCCGTGGTGCACTGTTTTACCGGCGAGCGTGAAGCATTGTTCGCCTATCTGGACATGGACCTGCACATCGGCATAACCGGCTGGATCTGCGATGAACGCCGCGGAACGCACCTGCATCCCCTGGTCGGCAACATCCCGGAAGGCCGCCTGATGCTCGAGAGCGATGCGCCCTACCTGCTGCCGCGCAGCCTGAGGCCCAAGCCTAAAAACGGCCGTAACGAACCGGCGTTTCTACCGGAGGTGCTGAGGGAAGTGGCGTTGCACCGGGGCGAGCCCGTGGAGCACACGGCAGCCCATACGACGGCGGCTGCACGGGCATTCTTTCGGCTAGCCTAAGCTGGCCCCAGCCCTAATGCCAGTCAGTTAGGGCCTAGGGGGCCGCTGCGCGGCCCATCGCAGCGGTTCGGCGCCCCGACAAGCCAGCTCCTACAGATGTAGCGTATTTCTTGAGAATCTCGCTCACCTGTAGGAGCTGGCTTGTCGGGGCGCCGAACCGCTGCGATGGGCTGCACAGCAGCCCCAATTAAGGCGGATGAAGCTTAACTGACTGGCATTAACCCCTGCCTGTTTTTTCTTGATACATATCAAGAATGCCTCTGTCGGGTGCAGGCACAATGATGGCACCTTGCCAATATTGTTTCCGCTCAACTCAGAGAAGACCTGCCCATGGGTGCCTGGCTTAGCAATGTTTCCCTGAAGTACAAGTTCTGGGCCGTCAACGCGGTGGCCTTTGTCACGACCTTGCTGCTGGTGCTCTACGCCGTGCACCTGGAGCAACGCGCCCGCGCCGACGCGGCCCAGGCGCAAGCTGCGGCACAAGCCCAGCTGTTGTCCGCCTGGCCTGCCGGGCAAGCGCTGCCCCGGCAAGCCAATGTCATCAGCTGGTTGCCGGGCCAGACGCCAAGTTTTGCTGGCGAACCGATCGAAGCCCTGCGCAACGCCCAGGGCTGGGTCGACCTGCCCGCCGCGTGGCTGCTGGGCGACAACCCGCTGCGCGGCGCCCAGGTGCTGCAACACGGCGACCAGCAGGTTGCCGTAGTGGCCCAGTCGCCAAGCGTGCGCCAGGTGTTCTTCGAACGCTTCACCAACTACGCCGTGTGCGTACTGATCCTGATGCTGGCCATGCTCGGAGCTTCGCAGTTGCTGATCCGCTTCCTGCTCAGCCAGCTCAACACCCTCAAGGACGTCATGCTGCACGTGGAGAAGACCGGCGACCTGTCGGCGCGGGTGCCGTTGGCATGTGGCGACGAAGTCGGCCAGATGGCAGGGGCCTTCAATGCCATGCAGTCGACCTACCACCGTGTGGTCAGCACCGTGGCCCTCACCGCCGCGCAACTCGACGCCGGTGCAGCGCGCCTGGCGTCTAGCATGAACGACGTGCGCCACGGCATGCTCGGCCAGCAAAGTGAAACCGACCAGGCCGCCACGGCCATCAACGAGATGTCGGCCACGGTGCACCACATTGCCCAGCATGCCGGCGCTACCCGCGACCTGTCGCAGACGGCCGATACGCTCGCCGGCAGCGGCCAGGAAGTGGTTAGCCGCGTACAGGATTCGATCGCAGGGCTGTCCAGCGGCGTGCAGCAGACCGCCGAGATGATCCGCCAACTGGCCGAGGACAGCCAGAAGATCAACGGCGTGGTGGGGGTGATCCACAGCATTGCCGAGCAAACCAACCTGCTGGCACTGAACGCCGCCATCGAAGCAGCACGCGCGGGCGACTTGGGCCGCGGCTTCGCGGTGGTCGCCGATGAAGTACGCAACCTGGCCAAACGCGTGCAGACCTCGACCGACGAGATCACCACCATGGTCTCCGCGCTTCAGTCCGGCACCCGCGATGCAGTGGAGTTCATGCAGGAAAGCTCGTACAAGGCCGACGATTGCGTTAAACAGGCTCAGGCAGCCGGTGAGGCGCTGGCCGAGATTACCGGTGCAGTGGCGCAGATGCGCGAAAGCAATACCCAAATCGCCGTGGCTGCCGCAGAGCAGAGCCAGGTGGCCGAAGAAATGAACCGGGCGGTGGTGAGCATCCGTGATGTCACCGAACACACCGTGCAACAGACCGTCGGCTCGGCCACCACCAGCAACGAATTAGCGACCCTTGCTGGCGAGCTGAACAAGGCCATAGGCCAGCTCAAGCTATAGTCACTTTAGCGTGTCACGATAGCCAGGCTCGATTGGCCCCCTCCCCCAGGCCGCACTAAGCTTTGGGCATGACCGAGAGGAAATGCCCATGAGCAAACGCCTGCCCAATCTGCCCGCCTGGCAATGGCGTGGCTATCACCATAACCATCGCCACCCGACCAACCTGGCGCTGCACCTGATTGCCGTACCTCTGTTCATTCTCGGTGTGCTGCTGGTGCTGTCCGGCCTGTTTGCCCTGGACCTGGGTCAGCTTGCCGTTGGCATCATTTCTCTGATCGCTGGCCTGGGCTTGCAACGTCACGGGCATCGACTAGAAGCGCAACAACCCGAGCCGTTTGCCAACCGCAAGGACGCCGTACAGCGCCTGCTGACGGAACAGTTCATCACCTTTCCGCGCTTTGTACTGAGCGGTGCCTGGTGGCGGGCCTGGCGCGAACGGCACAAGCATCGCCACTGAAGGCTGAAGAGGACATCTAGGCGAAAACTGTAACCGTTTGGCGGCTTAGCGCCAGTAACTCGCCCTTTTCCGACCAGAGCGCGGCGGCGGCATGCCCATAACCATCACGCGCGTACTCGGTCTCGACGCAATACCGGCACCAGTCCAGCGTCGACAGCTTTGGCGTGGGCTGGATGAATTCGATGGTCCAAGTCAGCGTACTGCCGGCTGCCGGCTGTTTCAGGTGCGGCAACAGGCTCGGTGGCCAAGCATCTACCAAAGCCAGCAGGTGAGACACGTTCAACGCTTCGTCGGCGATGTTGCGCAAGCGTACCCAGCCGCCCATCTGCCGTGAATCGTTGCCACTGAACGGCAGCCCGCCCACCGCCCAGCGAAGGGCCACATGGCGCATGAATTCCGGGGTCACGCCTTTGATGTAAGGCAGTTCTGGGGCGGTTTGCTCCAGCGGCTTCATGGCAAACGCCGGTTGCGCTGGGATGTCGACCACCGAGGGGCGGCCTGCACCGAAGTTGCCCTGTACCAGCGTCACCACCTGCCCTTCCTGCACCGCTCGGCCAAGCAAGGTACTGACAGCCTTGCCTTCACGCAGCACGTCGACTTCGAAACGAATCGGTACACCCGCCGCCGCAGGCGCCACGAAGCTGATGGCCAAGGAGCGCACAGGGCGGTCATCGGTCAATTTCAGGCGCATTGCTTCATAGACCATGGCAGCCATCAACCCGCCGAAGGCCGCGCGGCCTTGGGCCCATGTCGGGGGGACGGTTACCGATTCAGCATTCGCTCGCACGGCGTCGAGCAGTTCAGTGAAGTTCATCGCACGTAGGCTCCTGCAGCGTATCGATCTGGGGGCACGTAGTGCACGCGCCCTGCATCGAAACATACTAACCAGCCCGCCTACACCGATCAGGCCCTAAATCGGTCATATGCCGGGCTATCGCTGCTTCAACGCCACCTGCAAAGCCTCCAGCGTGAGGTCGGATTGACGCTCCGCCTCATGCAGCTCTTGCTCCCAGTCGATCTTGCACGGCGCCAGGTCGGCGTGCTCGCGCGCTTGCAGCAACCATTGCAGGCGGTCATGCCAAGTGCCCAGGTCGCCCTGAGCCTTTTTCAGCAGGCGTTGCAGTTTTTTTCCGGCATGCTCAAGCTGCGGATACGCCTCATCACCGTAGCGTGCACGCTTGATCAACAGCCGCAGCCGATGCCGATCGTGGGCCGGATCGGCCAGTGCCTTACGCAGCTTGCGCCATTGCTGAACCAAGCGTTTGTCGATGCGTTTTTCCAGCGCATCCGCCAGGCCCTCGCGATCCGCCGCACGCAGGAACAACGGAAACGCATCCACGATCGCCAGCAGACGGGTCAGTTGCGGGCTACCAGCGACACTGGCAAAGGCCTTGCCCCGCCCTGCCAGCCGCCGCTGCCCGGCCTCGACCAAGCCCCGCTCGACCAACTCGGCCGCCAGCACCTCCCGGTCACGCAACGGCGTCGTCAATGTGCCCAGGGACTTGGCAGCGCCCTCCAGCTGTTCGACACCCGGCAACCCCCGCAGCGGCCGCAGCAGGCTGCGCAAGCGCCGTACAGCGATGCGCAGGTCGTGCAGTGCCTCGCTGTCGGTATCCGCGGCAAGCCGCTCGCGGCAGGCCAGCAGGCGCACTTGCAAGGCCAGGATTTGTGACACGACATGATCGAGCATGGCAGACATGGGACGCTCCTCGGTCAGCGGCCAGCGCGCGACTCACGAATGTAGAAACGCGCCTTCTCGGCCTTCTTGGTACACCCTTCAAAACCTTCGAACTGCTGCTGGGTCTTGGCCCCCGTCAGCAGCGACAACGCCTTCGAATAACTGACAGTACCGGCAAACCCTTCGGCCTTGGCCAGGTCGAGCTCCTTCCAGGCGGCATCCAGCTGGGTCGCGCAGCTGTCACGGTAGGCCGTCTTGCCCGCACAGCCAGCAAGGGCCAGGGCAATCAGTGGAAGGCAGATCCAGGCTTTCATCGGTAATTCCTCAAAGTCAAAAGAGTGGCTGTTCGACGCATGGGCAAGCAAAAAGTGCCCGCGTATGGGCTTTGCTTAGCGTAGATCAGCGCGGTCTACATTGAAGCACAGGCAGCAATGGGTGCATTGTTAAACCATGGTTGCACAGGCTGAGGGAAAATCATGAGTAAACGCGTGGCGCTGGTGTTGGGGTCGGGGGGTGCACGAGGGTATGCACATATCGGGGTGATCGAAGAAATAGAGCGGCGCGGCTACGACATTGCCTGCATTGCCGGCTGCTCCATGGGGGCAGTGATTGGCGGCATCTACGCCGCCGGCAAACTTGACGAGTATCGCAACTGGATCGAAAGCCTCGACTATCTGGATGTACTGCGCCTGGTCGACGTCAGCTTTCGCCTCGGTGCGATCCGCGGTGACAAGGTTTTCGGACAGATCCGCAAAATCGTCGGCGACATCAACATCGAACAGTTGCGCATTCCCTACACCGCCGTAGCCACCGACCTCACCCACCAGCAGGAAATCTGGTTTCAGGAAGGTTGCCTGCACCAGGCCATGCGCGCTTCGGCGGCGATCCCTAGCCTGTTCACCCCAGTGATGCAGGGCAACCGCATGCTGGTCGATGGCGGCATTCTCAACCCGCTGCCGATCGTGCCGGTGGTGTCCAGCCACTGCGACCTGATCATCGCGGTCAACCTCAACGCCACCAACCAGAAGCAGTACCAGTTGCCGGTGATCGAACGCCCGGCAGCCTTCAAGATGCGCTTCGATTCGCTGCTTAGCTCACTGGGGTCGCGCCTGCCGTTCCGGCGCAAGCCGGCGGAAGAACTGATACGTATCGAACAGGAAATCGTTGCCGAAGGCCTGGCCCCACCCAGCCCATGGCTGGCGGACGTCGCCGACCCGGAAGGCCAGCAGCCCGCGGCCGCGCCCGAGCGCGAAGGCGCACCCAAGTCGGCCACCGGCTCGTTCATCATCGACAACGTGGGGCCGGCTTCGCTGCTGGACCTGATCAACCAGAGCTTCGAGGTGATGCAGACGTCGTTGGCGCAGTACAAGATCGCCGGTTACCCGCCAGATGTGTTGATCAACGTACCGAAGCGGGTGTGCCGGTTCTTCGAGTTCTACAAGGCCCCCGAGCTAATCGCCTTGGGGCGGGAGATTGCGCGGGACACGCTGGACAACTACGAAGGGGTGAAGCGCTAGGAGGCCGCTCCTACAAAAGGCCAGAAACAAGACAGGCCGCATTATGCGGCCTGTCTTGTCATGCAGTGATCACTCAGTAACGGGTGATATCGGCATTGGCTTCCAGCTGCTTGCGGTAAGCCGCAAAGTCTTGCTGGCCGGCACGCGACGCGAGGTAGCGGCGAATCTGCTGCTTCTCTTCGTCGGTGGCGGCGGCGCCTTCGTTGACACCTTTGAGCTGCAAGACAACCAGGCTGCCATCGCCCAGGACCACGCTGCTGTACACCGGCTTGTCCTTGGCTTGCGGCTTGCCCAGGCGGAACACGGCCTGCAGTTCGGCCGGGTCGATACCTTCCTCACCGCGGGTCACCGCCTCGTAGGCTTTCCAGCCCTGCCCTTCATGGACGCTGCCAGCGGCAACAGAACCATCACGCAGGCCGGCAATCAGCTTGTCCGCCTTGGTCTTGAGCTCGGCAGTCGCCTTCTCCTTGGCCAGGTGTTCGCTGATGTTCTTGGCCACGGCTTCCAGCGGCAGTTGTTCTGGCTTGCGGTGCTCCTTGACGCGCAGCACCACGGTGGTTTCCGGATCGAGCTCGATGGCGGTGCTGTTGGCACCCTCTTCCAGCACTTCTTCCGAGAACGCCGCCTGGACCACTGCGCGGTTGGCGGTGATACCTTCGCCACCCTCACGGCCGAAGGCTGCGGAGGTGTGCACCTTCAGGTTCAGGTCCTGTGCCGGCTGAGCCAGGTCAGACGCCTCGTACGCGGCATCCTGCAACTGCTTGCTGGCGTCGACGTAGCGCTGTTCCACCAGCGGGATCTTCAGGTCACGGGTGAGCTTGTCTTTCAGGCTGGCGAAGCTCGGCACTTCCGGCGCCTCGACACCCAGCAGCTTGATCAGGTGGTAACCGAACTCGGTGCGAACCGGGGCCGATACCTGGCCATCCTTCAGCTTGTACAAAGCATCTTCGAAGGCTGGGTCGTACACGCCCGGGCCGGCGAAGCCAAGGTCACCACCGCTGTTGGCCGAACCTGGGTCCTGGGAGAACTCCTTGGCCAGTGCGGCGAAGTTTTCACCCTTGGCCAGGCGCTGCTCGATCTCTTCGGCACGGGCCTTGGCCTGGGCGTCGGTGACCTTGTCGTTGACCTCGATGAGAATGTGCGCCGCATGGCGCTGCTCGGCGAGGTTGGCGATTTCTTTCTCGTACTGGGCCTTGAGTTCGTCGTCGCTGACCTTGACCTGGTCGAAGAACACCGACTTTTTCAGCTCGATGTAATCGATGACCACCTGGTCGGGCGACATGAATTCCTTGGCATGCTTCTCGTAGTGCGCCTTGACCTCTTCTTCGCTGACCTTGACCGCGGCCGGGTCGGCCTTGAAGGTCAGGGAGGCGAAATCACGGGTCTGCTTCTCAAGGCGTGCAAACGCCTCGACCTGCTTGTCAGTGACGAAGCTGCTGCCGGCAAGGCCGGTACGCAATTGGCCAATGAGCATTTCTTCGGCGAGCATGTCGCGGAATTGCAGGCGGCCGTAGCCCATCTGGCGAATGACCTGGTCGAAACGATCGGCGTTGAACTTGCCGTCAACCTGGAATTCCGGGGTTTGCAGGATCACTTGATCCAGCGCGGCCTCGGAGAAGGCGAACTTGGCATCTTCAGCACCTTGCAACAACAGCTTGCGGGTGATCAGGCCTTTGAGCGCCTCATCACGCAGCAGCTTGTCATCCAGCAGTGCAGGGTCGAAATCCTTGCCCAGCTGTTGCATCAGCTGGCGGCGCTGCATGTCGGCCGCTTGGCTCAGCTCGTTCTGGCTGATGGTCTGGCCGTTCACCTTGGCGGCGTCCTGGCTATGGCTGGCAGCCTGGAAAATGGCCTCGAAGCCGGTCAACGCCATCAACACGACGATTAGGCCGATGATGGTCTTGGCAATCCAACCTTGTGAATTGTCCCTGATATTTTGCAGCATGCGTCCCCCAGAAACGGCTGTACCACTGCGTCGACAACCGCGGAGCGTGGGTAGAATCCTGATAAAAGAAAGGCGCATCCGAGGATGCGCCTTTTCTTAGCAAACGTGTCAGGCGGGAACGTTTGCGACCCGCCTTAACGTGCTCGGACCTGGCGAAGCCGGGCCCGGCTGAAAGAGACGACTTAGTTGACGGCGTCTTTCAGGCCTTTGCCAGCCTTGAAACCTGGAACCTTGGCAGCAGCGATTTTGATGGCGTTGCCGGTTTGCGGGTTGCGGCCGGTGCGCTCGGCGCGCTCCTTGACCGAGAAGGTGCCGAAGCCAACCAGAACGACGTCGTCGCCTGCTTTCAGGGCACCCGTTACGGAGTCGATCACAGCGTCCAGAGCCTTACCTGCGGTAGCTTTGGAAATGTCAGCCGATGCAGCGATAGCGTCAATCAGTTCCGACTTGTTCACTCTAAGTCCCCTTATTTCTCTATTGAGTTTGTTTCTAAGTATGTAATGAAAAGCGTATCAAACGAGTGCTGGGTGGCCTGATAACAATAGCGTGCCGCTTTATAGCAAGGCCCCGAAAAAACTGTCAAGGAAAGCCCCCCAGCCAAAAACTACTAATGCGTGCTGATTCTTTCCTTCGCGTCGCTGTCGCGCTTCTCTTCCTTCGCGACAATCTCCGGAGCCACATCTGGCAAGGGCTCCGGGGCGTATTGCAGCGCAATTTGCAGGACTTCGTCAATCCATTTGACCGGTTTGATCTGAAGATCCTGTTTGATATTTTCCGGAATCTCCTTCAGATCGCGAACATTCTCCTCGGGAATGATCACCGTCTTGATACCACCACGGTGTGCCGCCAGCAGTTTTTCCTTCAACCCACCAATGGCCAGCACCTGGCCACGCAGGGTGATCTCGCCGGTCATGGCCACATCGGCACGCACCGGAATCTGTGTCAGCGCCGACACCAGTGCGGTGCACATGCCAACACCGGCACTCGGGCCATCCTTCGGCGTAGCACCTTCAGGCATGTGGATGTGCACATCGTGCTTCTCGTGGAAGTCGGCTGCGATGCCCAGGCTGCGGGCGCGGCTGCGTACCACGGTCTGCGCGGCAGTGATCGACTCGACCATGACATCGCCCAGGGAACCGGTCTTGATCAGCTGGCCCTTGCCAGGGATGACCACGGCCTCGATGGTCAGCAACTCGCCGCCCACTTGGGTCCATGCCAGGCCGGTTACCTGGCCGATCTGGTCCTGCTGCTCGGCGAGGCCGTAGCGGAACTTGCGCACGCCCAGCAGGTGCTCGAGCTGCTCGCTGGACACCTTGACCTTGACCTGCTTCTGGCCGGTATGTTCCTTGACCACCTTGCGGCAGACCTTGGCAATTTGCCGCTCCAGGCCCCGCACACCGGCTTCGCGGGTGTAGTAGCGAATAATGTCGCGGATCGCCGAGATATCGACCTCGAGCTCTTCCTTCTTCAAGCCGTTGGCTTTGACCTGCTTGGGCACCAGGTACTTGACTGCGATGTTGATCTTCTCGTCTTCGGTGTAGCCCGGCAGACGGATGACCTCCATCCGGTCCAGCAGCGCTGGCGGGATGTTCATCGAGTTGGAGGTGCACAGGAACATCACGTCCGAGAGGTCGTAGTCGACTTCCAGGTAGTGGTCGTTGAAGTTGTGGTTCTGCTCAGGGTCGAGCACTTCGAGCAGCGCCGAGGCAGGGTCGCCACGCATGTCACTGCCCATCTTGTCGATTTCGTCGAGCAGGAACAGCGGGTTACGCACGCCGACCTTGGTCATCTTCTGGATCAGACGACCTGGCATGGAGCCAATGTAGGTGCGACGGTGGCCACGGATCTCGGCCTCGTCACGCACACCGCCGAGGGCCATGCGCACGAACTTGCGGTTGGTAGCAGCGGCAATCGACTCGGCCAGCGAGGTTTTACCGACGCCAGGCGGGCCGACCAGGCACAGCACCGGGCCACGGATTTTCTTGACGCGCTTTTGCACGGCAAGGTATTCGAGAATGCGTTCCTTGACCTCTTCCAGGCCATAGTGGTCGGCATCGAGGATTTCCTCGGCCTTGGTCAGGTCCAGGCGCACCTTGCTCTGGGCCTTCCACGGCACCTGCACGAGCCAGTCGAGGTAGGAGCGAACCACCGTAGCCTCGGCCGACATCGGCGACATCTGCTTGAGCTTGTTCAGCTCGGCCTGGGCCTTGGTCAGGGCATCTTTGGGCAGGCCAGCGGCTTCGATGCGCTTTTTCAGCTCTTCGACTTCGTTGTGGCCTTCGTCGCCATCGCCGAGCTCTTTCTGAATGGCCTTCATCTGCTCATTCAGGTAGTACTCGCGCTGGCTGCGCTCCATCTGCTTCTTGACCCGACCACGGATGCGCTTCTCGACCTGCAACAGGTCGATTTCGGCATCCAGCAACGCCAACACGTGCTCGACGCGTGTCGCCAGGTCGACAATCTCGAGGATTTCCTGCTTCTGTTCGATTTTCAGCGCCATGTGCGCGGCCATGGTATCGACCAGGCGCCCAGGCTCTTCGATGCTGTTCAACGAGGACAGTACTTCGGCAGGGACTTTTTTGCCCAGTTGCACGTACTGTTCGAACTGCGACAGCAACGTGCGCACGAAGACCTCCGACTCGCGCTCGGCGGCGTCGACTTCGTCGATCAGGGAGACTTCGGCACGGATGTGCCCTTCCACTTCCGTGAAGCGCTCTACCGCGCCACGCTGCTCGCCCTCTACCAGCACCTTGACGGTGCCATCGGGCAGCTTCAGCAATTGCAGTACGGTGGCAACGGTGCCGACGCGGTACAAGGCATCTTCGCCTGGATCGTCATCGGCTGGGTTTTTCTGGGCCAGCAGCAAAATCTGCTTCTCGCCCGTCATCGCGGCCTCTAGGGCTTCAATGGATTTTTCGCGCCCCACAAACAGCGGGATGACCATGTGCGGGTAAACAACGACATCGCGCAATGGCAAAAGAGGCAAGTCGAGGGTGGTCTTCATGATTTCGCCTCTAACAGCGGCCTTGATGGCCGGAAACCGGTGGAAATGATGCTTGGACCTAATGTGGGGGCACGCTTGGGAAATTACAAGCGCTTGCGCAGGAAAAGCAGAAAGGGGCCCGTAGGCCCCTTTCTTGCTTGCAACCATCACCCAAGCATCACCTGAATCAGGCGTCGGGTGCGGCCTTGGCTTGCGGCTCGCTGTTCTCGTAGATCATCAGCGGCTGCGAAGTCCCTTCGATGACGCTCTCATCGATCACCACCTTGCTGACATCCTTCTGCGAAGGAATCTCGTACATGGTGTCGAGCAGCACGCCTTCGAGGATGGAACGCAGGCCACGGGCGCCCGTCTTGCGCTCCAGAGCCTTGCGAGCAACGGCCTTGAGCGCATCGCTGCGGAACTCGAGGTCGACGCTTTCCATCTCGAACAGCTTGGCATACTGCTTGGTCAGTGCGTTTTTCGGCTCGGTGAGGATCTGCATCAACGCAGCCTCGTCCAGCTCATCGAGCGTCGCCAGTACTGGCAAACGGCCGACGAACTCTGGGATCAGGCCAAACTTGACCAGATCGTCCGGCTCGACTTCACGCAAGGACTCGCCAACTTTCTTGCCTTCTTCCTTGCTACGTACTTCTGCACTGAAGCCGATGCCACCCTTGGTGGAGCGGTTCTGGATGACCTTTTCCAGGCCAGAGAACGCGCCACCGCAAATGAACAGGATGTTGCGGGTATCAACCTGCAAGAATTCCTGTTGCGGGTGCTTGCGCCCACCTTGCGGTGGAACCGAAGCAACGGTGCCTTCGATCAGCTTCAACAGCGCCTGCTGCACGCCTTCGCCCGAGACGTCACGGGTGATGGACGGGTTGTCCGACTTGCGCGAAATCTTGTCGATTTCGTCGATGTAGACAATGCCCATTTGGGCCTTTTCCACGTCGTAGTCGCACTTCTGCAGCAGTTTCTGAATGATGTTCTCGACGTCCTCACCCACATAACCGGCTTCGGTCAGGGTGGTGGCATCGGCAATGGTGAACGGTACGTTCAACAGGCGTGCAAGGGTTTCGGCGAGCAGGGTCTTGCCCGAGCCAGTAGGCCCGATGAGCAGGATGTTACTCTTGCCGAGTTCGACTTCGTCGCCCTTCTTGTCACGCTGGTTAAGGCGCTTGTAGTGGTTGTATACCGCTACGGCCAGCACCTTCTTGGCGCGCTCCTGACCAATCACGTACTGGTCCAGGATGCCGCTGATTTCTTTCGGCGAAGGCAATTTGTGCGCGCTGCTCTCGGCCTGGGCTTCCTGCACCTCCTCACGGATGATGTCGTTGCACAGGTCGACGCACTCGTCGCAGATAAATACCGAGGGCCCGGCAATCAATTTGCGCACTTCGTGCTGGCTTTTGCCGCAGAAGGAGCAATAGAGCAATTTGCCGCTGTCCTCGCCGTTACGGGTGTCAGTCATTCGATCGATCCAATCCGGTAGGCTTGCAACACAAGATGAAGGCAATTGCGGGCTTTTTCAAGTCCGCAGGTAGGCGCTTTCGGCACCCACCTGCTCTGGCCCCTGGGATCAGGAGGCCAGTTGCCGCTTGTCGTATACCGAGTCGATCAGGCCGTACTCGGCCGCGCGCGAGGCGCTCATGAAGTTGTCACGCTCGGTGTCGCGCTTGATGGTCTCCAGATCCTGGCCAGTGTGGTAGGCCAGCAGCTCGTTCAGACGCGCCTTGATATTGAGGATTTCCTGGGCATGGATCTCGATATCGGTAGCCTGGCCCTGGAAGCCGCCCAGCGGCTGGTGAATCATCACGCGCGAGTTCGGCAGGCAGTGACGCTTGCCTTTGGCACCGGCAGTCAGCAGGAACGCGCCCATGCTGCAGGCCTGGCCGATGCAGATGGTCGAAACGTCCGGCTTGATGAACTGCATGGTGTCGTAGATCGACATGCCAGCGGTGACCGAGCCACCCGGCGAGTTGATGTACAGATGGATATCCTTGTCCGGGTTTTCCGCTTCGAGGAACAGCATCTGCGCTACGACGAGGTTGGCCATGTAATCCTCTACCGGGCCAACCAGGAAAATCACACGCTCCTTCAACAGGCGCGAGTAGATGTCGTAAGCGCGCTCGCCACGGGCGGACTGCTCGATAACCATCGGGACCAGGCCGCCTGCGGCCTGGATGTCAGAGCTCTGCTGAATATAAGAATTGCGGGACATGTCCTGCGCTCACTCCCAAATAGTCATGGCTTGAATACGCACAAGCCAGCGCGAAGGCTGGCTTGTGGGGGTTTCCTACGAGAGTAGCGTATTACTCGGCTTCGGCAGGTGCCTGGGCTGGTTTTACGGCTTCTTCGTACGAGACCGACTTGTCGGTCACAGTCGCTTTCTGCAGAACAGTATCTACAACTTGTTCTTCCAGCACAACCGAACGGACTTCGTTCAGTTGCTGGTCGTTCTTGTAGTACCAGGAGATGACCTGCTCAGGCTCTTGGTAAGCCGAAGCCATTTCTTCGATCATTTCGCGAACCTTGCCTTCGTCTGGCTTCAGTTCGAACTGCTTGACCACTTCAGCGACGATCAGGCCCAGGACCACACGGCGCTTGGCTTGCTCTTCGAACAGCTCAGCCGGCAGTTGCTCAGGCTTGATGTTGCCACCGAACTGCTGAACAGCCTGCACGCGCAGACGGTTGACTTCGTTTTCCAGCAGGGCTTTTGGCACTTCGATCGGGTTGGCAGCCAGCAGACCGTCCATGACCTGGTTCTTGACCTTGGCCTTGATTGCCTGACGCAGTTCACGCTCCATGTTCTTGCGAACTTCGGCGCGGAAGCCTTCCAGGGTCGATTCCTTGATGCCGAACTGAGCGAAGAAGGCTTCGTTCAGCTCAGGCAGCGCAGGGGCCGAAACGCTGTTGACGGTGATGGTGAACTCGGCGGCCTTGCCGGCCAGGTCCAGGTTCTGATAGTCCTCAGGGAAGGTCACGTTGACAACGCGCTCTTCGCCAGCCTTGGCGCCAACCAGGCCTTCTTCGAAGCCTGGGATCATGCGGCCGGAGCCCAGAACCAGCTGGGTGCCCTTGGCCGAACCGCCAGCGAACACTTCACCGTCGACCTTGCCGACGAAGTCGATGTTGACCTGGTCGTCGTTCTGCGCGGCGCGATCAACTTCTTCGAAGCGGGTGTTCTGCTTGCGCAGGACTTCCAGCATGTTGTCCAGGTCGGCGTCAGCCACTTCGGCGCTCAGGCGCTCGACGTTGATCGACTCCAGGCCAGCAACGGTGAACTCTGGGAACACTTCGAAGATTGCGACGAATTCCAGGTCCTTGCCCTTTTCGAAGGACTTCGGCTCGACGGCTGGAGCGCCGGCCGGGTTCAGCTTCTGCTCGACCACGGCTTCGTAGAACGAAGACTGGACCAGATCACCGAACACTTCCTGACGGGCTTCAGCTTCGAAACGCTGACGGATCACGCTCATCGGTACCTTGCCAGGACGGAAGCCTGCAACCTTGGCACGACGGGCAGTCTGTTGCAGACGCTTGTTGACTTCGGTCTCGACGCGCTCGGCCGGGACGGCGATGGTCATGCGGCGCTCGAGAGCGGAAGTGTTTTCAACAGAAACTTGCATGGATATTCCTCGTTGCACAGACGTTAGCCGGCGTTAGCCCGACTCCAGAATCAAGGGCAAGCATTCTAGTGAGTCGCGCAGCAGAAGTCACCCCACTCGGGACGACGGGAAACCACGCCGGTCGATTAACTTGCAAGGCCCGCACGGCTTACCGCCGAGCCCCTTTCAATTGAGGCTGCGCAACGCCTTTGGCGACGCGCAGCCGTAATAACTTGTCAAACAACTGCTGCCTACGAAATCGCTTCCTTTATTGAGGGTCGATCTCGTTGAACTGGCAGTACTCTTCCCACGCCATGCCCAGCGCCTCAGCGACCTCGCGATGGGTCTCCAGGCGCATGGCCTGCAGTTGCTCGGGGCTTTCGGCGATCAGTTGCAGCGCCAGCTCCCAAGGCTCGACGCCCTGCTCCTGCGCCGCATCTTCGAACGCCCACTCGATCTGCTGAGCTTGCTCACGCGCATCCAACTCGCGGATTTCTTCGAGCAGTTGCGGATTGGCTTCGGCGAAGCGCTGCAGCGCCAGGGCCTGACGGGCTTCTTTTGCAATCATGGGGTTATCCTCTGCCGACCGCGGGGCCGGTGTTTCAACCGGCTGAAATCTATCAGCTTTTATTGGGGTGTCACCAGAGGATTGCAAGGGGGTGCATGTAGATCCCACCCAAAAACCCCCACGTCAGAGACTGCGCCTACCAGGCTGTAGGAATACGCCTATACCGCGAGAGGGCTCCTGCAGGTTGAATGGAGTACCTTTTTTGGTACTATTCCATGAACAAGAAAATCATGCCACTGGAGGCTCACTTCTATCGCACCGAAGCAGGTAACGAGCCGGTACGCGATTGGCTGACCTCACTGCCCCGCACTTACAAGCACTTGATCGGCACCGAGATCAAAACAGTCCAAATCGGATGGCCAATCGGCATGCCACTCGTAAGAAAGCTTGAGAAAGACCTCTGGGAGATCAGGGTGAATCTCGTCGACACCATTGCCCGCGTGCTTTTCACCACAACAGGAAAGACGATGATCCTGCTTCACGGCTTCATCAAGAAAAGCCGAAAAACACCCACGATCGACCTGGAAACTGCCAGGCAGCGTAAAGCTGCACTAAAGAGGGATAACAGATGAACCCACACATCGGCTCCAACTTCGAAGACTTCCTGGCAGAGCAGGACCTTGCAGAAGAGGTTTCCGCAACCGCACTCAAACGCGTCATTGCCTGGCAGATAGCCGAGGCCATGAAAGCCAAAAAGATGAGCAAGAAGGCGCTGGCTGAACGCATGCACACCAGCAGAACAGCGATTGACAGAGCATTGGACCAGAACGACCCAGGTATGACACTGGCAACCCTGGCCAGCGCAGCCAGAGCCCTTGGGCAGCGTGTGGAGGTGCGACTGGTGCCAGACAAGGAACACACCCCGGCGTGAGCACGGCCTGCCCCTGACCTGCCAGGCAAAAAACACGACGAAGAGGCCGCTGCAGGCAGCCCCTTCACAAAAAGACGCCCCACCCGCCAACATGAAACGCAAAAAACAAAGGCGCCCGATCTTACGATCAAGGCGCCTTCGAAAAATATGGGGTGGACGATGGGAATCGAACCCACGACAACCGGAATCACAATCCGGCGCTCTACCAACTGAGCTACGCCCACCATATTGCGGTGTTGCGGTACAACCTTACAGAAGCATGGTGCGGACGAAGAGACTCGAACTCTTACAGCTTGCGCCGCTGGAACCTAAATCCAGTGTGTCTACCAATTTCACCACGTCCGCGTAACGCTTAAAACAAAGGCGCCAGATACTATCAAGGCGCCTCTGTAAAATATGGGGTGGACGATGGGAATCGAACCCACGACAACCGGAATCACAATCCGGCGCTCTACCAACTGAGCTACGCCCACCATATTGCGGTACATCTACTTGCTTGCCTAAGCTGCCTGATGGCGCACCCGGCAGGACTCGAACCTGCGACCATCCGCTTAGAAGGCGGATGCTCTATCCAGCTGAGCTACGGGCGCATAAGCGATCAGCCTAACCGAACGATGCTTTAGCAGAGAACCGCTAAACCACTCATTCTGCCCGACTTTGCCAACCAGTGCTAGGCAGTGCCCGACAAGTGCGGCGAATGTTATAGTCGAGGCGCAGGGTCGTCAACATCTTTCTCAAAAAAATTTAAATTATTTAAGGGGTTAGGGGATTTGCCCGACCACCCGCCTTTGCCCTCGGGCCGTGTCGTGCGAGAATGTGCCCTCTTTATTGTTTCCTTCTCGATGGTTAATCACGCGTCTATGACTGCACACCTAATCGATGGCAAGGCGATCGCCGCCAGCCTGCGCCAGCAGATCGCTCAACGTGTCGTGGAGCGTCGCCAGCAAGGCCTGCGCACCCCAGGCCTGGCTGTGATCCTGGTCGGCACCGACCCCGCCTCCCAAGTCTATGTCTCGCACAAGCGCAAGGACTGTGAAGAGGTCGGCTTCATTTCCCAGGCGTTCGACCTGCCCAGCGAAACCACGCAGCAAACCCTGACCGACCTGATCGACCGCCTCAATGATGACCCGGCTGTCGACGGTATCCTGCTGCAGCTGCCGCTGCCCGCGCACCTGGACGCCTCGCTGCTGCTCGAGCGTATTCGTCCGGACAAGGATGTCGATGGCTTCCACCCTTACAACATCGGTCGCTTGGCCCAGCGCATCCCGCTGCTGCGCCCGTGCACGCCCAAAGGCATCATGACCCTGCTCGAAAGCACCGGTCAGGACCTGTACGGCATGAACGCGGTGATCGTCGGCGCGTCCAACATCGTGGGCCGCCCCATGGCCATGGAACTGCTGCTGGCCGGCTGCACCGTCACTGTCTGCCACCGCTTCACCAAGGACCTCGCCGGCCACGTTGGCCGTGCCGACCTGGTGGTCGTGGCCGCCGGCAAGCCGGGGCTGGTCAAGGGTGAGTGGGTCAAGGAAGGCGCCATCGTCATCGACGTGGGCATCAACCGCCAGGAAGACGGCAAGCTGGTCGGCGATGTGGTCTACGAGACCGCCCTGCCGCGCGCGGGCTGGATCACCCCGGTGCCGGGTGGTGTCGGGCCGATGACCCGGGCGTGCTTGCTGGAAAACACGCTGTATGCGGCGGAAGAGCTGCATAAGTAACAAGGCGTGACATGAAAACGGCACCTTCTGCAGGTGCCGTTTTTTTTGCCTGAAGGTTTTCGGCTTGCTGCACCGGCCTCTTCGCGGGGCAAGCCCGCTCCCACAGGTTCGGCACCTGTCTTCAAGACAGCGATGAACCTGTGCGGGCTTGCCCCGCGAAGAGGCCAACGCGGTCATCAGCCGATTACTTGCGCGCTGCCTCCCACGATTTCAGCAACTCGGTGTAGCTCACCGTCTCGCCCTTGGGCTTCTCGTTAGCCAGCTTCGGCTTCGGCGCACCCGGCTGGTCGTACCAGTACTGGGCATCCTTTTCCGGATTGAGCTTCGGTGCACAGGTCGCCTGTGCGTTGGAACGCTGCAGCCGTTCCATCATGCGGTCCTGATCGCGGGCCAGGCCATCCAGCGCCTCCTGCGGGGTCTTTTCGCCACTGGCCACTTCGGCGATATGGCTCCACCACAACTGCGCCAGCCGCGGGTAATCGGGCACGTTGGTGCCGGTAGGCGTCCATTGCACCCGCGCCGGGCTGCGGTAGAACTCCACCAACCCACCCAGCTTGGGCGCCAGGTCCGTCATGGCCTGGGAGTTGATGTCCGACTCACGAATCGGCGTCAGGCCGACGATGGTCTTTTTCAGCGACACGGTCTTGGAGGTTACGAACTGCGCATACAACCAGGCGGCCAGGCGTTGCTTCTCCGGGGTGGATTTGAAGAAGGTCCACGACCCCGTGTCCTGATAGCCCAACTTCATCCCCTCCTCCCAATACGGCCCTTTCGGCGACGGCGCCATGCGCCACTTCGGCGTGCCGTCGGCATTGACCACCGGCAAGCCGGGTTTGGTCATGTCGGCGGTAAAAGCCGTGTACCAGAAGATCTGCTGGGCAATGTTGCCTTGGGCCGGCACCGGGCCCGCCTCAGAGAAGGTCATGCCCTGGGCTTCCTTGGGCGCATAGGCACGCATCCAGTCCACGTACTTCTGCGTCGCATAGACCGCCGCGGGGCCGTTTGTGTCACCGCCTCGGGTAACGCTCGAGCCCACCGGGTGGCAGTCCTCGACGCGAATCCCCCACTCGTCCACTGGCAAACCATTGGGCAGGCCTTTGTCGCCACCACCGGCCATCGAGAACCAGGCATCGGTGAAGCGCCACCCCAGCGAGGGGTCTTTCTTGCCGTAGTCCATGTGGCCGTACACGCGCTTGCCGTCGATTTCCTTGACGTCTTCGGTGAAGAATTGGGCGATGTCCTCGTAGGCCGACCAGTTCACCGGCACGCCCAGTTCATAGCCGTACTTTTCCTTGAATTTGGCTTTTAGCTCAGGCCGCTCGAACCAGTCGGCACGGAACCAGTAAAGGTTGGCGAACTGCTGGTCAGGCAGTTGGTAGACCTTGCCATCCGGCGCGGTGGTGAAGGAGATGCCGATGAAGTCTTTCAAGTCCAGCGTCGGCGAGGTGTAGGCCTTGCCCTCGTTGGCCATCAGGTCAGTGATCGACTCGACCTTGCCGTAACGAAAGTGCGTGCCGATCAGGTCCGAATCATTGACCCAGCCGTCATAGATGTTCTTATCCGACTGCATCTGTGTCTGCAGCTTCTCCACCACGTCGCCTTCCTGCAGCAGGTCGTGGGTCAGCTGGATGCCGGTGATCTCGCTGAATGCCTTGGCCAGCACCTTGGACTCGTATTCATGGGTGGTGATGGTTTCCGACACCACGTTGATCTTCATCCCACGAAACGGTTCGGCAGCCTTGATGAACCACTTGAGTTCGGCCAACTGCTGTTCAGGGGTCAGGGTCGACGGTTTGAACTCACTGCCGATCCACTTGTTCGCCGCGTCTTCGTACTGGTCGGCCCACGCCATCCCGTGCACGCTGGCCAGCACCAGCAACGCGGCCAGGGTCAAATGTCGCCGTTTATGATTGTTGTGGAACATTGTGATCTCCCGATTGAGTTATTCCCGGAGCCGTCGCTCAGCCCCAGCGCAACACCACCACGAGCCAGCCCAGCGACAGCAGCGAGGCCACCCACAAAGGCCAGTCGCTGACCCCGACTACCAGCAAGTGCAGGTAGGCGCTGGCCAGCAGGCCGATGAACAACCGGTCGCCACGGCTGGTGACGATCGGCAGGAAGCCGCGCCGCTCCACGCAGGGGCGGCGCAGTTCAAGCAGGGTCATGCACAACAGCAGCATGCCGACGGCCGCGAAGAACAGCGCCGTGGGCAAGGTCCAGGCCATCCATTCCATGTGCTCCCCTCCTCACACTCGGCCGAGGGCAAAGCCCTTGGCGACATGGTTGCGGACAAACCAGATCACCAGCATGCCGGGCAGGATGGTCAACACCCCGGCCGCCGCCAGCACGCCCCAATCTATCCCCGAAGCGGACACGGTTCGGGTCATCACCGCCGCGATAGGTTTGGCGTTCACCGAAGTCAGGGTGCGCGCCAGCAGCAGTTCGACCCAGGAAAACATGAAGCAGAAAAACGCCGTCACACCGATGCCGGAGCCGATCAGCGGGATGAAGATCTTCACGAAGAAACGCGGGAAGCTGTACCCGTCGATGTAGGCCGTTTCGTCGATCTCTTTCGGCACCCCCGACATGAAGCCTTCAAGAATCCACACCGCCAGCGGCACGTTGAACAGGCAGTGGGCCAGCGCCACGGCAATGTGCGTGTCAAACAGGCCAATCGAGGAATACAGCTGGAAAAACGGCAGCAGGAACACCGCCGGCGGTGCCATGCGGTTGGTCAACAACCAGAAAAACAGATGGCGGTCACCCAGGAAGCGATAGCGCGAGAAGGCATAGGCCGCCGGCAACGCCACCGCCAACGAAATGACTGTGTTCAGGCACACGTAGTACAGCGAGTTGATATAGCCGCTGTACCAGCTCGCATCGGTAAAGATCACCCGGTAGTTGTCCAGCGTGAATGCCTGCGGCCACAGGGTCAGGCCGCCAAGGATTTCGGTGTTGCTCTTGAACGACATGTTCAGCAGCCAGTAGATCGGCACCAGCAGGAAGAAGAAGTACAGCAACAGTGGCACTGCTTTGCGCGCGCTCATGGCCTAGTCCTTGTCGGCGTGCGTCATGGCGGTATAGAACAGCCACGACACCAGCAGGATGATCAGGAAGTACACCAGCGAAAACGCCGCGGCCGGCCCCAGGTCGAACTGCCCTACCGCCATGCGCGTGAGGGTCTGGCTGAGGAAGGTGGTGGCGTTGCCAGGCCCGCCACCGGTCAGCACGAACGGCTCGGTGTAGATCATGAAGCTGTCCATGAAACGCAACATCACCGCAATCAGCAGCACGTTCTTCAGCTTTGGCAGCTGGATATGGCGGAACACTGCCCAGGCCGAAGCCCGGTCGATGCGGGCAGCCTGGTAATAGACATCCGGGATGGCGCGCAGGCCCGAATAACACAGCAGCGCCACCAGCGACGTCCAGTGCCAGACGTCCATCACCAGCACCGTGAGCCAAGCATCGAACGGGTCGCCGGCATAGTTGTAGTTGACCCCAAGCTTGGCCAGCGTGGCACCGAGCAGGCCGATGTCGGCGCGGCCGAAGATCTGCCAGATGGTGCCGACCACGTTCCAGGGAATGAGCAGTGGAATAGCCATCACGATCAGGCAGATCGAGGCCATGCGCCCCTTGGTCGGCATCGTCAAGGCGATGGCGATGCCCAATGGAATTTCGATCAGCAGCACGCAGCCGGAATAGATGAACTGGCGCAGCAAGGCATCGTGCAAGGCCGGGTCGCGCAACACCTGGCGGTACCAGTCGGCACCGACGAAATAGCGGTTGGACTGGTCGAAGATGTCCTGCACCGAATAGTTGACCACGGTCATCATCGGCACCACGGCGCTGAACGCCACCAGCACGAACACCGGCAGTACCAACCACCACGCCTTGTTGTTGCGCACCTTGTTCATGGCCCGGCCTCCAGCAGTACATCGTCGATATACAGCATCAGCCACTGGCTCGGCAGGGTGACCCAGGCCTGCCCCGCCGGCAGCGGGCGATCCTCGCCCAGGCGCGCCTTGAGCGTGGCGCTGCCGAGCTGGAAGGTGACGATGCGGTAGGTGCCCAGGTCTTCGATATCCAGCACCTGCACGGCAAACGCGTTGTCGAGCGGGCTGTCCCAAAGCTGCACGAACTCCGGCCGGATGCCCACTTGCAGGCGCCCGCCGGTGGTTGCTGCCAAGCGTTCGCGCAGGCCTTCGGACAGCGTCAGGTGCAAGCCATCAAAACTGACGCCATCGGCTTCGGCACGCACGTCGATGAAGTTCATGCCGGGGCTGCCAATGAAGTAGCCGACAAAGGTGTGCCGCGGGCGCTCGAACAACTCGCGCGGGGTGCCGAACTGGACGATGCGCCCGCCGTGCATCACCGCGATCTTGTCAGCGAAGGTCGAAGCCTCCAACTGGTCGTGGGTGACGTAGATCATGGTGATGTTGAACTGCTCATGGATCTGCTTGAGCTTGCGTCGCAGCTTCCACTTCAGGTGCGGGTCGATCACCGTCAACGGCTCGTCGAAGAGGATCGCCGAGACGTCATCGCGCACCAGGCCACGGCCCATCGAAACCTTTTGCTTCTCGTCGGCGCTGAGGTTGCGCGCCTTCTTTTTCAGCACAGCGGACAGGTCGAGTACCTCGGCGATCTCTTCGACCCGGGCACGCACCCTGCCCTCGTCCACGCCCTGGTTTCGCAGGGGGAAGGCCAGGTTGTCGAACACCGTCATGGTGTCGTACACCACCGGAAACTGAAACACCTGGGCGATGTTGCGCGCCTGCGGCGACAGCGCGTTCACGGGCTTGCCGTCGAACAGCACGTCGCCATGGGAGGGCGTAAGCAGCCCCGAAATGATATTGAGCAAGGTCGACTTGCCGCACCCCGAAGGCCCGAGTAAGGCATAGGCGCCGCCTTGCTCCCACACATGCTCCAGCGCGTGCAGGGCGTAGTCCGCCTCCGAGGTCGGTTGTCGGCTGTAACTGTGCGCCAGCTGGCGCAGTCGGATCTCGGCCATCAGCGACTCCTCGCCTGACGCACGCCTGGAGCCTGCACCAAGGCCCCGGCAGCGTCGAAGACAAACAGCTTGTGCGTGGGGATGAACACGCGGATCGGGGTGTCCACCTGGTACTCGTGCACACCCGGCAGGTGCAGGGTCATCCGCCAGTGTTCATTGCGCACGTGAAGGAAGGTTTCCGAGCCACTGATCTCGGCCAGCTCCACCAGCACCGCCAGCTCCAGGTCATCATCATGGGTCGGCACCAGGGTGATGTGGCTGGGGCGCACGCCAAAGCGGTAGTCACCATCACCCAGGCGCTGCAGGTCGGCATTGCGGGCAAAGTGCACCGCCTGCGCCAGGCTCACCTCGTTGCCGGCGATGCGCCCAGGCACCAGGTTGATCGGCGGCTCGGAAAACAGCTCGGCGGCCAGCACGCTGCTGGGCTGCTGATAGACCGCAGCGGTCGGGCCGCTCTGCACGATGCGCCCCTCATGCAGGATCGTCGTGGTGCCGCCCAGCGCCAGCGCTTCGTTGGGTTCGGTGGTGGCGTACACGGCAATGCAATTACGCGCCGCAAACAACGCCCGCAGCTCCTGGCGCAGGCCTTCACGCAGCTTGTAATCGAGGTTGACCAAGGGCTCATCGAAGAGGATCAGCGAGGCGTCCTTGACCAGCGCCCGGGCCATCGCCGTGCGTTGCTGCTGGCCGCCGGACAGCTCCAGCGGCAACCGCTGCAGGTAGGCTTCGATGCGCAGCATCTCGGCGGTTTCCTGCACCCGCCGGCGAATTTCCGATTCGGCCAGGCGCGCCTGGCGCAGGGGCGAGGCGATGTTTTCGTACACGCTCAAGGTCGGGTAGTTGATGAACTGCTGATACACCATCGATACGTTACGCAGGCGCACCGGCACCCCGGTGACATCGTTGCCGTCCAGCAGCACATGGCCCAGGTCCGGGCGGTCGAGCCCGGCCATCAGGCGCATCAGGCTGGTCTTGCCGGCCAGGGTGCGGCCGAGCAAAACGTTGAACGAGCCCGGCTCGAAACGCAGGGACGCATCGACGATGCAGGCCTGGTTATCGACACTGCGGCTGACCTGCTCCAGCACCAAGGACATGGCGTGGCCTTTTTAGGATTGTTGTCCGCTGGGCAGAGCGAGTTTCGTGCCAGCCCAGCCTGAACGCTCTGCCGCGCGCCCTCACCGCGCAAGGTCAGCCATGGCCTGTTCACAGCTGAACACATTCGCTGGACAACTGAACACGCCAAGGTTTGACAATGAACAACGGTGGACGACACTGAACAGCGGTCGGCTGATAACAACAATCACACAGGACAGGCCCATGGCCGCATCCGCTTCGCCGCATGCCCAACTGATCCAGGCATCCTGGGCGCGTTGTCGCGACCACGGCCTGCAACCGCAAAGCCCACCCGATTTCGATTGCCTGCCGCCGGCCGAACTGAGCGCCCTGCTGGAGCGCCGCCAGGCCCTGCTGCGCCTGACACGCGATGAGGTGCTGCCGCAATACGCACACCTGCTGGGCAACGCCAGCTACCTGGTGATGCTGGCCGACGCCGGTGGCTGCCTGCTCGACAGCTGGGGTTCGCGGCGCTTCGTCGACCCGCGCCAGCGCCACGGCTTCAGTGCCGGCGCACACTGGCACGAGCGCGGCGTCGGCACCAACGCACTCGGCACGGCGCTGGTCTGCGCCGAGGCAATTCATGTGGGCCAGGATGAACACTTCCTGCGCCAGAACCGCTACCTGTGCAGCGCTGCGGCGCCGGTGTTCGATGGCGAACGGCAGCTGGTCGGCGCGCTCGATGTGGCCAGCGACGGGTACTTGCCTGCCAGCCAGACGCTCGGCCTGGTACGGATGATGGGCCAGAGCCTGGAGAACCGTTTGATACTGGCGCAGCATGCCGACCACCACGCCCAACTGCTGTTCAACAGCGCCTCCGACAACCTCGACAGCCCCTGGGCGGGCTTGCTGGTGTTCGATGAGCGCGGCCAGGTCATTGCGGCCAATCACCGGGCCGACAGCCTGCTCGGCGACAACCCGCTGCGGCAAAACCTCGAGCAACTGTTCCAAGTCCCGTTGCAGCAGTTGCTTGCCCAGCCGCCGCAACAGCCCTTCGCCTTGCAGGCCGCCGGGCGCCACCGCTTCCACTGCCAGTGGCAAGCGCCGCGCCACGGCCCCAAACGCCCGGCCCCTGGCCCTGTCGACCCACGCCTGGACAACGCCTTGGCCCAGGCCAGCCTGTTACTGGAAAAAGACATCCCGGTGTTGATCCAAGGCGAAACCGGGGTTGGCAAGGAAGTCTTCGTCGAGGCACTGCACCGCGCCAGCCGCCGCGCCGGGCAGCCGCTGATTGCAGTCAACTGCGCGGCGATCCCCGCCGAGCTGGTCGAGTCGGAGCTGTTCGGCTATGACAAAGGGGCCTTTACCGGCGCCCACCACAAGGGCAACCCCGGGCTGATCCGCAAGGCCGACCACGGCATCTTGTTTCTCGACGAAATCGGCGACATGCCGCTGCCGACCCAAGCCCGGCTGCTGCGCGTGTTGCAATCGCGCAGCATCCAGCCATTGGGCAGCGGCGAGCCGGTGACCGTGGACATCCGCGTGGTTTCGGCCAGCAACCGCGACCTGGCCGAAGCCGTGCGCAACGGGCAGTTTCGCGAAGACCTCTACTACCGCGTGGCCGGGCTGACCCTGGTGTTGCCCGCCTTGCGCGAGCGAAGTGATCGGCACGCGCTGATCGAGCAGGTGCACGCCCGGCATCTCGCCCCCGGGCAACCCCGGCAACTGCCCCCGCACATACTCGACCTGCTGTTGCACCACCCCTGGCCAGGTAACCTGCGCCAGCTCAACAGCGTAGTGCAGGTGGCGCTGGCCCTCGCTGGCAGCCAGCCCATCGGCACCGAACACTTTTCAGCGTGTTTCATTGCCCAGGCCGGCACACCTTGCGCATGCTCGCCACCCGCCCCTGCCACGGACCTGGCCAACCTGCTGCACAGCTGCGGCGGCAACATCTCATCGCTGGCACGCCTGCTCGGCATCAGCCGCACCACCCTGTACAAACGCTTGCGTGAACAGGGGCTCGAACCCGCCCACCTGCAGGGTGGGCGTTGAAGGTGCTATCAGCATACTGAAGCCGGGCTAATGCGGGTCATTACCCTCGCTGCTCCAACCTGTCAGGAGCAGCCCATGAGCCATTTGCACCCCCATCACGTAGCCCTGATTCAACAGCGCCTGCCCGGCTGGCTTCGCCAGACTTCCCCGCATCAGCGTCAGGCCCTGAAAACCCACCTGCTGCACAGCCACCGCGCCACACGTGCACTGCAGAAGGCCCTTGCCCCGCTGCAATCGGTAGAGGCGTTCTGCCGACCGTTGTTGAAGGACGCGCTCGCACACTGGTACCCCGGGGTGTCGCTGCCTCCACTCGATACCACCGTGTTGACCGAGCGCACCACGGGCCACCTGCGCAGTCGGTCCTGGCTGGAAGCTGCCCTGCAGAATCTGCAAGCGGACACGCCGGTACGCCTCTATGCCAACCAGGATGCGCCTGAACTGGAACAGCTCGACAGCGTGCGATTCGTGAAAGGCGTACGGCGCCTCGACCTTGGCCAGCGCTACCTGGACCACCTGCGCGAGCACGTCGACACCGCTGATTTTCGTGCGTTGCTGGGTGAGCAGGACCGTGCCGCCTTCGCGGTCGAATTGTTATCAGCGCGGCTGCAAGGGCATATCGACAGCCGCGGCGAAGCCTTGGGCGAGGCCGCGCTTGCCGGCGCGCGCGAGGTACAGACGCTCAGTGGGGCGATGCGCCTGCAATGTGGCTACCTGAGCCTGCTCGGTTTCCCGCTGAGTGGCGCCCTGCTGCTGCGACTCGAGCCACACGGGCAGACTGAGCCGTGCCTGCTTTACCTGCCTGGGGACACCCAAGGCACCCTGCACCAGTACTCGTCCTTGCAGGCCGTCGGCGCAGCACTCACGAAGCGGCTATGGGAGGAGCCTTTTCGTGTGTATTTCAAACGCTTTGTCAGCCACGCGCAGCAACCCGCCTTCGCCGCGCGACTAAGGCACACACTCTACCCGCGCTACCCCTACGCAGCGCTGCACCCGACCCCACCTACACTGGAGAAAGGTGAGTCCTTCAACTGGATCAACCGGCTGTTCCCCTCGCCCCACGACCTGTGGCAAGAAACCCTGGACAAGAACGCCCGCCTGCCACTGGACTTCACGCCGTGGCCCGGCGAATGCTTCACCGCTAGGGCCAGCAACCAGGTGCAAACCACCTTGGCAGATGCCGTGACACTGGCTGTGCCCACGGCGCAGTTCGACGCGGCGGCGCAAACTGCCCGGCTGCTCGGTTGGCTGGGTGTGGGGCTGACTGTACTGAATGTGGCCAGCTTTTTCGTGCCCGCCTTGGGCGAGGTGATGCTGGTGGTCGGCGGGGCGCAAATCGTGGGCGAGTTCCTCGAAGGCGTCCATGCGCTGAACGAAGGCGAAACCGAGGCCGCCATCAGCCATCTGTTCGGTGTGCTCAACAGCCTGCTGCAGGTTGCGGCACTGGGTGCCGTGCACAGCGCGGTCCAGCTGGCAGGCCCCCTTGAAAACTGGACACGCCTCCCCGGCAGAACAGGCCAGCGCCTGTGGCACGGCGACCTGCGCCCCTTCACCCGCGAGGCGCCCTGGCCGCCAGGCACCCCTGGAGCGGATGGCTTGCACCACTGGCAGGGCCAACCGTGGATCAACCTGGAGGGCAAGGCCATGCCGCTGGAAAAAGCCCCCGACAGTCGCTGGCAGCTGGCACACGCGAAAGGCCATCAACGCGCCCCTCGCCTGCTCGGCAATGGCCAGGTGCCGTGGTTGCTGGAGCACGAACAGCCCTTGGCGTGGGACGCGGCCAAACTGGTGCGGCGCATCGCCAACAGCGGCCCGGCGGTGAGTGATGAAACCCTGCTGCGCGCCCTGCGCTGCAGTGGTTTCAGCGAAGCGGCCGTACGCCGCGTGGTGGTCGATCAGGAAGCCGCCCCCGCCCTGCTGCTCGACTGTTTGCAAGCACTGGGCGCCACCGATACCCCCACAGCGGCCAGCACCGACGCCATCACGCTGCTGCTTGGCCGGGACTTCCCGTCCCTTAGCCGCAGAGCCAAGGCCGAGATCCTTGCCAATACCCGTACCAAGGACCTGGCCCTAGGCCAACGAAGGGGCCGATTGCCGCTCTCGGTAGCCGAAACAGCCCGCGCCTACCAGCACGAAGCACGCCTCGACCGCGCCCTGCTGCGCTTCTATCAGGACAGCGGCCCGGTGCAGGACCGTGATGCCCTGGCCGTGGGTATTCTGCGACGGTTACCGGGTTGGACGGGCGAAGTGCAACTCGAATTGCGAGAGGGCAACCTGCAAGGCCCACGACTGCAGGGCACTGGCGCCCAGGGACGAGCCGGCAAAACCGTGGTGCGCGATGATCGGGGCTACCAACCCTACGACGAACACGGCCAACCGCTGGCCGGCCACACGACGCTCTACCAGGCCATTCTCAACGCCCTGCCTGACAGCGAGCGCATCGCCCTTGGCTTGCAGATACATGACCCTCTGCCCTTGCGTGACGCCCTGTTCGAACAGGCCGCCGGCAACCGCACGTACGCCGCCAAGCAATTAGGTATGGCGCCTGTGCGCACCCTGTATCGGCGGCCCACACGGCTCGCGCCGGGCGGCCGTGTCGGCTACCCCCTCAGCGGCCGTGGCCGGGGCTGGCTGAATGACGACGAGCTGTTCGACACGCTGTACCCCAGCCGCCACCCCGGTGACCGCGAGTGGCTGCGCCAGCGCTTGCGCCTGGAGGCCGGTGAAAGCCCAGGCGCCTTCACCCGGCTGCTCGAACAGTTGCGCGAAGAATACCAGCGCCTGAACACCACACTGGATGGCTGGGTAAATGACACAGAAGGCCTGGCGGTGGACACCCTCGAACAACGCACCGCTGCGCGGACGGAGGCCGCACGGCGCATACGCCAGGCCTGGCGCAGGGAAGGCGTGGAGGCCGATCAGCTGGACCTGGTGCTGGAAGCCCAGGACCTGGGCGCCTTGCCGACCTTACCCACGCGCCTGGAGCACGTCCGGTGGCTGACGATCGTCGACTCACCCGATGGCGAAGCGATCAACCTCGATGGCTTCCTGCAGGCCTTCCCTGGCGTGCGTAACCTGGACCTGGCCAGCAACAGGCTGCGTTTGCTGCCTGGCGCCCTGGCTCAGATGACCGAACTGGAAACCCTGGACCTGCAGTGCAACGTCGTGGCTTTGCAGGAGGCACGCAATATCGATCTGCTGACGCACCTGCCCCGCCTGCAGCGGCTCAACCTCTCTGGCGGCCTGGAGAGCCTGCCTGTCGCCGCTCTGCAGCGGCTCGGCCAGTTGCAGCACCTGTACGCGCTGAGGGCCGACTTGAACAGGCTCGCACTGCAAACCGAACACTTCGAAGCGTTGCAAGGCTGGCCCGCGCTGACCGAATTGAGCCTGGGCTCGTGCGAAATCACCCTCACCGCAGAAAGCCGCGCGGCGCTGGGCCGCCTCAACCAGCTGCACTCGCTGCGCCTAGGGGAAAACCCCCTGCAGTTGGCACCCGACGTGACCGGCTGGCAGCACCTGCAAACCCTGGACCTCGACCATGCCGGTATCACCCAATGGCCCGAAGGCCTGCCAGGCTTGATGAACCAACGCCCACTCGTGCTGCGCTCGCTCGACCTCAGTGGCAACCGGTTGGTCGATGCACCCGAATTGCACGACACGGCGTTCGCTGAAGCGATACGCAACGGGGATGAAGGCACCTATTACGACTTCGACGACAACCCTTTCAGTGAGCAGGCCCAACGCAGCCTGTTCGGTGCAGGGCTGACGGCCATCCCAGACATGGATGCCCTGGAGGACGAGGCCTGGGTGATCGAATTGCCCCCCGAGCTTGAGGCACACCGCGAGGCCAATGCCGAAGACGCTGAGTGGGCGCCCGTGTACCGCCTGGCCGAACGCATGGCGCAAACGCCGGAGTACCTGGCTAACCCGGTGCGCACGCGTGAGCGCATCGTGCATGTACTGCGCACGCTCACCCGCGAAGACGTCGGTGACGCGGGCTGGGGCCTCGCCGAGCTGCGTGAGCAAGTACTCACCGAGATCAACGACGCAGCCGAGGCCTGCGTGGACCAGGCCAGCCTGCTGTTCCAGCGGGTCGAAACGCAGGTGTCGGTATGGCGTAGCGTGGCCGCCGCGCACCCCGGCGCCACCGACGAAGCGGTCGCTGTGTCCGTCGCCACTGGCCTGGCCCGCCAGGGCCGCCTGGATGAACGCATAGGCGCCCTGTACAACGCTCGCCGGGCACGCCGGCAGGCCTTGAACGATGCGCAAAACGACAGCGAACGCCAGACCGCACCAGCCCTGGTGGCGGAAGACGACTTGAGCGATGCGCACCTGAGCGACCCGCGAACCCCGCCCGACGAAATTGAAATCGCCCTGGTCGCACGCATCGCCCTGCGCGAACGCCTGGGCCTGCCCGAACAACCTGGGCAGATCGCCTTCGGCTACCTGGCGCAACTGAGCGAGACCACCCTGCAACGCCTGGCCCTGGCAGTCGAAACTGAGGCGGATGCTGCCTTCCTGGCACGCTGGGCGAGCGAGCAACCCTTCTGGCGCGCCTGGGTTCGGCGGCTACGGCCTGAGCCATTCGAAACGCTCGCACGTGACTGGGAGGCTGCTTCGGAGTACTACACCGAGTTGAGTGAACCCACCACCGCGCCGGGTGCCTACCGCGGGCCCGCTGTTCCGTTGGCGTTCATCACCGCGCTGGAGCGCGAGACCCACACCGTACCGGGGCTGGCATGGCGGGTGGAGGGCAGCTTGCAGCGCATCGACCTGGTGTCGGGGCGCTACAGAGGCGAAGACGAGCTTTACGCGCTGGCTGGCCGCCTGCTGCTCAGCACCCGCCAGCAGGCGCGAGACCAGCTCTACCGGCAGTTGACCCAGGCTCTGTTCCAGGCCGGCTGACGTACAGCGGGTGGCAGGCCCCCTGCAGGGCGTGTCGCCCGCAGCCGATTCGGCTGCAAGCGCTTCGACTTCAGCCTTTAACGCTGCGCCATTGCTCAGGCTGCCGATACCCCTGCGCCCAGGCCAGCACTTCACTCGCCGGCATCGGCCTGGCGATGAAGTACCCCTGCGCCAGCTCGCAACCCAGTGCCATCAGCACCCGCCCATGCTCGACACTCTCCAGGCCTTCGGCAACCACCTCGCGGCCAAACGCACGCGCCAGCCCGATCACCGCCCCGGTCAGGGCCAGATCATCCTGGTCATGGAGAATGTCGCGCACGAACGACTTGTCGATCTTGATGGTCTGGGTCGGCAAGCGCTTGAGGTAGCTCAGCGACGAATAGCCGGTGCCGAAATCGTCCAGCGAAAAGCGCACGCCCAAGGCCCGGCAAGCATCCAGGCACCGGCTGACATGCTGCAGGTTGTCGATGGCCACCGACTCGACGATTTCCAGGTCCAGCCGTGCCGGGTCAACCCCGGGGTGCTCCGCCAGCAACTGTTCCAGGCGTTCGACGAAATCACTGCGCTGCAAATGGCGCGCAGCAATGTTGACACTCACCGACCACGGCTGCCCCTGCCCTTGCCAGGCCTGCAACTGGCTCAGCGCCTGGTGGATCACCCATTCGCCAATTTCGGTGATCAGGTCGGTTTGTTCCACCAACGGCAGGAACTCGCCCGGCGGCACCAGGCCACGCCCCGGCCGTTGCCAGCGCAGCAACGCCTCGAAACCCAGCACCTCGCCGCTGCGCAGGTTGACCTTGGGCTGGTAGTACAGGCACAGCTCGCGATTGCGCAGTGCCCGACGCACCCGTGTCACGGTCTGGTGGGTGGCCTTGAGTTCCTGCTCCTGGGACACATCGAACACGTGGTAACGGTTGCGCCCACGCTGCTTGGCCACATACATGGCCTGGTCGGCGTGGCGCACCAGGGTATCGGCGTCCTCATCGTCGAGCGGGTACAGCGTGACGCCAATACTGGCGCTCAGCGAGAGGGTGTGCTCGCGCACCACATAGGTGGCCGCCAGCGCCCGCAGCACCCGGCGCAGGGCCGCATGCAACTGGCGGTCGTCGCTGACATTGCGCAGGATCAGCACAAACTCGTCACCCGACAACCGGGCCACGGCATCCCCCCCGCGCAAGATGCCCTTCAGGCGCTGCGCCACTTCGACCAGCAACAGGTCGCCGGTGGCATGCCCGTAGCCATCGTTGACCGCCTTGAAGCCATCCAGGTCGAGCATGCACACCGCCAGCGGGATGTCTTCACGGCGCGAGAACGCCAGTGCCTGGTTGAGCAGGTCGGACAGGTAGGCGCGGTTGGGCAGCCCGGTCAGCACATCGTGCCCCACCCGCCATTGCAAGGTATGCAGCAATTGGCGCTTCTCGGTGACGTCGAAGCGGATCGACACATACTTGCGCACCTTGCCGGTCATTGGGTCGACCAGTGGCACCATGGTGCTGTCGACCCAGTACAGCGAACCGTCCTTGGCGCGGTTGCAGATCTCGCCCTTCCACACCTTGCCCGCCGTCAGCGCCCGCCACATGCCTAGGAAGAATTCCGGCTCGTGCAGGCCGGAATTCAGAATGCGGTGGTTGGCGCCCAGCAGTTCGTCGCGGCTGTAACCGGAGATGCTGCAGAACTGCTGGTTGACGTAAGTGATGCAGCCACGCAGGTCGGTTTCGGAAAAGATCGCGGCCGCGTCCACGGCCGCGCGATAGTTATCGTCCATAAGCATCCTGCCCTAACGGTTGAAGCGCTCCACGAGGGCGCGCAATCCGGCGCACACCTCCTCCAGCTCGGCACCGCGCGAGGCGGCCGCGTTGGCGCTATGGGCGCTGTGCTGGGCAATGCCCGCCACACCGTTGATCTGCCGCGACACCTCTTCAGCCACGGCAGACTGCTGCTGCGAGGCTGTGGCCATCTGCTGGCTCATGCCGCTGATGCGTTGCACCGCTTCACGAATACCGTGCAGCGCCTGTTGGGCCTCCTGCACCTGGGCAACGCCCTGCTCGGCGCCCTGAATGCCTTGGCTGGCAATGGCCACGGCTTCTTCGGCACCGCTGCGCAGGCCATCGATGATGGCCTGGATATGCAACGTCGACTGCCGGGTCTTGTCGGCCAGCGCCCGCACCTCATCGGCCACCACGGCAAAGCCGCGGCCCTGTTCACCGGCACGGGCGGCCTCGATGGCGGCATTGAGCGCCAGCAGGTTGGTTTGCTCGGCAATGCCCCGGATCATCCCCGCCGCCTCGGCGATGGCACCGGTCTGACCAGCTAGGTGGGTGACCGCTTGGTTGATCTGGTCCACGGTGCCGGCCAGGGCGCGAATCGCCGTGCCACTGGCATCGGCCACGCGGCTGCCCTGCTCGGCCAGCAGGTGCGCGGTATGCGCCTCGGCGGCGGTGAGTTGCACATGGTTGACCACCTCGCCGATCGAGGCGGTCATCTCGGTCATCGCGGTTGCGCTCAGGTCGGTTTCGGCGCGCTGCTCCAGCAGGGCCGTTTCGGTACCACGCGACAGACGCCCGGCATCGTGCGCGGCTACCGCCATCTGCGTGGCCAGGTCGCTGAGCCGGGTCAACGCGGTTTTCAGGCGCGCCTCTTCACCGATCAGAATCAGCTGCAGTTGCCCGGCAGCGCCCGGCAGGTCGCTGTAGGTCAGCGCAGCGGTGGGGTCGGCGAAGGTGCCTTCGGCGCCCTGGATAACCCGCCGCAACTGGCGGCCCAGGTCGTTGCGCATCCACAGGCCATAGGCCGCGAACAACGCAAGGGTTAGGCCCTGCCCTGGCCAGCCTGGCCAGAACTGGTTGGCGCTCACCGCCAACACACCACCCAGCAGCGGCAAGGCCATGGCCTGGCCCAGCAACGCCAGGCGGCGGCCGTACGACAGCGGCGCCTGGCCCTGGCGCAGTCGCGCATACAGGGCCTCGGCACGGCTGACTTGTTCGCGGGTCGGGCAGACCCGTACCGATTCGTAGCCGATCACCCGGCCGTCTTCAAGGATCGGCGTGACGTAGGCATTGACCCAGTAGAAGTCGCCATTGCGGCAGCGGTTCTTGACGATGCCCATCCAGCTTTTGCCGGCTTTGAGGTAGCGCCACATCAATGCGTACACCGCTGGCGGCATGTCGGGGTGGCGCACCAGGTTGTGCGGGCTGCCGATCAACTCGGCCTCGCTGTAACCGCTGATGGCGGCAAATTCGGGGTTGCAGTAGGTAATGTGGCTGGCGGTGTCGGTGGCGGAAATCAGCCGCTGACCCGAGGGGAAACGTTGCTCGACCGGGGTTACCGGGAGATTGAGACGCACGATGAGACTCCATTCACTGACGAACCGGCACCCTGCCCATCGACGACCATCGGAACCGATACGCAGCGATCCGCTCCAATGTGCACATGCGCTTCCAGCCATACCGGCATGAGGCCGAATGACACTGGAAACTCGACGATGACTGTCCGGTCAAGCCGCGAATTCTACGAAATTCATCACATAAATCAAATAAAGGTGATCGATCATGGCGTTGCGCCATGCGGATAGATATCGTTAAGTTCTTGATTCTAAATGGGAATTAAGTGATGACGAGATCAGCTCTGGGTTTTGCCCTGCGCCGCTACCGCAAGCTGGCGGGTCTGACCCAGGCACAATTCGCCGAGCGAACCGGCTTCGACCCCAAGACCATCAGCCGTTTCGAGACCGGCGCCTATACCCCCAGCGTCGATGCGCTCATGGCCTTCGCAGGCGTACTGGGTGTCAAACCCAAGGACTTCTTCGCCGAACCGGACGACGAAGAGGAACAGCGCGCCTATCTGTTCGGTGTCATCCACAACGCCCCGCCCAAAGATCTTGGCAAGCTGATTGCAGCAGTGGACCAGGCGTTGGCCAAGCCCTGACCTGATTCATCGGTTTACCTGGGGGCGCTGTTCAGCCCCGATAAATGGCATGCACCGAATTAGAGCCTGGCAGGGCCAATTGCCCCACAACTGGTCAGACCGGTAAGGCCAAAATCACTTGCAATGTAGGATTTTTCGCGCTTTTATGGCCTCGCGCTGAACAAACCGGTAAGACCACAATAATTAAGTCCTGCGCTCTTTGACCCTCGCGGCATCGAAGCAAGGACACCGACCAGAGATCACTCCCATGCTCAAATGGTGCTCGCGTTCGATCTTCCTGCAAGTCGTGCTGGGCCTTGCCCTCGGCATTGCCTGCGGCCTCAGCTTCCCCGAAGTCTCCCTGCAACTCAAACCCCTCGGTGACGGCTTTATCAAGCTGATCAAGATGCTCATCGGCTTGATCGTCTTCTGTGTGGTGGTCAGCGGTATCTCCGGTGCCGGCGACTTGAAAAAGGTTGGGCGGATCGGCCTGAAATCAGTCATCTACTTCGAAGTACTGACCACCATCGCCTTGGTGATCGGCCTGGTGTTCGCCTTCAGCAGCGGCATTGGCAGCGGTGCCAACATCCACCTGGACCAGTTGTCCAGCGCCGACGCCAGCAGCTTGGCCGAGCGCGGCCAGCACATCCATGGCGCCACCGCATTCTTCATGGACCTGATCCCGACGTCGGTGATCGGCGCCTTTGCTGACAACAACATCCTGCAGGTGCTGCTGTTCTCGGTGCTGTTCGGCAGCGCGCTGAACCTGGTGGGCGACTCGGCGGCAGGTATTTCGCGGCTGATCAACGAACTTAGCCACGTGATCTTCCGCATCATGGGCATGATCGTGCGCCTGGCGCCCATTGGTGTGTTCGGCGCAATCGCCTTCACCACCAGCAAATATGGCCTCGAGTCGCTGCAGCACCTGGGTGGCCTGGTAGCGCTGTTCTACCTGACCTGCGCCGGCTTCGTGCTGATTGTCCTCGGTACCGTCATGCGCCTGTCGGGCCTGAAACTGCTGCCCCTGATCAAATACCTGCGTGAAGAGCTGACCATCGTCCTCGGCACCGCCTCTTCCGATGCCGTGCTGCCGCAGATCATGCGCAAGCTCGAGCACTTGGGCATTGGTACCTCCACCGTCGGCCTGGTGATCCCGACCGGCTACTCGTTCAACCTCGACGGTTTCTCCATCTACCTGACTCTGGCCATCGTGTTCATCGCCAACGCCACCGGCACGCCACTGGAGATGACCGACCTGTTGACCATCCTGCTGGTCTCGCTGGTGACTTCCAAGGGCGCTCATGGCATCCCAGGCTCGGCGCTGGTGATCCTCGCCGCCACCTTGACCGCCGTGCCGGCCATTCCGGTGGTGGGCCTGGTGCTGGTGCTGGCAGTGGACTGGTTCATGGGTATCGGCCGGGCACTGACCAACCTGATCGGCAACTGCGTGGCCACCGTGGCCATCGCGCGCTGGGAGAAGGACATCGACCTGGAGCGCGCGCAGAACGTACTCGCTGGCAAACCAGGTTTTGCCCACACGCCCCGCAAGCAGCCCAACATCCATCAACAGGAATTCTGATCGAACGCGGCCGGCGGTGACGCCGGCCCTTCCAGGAGCGAACCGTGATCAGCTCATCGACCGTCGTCAACTCAGTGGTGGAAAAACTCCGCCAAGCCCTGGCCCGAGGCCAGTGGCGCTCCGGCGACATGCTGCCTGGCCAGCGCGAACTGGCCGAACAACTGGGCATCAGCCGCCCCAGCCTGCGCGAAGCCGTCACCGTGCTGGAAACCCTGGGCCTGGTGCGCGCGCTGCCCGGTAAAGGCGTGCTGGTGCTGGATGCCGATGCTGCCCTGCAGGAGCCGGGCATCGACACCAGCGCGTCGGCCAGCCTGGCCGATGTACTGGAGCTGCGCTACACCCTCGAGCCCTTCATCGTCGGCCTGGTCGCGCAATCGGCCAACAGCCACGACATCGGCCAATTGCGCCTGACGCTGATGGACATGCGCGAAGCGCTGGAGGCCGATGACAGCGAAGCCGGGGTCAAAGCCTACATCGCCTTGCATGAGGCGCTGTTCGCCCTGACCACCAATCCGATCTTCCAGAGCGTGGTGCAGCAGACCAGCAACGCCCTCAAGCAGAGCGCCGACATGCTGCGCAACTCGCCCGAACACCTGGCCGCACGGCTGAAGGAAAACGATGCCGTGGTGCGCGCCATCCGCGAACGCAACAGCGCCGAGGCCAGCGCCCAGATGCGCCAGCACATCCTTGCCGAAGGCCAGCGCATGGGCATCCAACTCAACATCCCGGACGAACACCCCCGCCCTTGACCCAGGAGAGCGACCATGACCGCCTGCGCCCACGCCGCCCCCCGCCTGCCTGCCTTGCTCGCCGCCGGCGAAACTCGCCTGTCGGCCGACCAGATCTACCCACGGCTGTTCGACGCAATCCTTGAACAGCGCTTGCCGCCGGGTGCACTGCTGCCCGAGCAGGCCTTGGGCCATGCCTTTGGTGTCAGCCGCACGGTGATACGCCGGGTGCTCGGCCGCCTGTCGGACCAACAGGTGGTGGTTCAGCGCCCCAGCCACACCGCGCACCTGGCCGCACCCGACCCCGACCAGGCGCGCCAGGTGCTCAGTGCCAGGCGCCTGGCCGAAACCACCTTGATCACCCTCGCCGCGCAACGCGCCCGGCCGGCGCAGATCCGCCAGCTGCGCCTGCTGGTCGAGCGGGAGCGCCAGCACCACGAAAACGGTGAGCGCTGCGCGGCCATCCGCCTGGGCGGCGAGTTTCACCTGAAGCTCGCGCAGGTCGCCGCCAACGCCCCGCTGGCGCGGTTTCTCAACGGTTTGGTGCCGATGACCTCGCTGATCATCGCCCGCTATGAGTCGCCCTGCTGCGACCACTGTGCCTGGGAAGAACATGCGGCAATCATCGATGCGGTCGAGGCAGGTGATGCCCCCGCAGCGCTGGCGCTGATGCACGAGCACCTCGACCGCCTGCAAGACAAGCTCGACCTGGGCTGAGTTTTTCGTCGTTATAGGAGCGGCCTTTCGCGACGCAAGGCCGCTCCTACTGGCAGCCTTCTCTCTATACTCGAGAAACCACCCCAGCCTCTACCCAGGGAGGCGGCCGCGTGAGCTCGCGTACCCCCTTACTGCTACTGTGCCTGTTGCTGGCCCTCGGCGGCTGTGCGAGCAAGCGCCCGCCCGCCCCGCCACCGCCCGCCGTGCTCACCGCCGCTGCCTGGCAGCGCATCGACCAGGACCTGATCGAGGCTTCGGTCGGTGCCGCCGGGTCGGCCAACGATTACGCCCGCCGCTCGATGCGGGTGTGGAAGGAGCAGGTGCAGCAACGCACCGAGAGCGACTTCATCCCCTGGTTCACCGGCTACTGGACCCAACAATGGCTGACCCTCAAGGTCGCCTGGTACAAGATCGACAGTGGCGAGGGCCGTGAGCCTGCAGAAAAACGCCTAGCGCTTTACCTGCAGGAGCAGTACCACGAACGGGTGATCGAGCCCGTGGCCGAGCAGATCAACCCCGAGGGTATTCGCGACCGGGCCTGTGAACTGTACGTGCAACTGTTCGGCCAGCAACTGCCTGGCATCATCGCCCGCTACAACGCACCGGCTGAGCAATTCAGCCAGCGCCTCAACCGGATACCCGCCATCGCTCTGGGCCCGCCCGCTGCACGCAACGCCAGCCTCTACCAACTGCTGCGGGCCAAGTCGCTAGACCAACAACCGGCTTGGCAAGCCATGCGTGAGCATTTGCACCAACAAGCCAGCAAAGGCCCGGGGCAGACCGACGTGGGCCTGTCGTCGGTGGCCACCCGCGCCAGCGAGAAGCTCGGCGCCACCCTGGCCCCACGCGGCATCGCCAGTGCCGTGGCCTCTGCGGTGGGCAAGGTGGCTGGGGCGATGATCTCGGTGGCGGCAACCGGGTACGGCATGATCACCCACGGCCGTGAACAACCGCAGATGGTCGAACAGTTGCGGGTGATCCTCAACGTGGCGCTGAACCAGGAATGGCAGGAGTTGATGGAGAACCGCCAGAGCGGGGCGATGGCGGGGGTGTATTACCTGTCGGGGCAGGTCGAGGACAGTTTGCTGGCCAGTGCGCCGCGGCCGGTGGAGCAGCCGATAGCGCCGCAGGCGGAACAGCGGCAGGCGCCGTTGTTGATACGCCTGCCGCCTTAGGGTTGCTTGTGCGGGCCTCTTCGCAGCACAAGGCTGCTCACAAGGGGCGTTTCAGCAACCTGTCAGGCAGTGGCCAGCGCCGAGGTGGGCAAGCCGAAGAGCCTGTCGAATGCCCAGTTGTAGGCAAAGGTGTAGCACGGCACCAGGATGATGAACGCCAGGTCCACCAGAAACGCCTCGACCAGGCTCATGTCCAGCCACCAGGCAATCAGCGGAATCAGGTACACCACCAACGTCAGTTGAAAACCGATGGCATGCGCCACGCGCCGGGCCACGCTGCGCCCGCGTTTGGCCTGGCGGGCCTCCCAGCGCTCGAACAGGGTGTTGTAAATCAGGTTCCAGAGCATCGCGATGGTGGTGATCATCACGGCCAATGGCCCGGTGTGGGAAGCCTGGGTGTCTGACAGATACGCCAGCCCGAGGGTGGACATGCACAACCCGATCAGTTCATAGAAAGTCACATAGACCAGTTTGCGTTTGAGCCCCTGCACCTGGGTTTACCTCCAAAGTCAAAAAACGATGGGGGCGAGAATGCTTCAATCTTCTTGACAGTAAAAGTCAGCAGCTGTCAGATCAACTGACAGGAGGCTGCCATGAACTTTTCCAGCGACAATATTCAGCTATTTCTCGCCGTGCTCGACCGCGGGTCGTTCTCCGCTGCCGCACGCGCCCTGCACCGGGTGCCGTCGGCCGTGAGCATGGCCATCGGCAACCTTGAGGCAGAGCTTGGGTACAGCCTGTTCGAACGTGGCCCGCGCGAAGTGCGGGCGACGGCCCAGGCCTTGGCCCTGGAACCTCACGCCAGGTTGATCGCCGAACAACTCGGGCTGCTGCAGGTGCATGCCCTGGAGTTGTCCCAGGGGCTTGAGAGCAGCCTGACCATCGCGGTGGTCCCCGACGTCGACCATCGCCCGCTATTAAGCGCCATCGCCCAGCTCGGTGAGCGCTACCCGCTGCTGGACATCGCGCTGCTCAGCGCCCCCCAGGAAGAAGCCCTGCACTTGCTCGACAGTGGCCGCGCCGACCTCTGCGTGGCCTTCGCCGGCCTGCAGGTCGATGCCCGTCGCGGCTTCCAGTACATCGGCATGGAGTCGCTGGTGGCTACCCTGTCACCCACCCATCCGGCGCTGCTCGACGCACGCATTCACTACCTTGAAGACCTGATCAATGTGCGCCAGATCCTGGTGCGCAGCCGCGACCTGCCGTTGACCGACCCGCGCGCCCTGATCGGTGCCACGCACTGGTCCACCGACAGCTTCGACGTCGCCCTGCAGATGGTCGAGGCCGGCCTGGGCTGGGGTGACTTGCCGCTTTCGCGCATTGCACCGCTGCTGGCGGCCGGGCGGCTGGTGCGGCTGGATTTTCGCAATACCCGTAATGAACTGCAGTTGCCCGTGCACATCCTGTGGCGCAAGCAGCACCCGCTGCGCCAGGCGGCGCGGCTGTTGATCGAACAGCTGTGTAAACGCTGAATGCCGTTCGTCGAAACGGCCTAAAGAAATTTCGCTAAGTGTTTCAATTTTTTACCCCTCAAGCCGATAGCCAGACGACAGGGCGCAGCGCGTCATGAGTGCGCTATGCCCTCCCCCCTGATTGGCTCAAGGTCTCGAAACATGAACCTGAAATTTCGCCACAAGATCCTGCTCAGCGCGTGCGGCGTCGTGGTCCTGGCTTTTGCCCTGTTCACCCTCTACAACGACTACCTGCAACGCAACACCATTCGCCAGAATATCGAGTCCTCGGTGCAGCAATCCGGCGCACTGACCGCCAGCAGCGTGCAGAACTGGATGAGCGGGCGCATCCTGGTGCTGGAAAACCTGGCCCAGGACATCGGCCAGCAAGGCGCCGGTGATACCCTGAACGGCCTGATCGAGCAGCCGTCCTATACGCGTAATTTCCTGTTCACCTACTTGGGCCAGGCCAACGGTGCATTCACCCAGCGCCCAGACGCGCAGATGCCCGCCGGTTACGACCCCCGCCAACGCCCGTGGTACAGCACCGCGGCAAGCGCCGGGCAGACCGTTTTGACCGCACCTTACCAAGGCGCCGTCGGCGGCCTGATGGTCACCATTGCCACCCCCGTGAAGGGCAAAGGCAACGGTGAACTGATCGGTGTGGTCGGCGGCGACGTGACCCTCGACACCTTGGTCGAAATCATCAACTCGGTCGATTTCGGCGGCATCGGCCATGCCTTCCTTGCTGACAGCAATGGCCAGGTCATCGTCAGCCCGGACAAAGACCAGGTGATGAAAAACCTCAAGGACATCTACCCCGGCAGTGGCCTGCGCGTCGCCTCGGGCATGCAGGATGTCACCCTCAATGGCCAGGACCGCCTGATCTCCTTTGCCCCGGTCAACGGCCTGCCGTCGGCCCAGTGGTACATCGGCCTGTCGATCGACAAGGACAAGGCCTACGCCGCCCTTAGCCAATTCCGCACCTCGGCGATCATCGCCATGCTCATCGCCGTGGCCGCCATCGCCGGCCTGCTGGGCTTGTTGATCCCGGTGCTGATGCAACCGCTGACCACCATGGGCCGTGCCATGCGCGACATCGCTGAAGGTGAAGGTGACCTCACCCGCCGCCTGGCCGTGCAGAACAAGGACGAGTTCGGCGAACTGGCGATGTCGTTCAACCGGTTCGTTGAACGCATCCATGCCTCGATCAGTGAAGTGTCGTCGGCCACGCGACTGGTGCATGACCTGTCGGAAAAGGTGGTCAACGCCTCCAACGCTTCGATCACCGGCTCCGAAGAACAGAGCATGCGCACCAACAGTGTGGCGGCAGCCATCAACGAGCTGGGCGCGGCTACCCAAGAGATCGCGCGCAACGCCGCCGATGCCTCGCAGCATGCCAGCGGCGCCAGCGAGCAGGCCCACGGTGGCCGCGAAGTGGTCGAGGAAGCGATCAGTGCCATGACCGCCCTGTCGCAGCGCATCAGCGAATCGTGCGCGCAGATTGAAACGCTCAACGCCAGCACCGACGAAATCGGCAAGATTCTCGATGTGATCAAAGGCATTTCCCAGCAGACCAACCTGCTGGCGCTCAACGCCGCCATCGAAGCCGCGCGTGCCGGTGAAGCCGGCCGTGGCTTCGCCGTGGTCGCCGACGAGGTGCGCAACCTGGCGCACCGCACCCAGGAGTCGGCCGAAGAGATCCATCGCATGATCACCAGCCTGCAAGTGGGCTCGCGCGAGGCGGTGCATACCATGAACACCAGCCAGGTCTCCAGCGAACAGACCGTGCAGGTGGCCAACCAGGCCGGTGTGCGCCTGGCCAGCGTGACCCAGCGCATTGGCGAGATCGATGGCATGAACCAGTCGGTGGCCACTGCCACTGAAGAGCAGACTGCCGTGGTCGAGAGCCTCAACCTGGACATCACCCAGATCAACGCCCTCAACCAGCAAGGCGTCGAGAACCTGAACGAGACACTGCTGCACTGCGATCAGCTGGCCCAACAGGCTGGCCGACTGAAGCAGCTGGTGGGCAGCTTCAGAATCTAACTGTCACGTTCGCCAGCAAGCCCTCTCCACACCCCTGTGGGAGCGGGCTTGCCCGCGAATGAGCTGCGCAGCAACCCCGCTACACCACCACCGCTTTTACCGCCTTACCCCGCCGCACCCAGGCCAGCAACACCGCCGCCATCAGCACAAAACCCAGGTAGCCAAACAGCGGATACACCTCGCCCACCAGGCTGATGAACCCCACCAGGCTACAGCCAAACGCCACCACCCCGGTCACCACCGAGCCCCAGCGAAACGTCGCCGTGCCCGCCGGCAACAGCCGCGAAAGGAACGAGAACATAGTGCCCACCGCCGTGTTCACGATCATGCCGAAAATGATCAGGCACATCACCAGCCCCAACAGCGGCGACACCTCATTGGCAATCGACAGCATCGGCATCGGCAGATCGGCGACGCTGTCCAGGCGCGACAACAGCCCGGCGCTCATCACCAACATCAAGCCACCGAGCGCTGCACCGCCCAGCAACCCGCCCCACACTGCAGTCTTCTCGCCCTTGGCCGAGCCCCCCAGAATGGCCAGGATCGGCGCACCGGCAACGATGTTGTAGGACACATACAAGAACGCGCCCAACAGCCAATGACGGGTACCGGCCTGCTGCTGGCTCGCCAGGTGATCGAGGTCGGCAAAGCTCTGCTCGCGGGTAAACACTGCGTACAGTGCAATCGCCGACGCCACCAGGATCAACAACGGGGTGATCGCGCCGATGGCCAGGATCACCTTGCGCACGTCCAGGCACACGATGCCCACCACCACGACCGTCATCAGCACGCTGCCGGTCAACGCCGGGATGCCGAACTGCTGCTCCAGCAGTGCACCCCCACCGGCCAGCATGACCACGGTGACGGCGAACATGAAGAAGGTGATCAGCCAGTCGACGAACAGGCCCAGGTGACGGCCACAGATGGCCTGTATCACATCCTTGTGCGATGTGGCCCGCAGCCGGTTGCCCAAGCCCGCCAGGGCCATGCCGAGGAAGGTGAACAAGGCGGCGCTGACCAGCGCGCCGACCAGCCCCCATACCCCGAAATCGACAAAGAACAACAACAGTTCCCGCCCCGAAGCAAAGCCCGCCCCCACGATCACGCCAACGAAGGCCCCGGCGATTTTCAGCTGCTCTTGCATGTGAACCTCTGGTTTTATTGTTGTTGTGCGTCACTGCGGCAAAGAACCCCTGTAGGAGCAGCCTTGTGCTGCGAAGAGGCCTTCAGCACCACAGCAATGCCATGGGCATCTGGCCACCTTACGCAGCACTAGGCTGCGCCTACAATTTCCTGCTGGATCAGTGAACGGTTACGCTTGGCCGATAAACGCCTGCACCTCGATCTCCACATCCACCCCCAGCGCCAACGCCGAGGCCACCGTCGAACGAACCGGCAAGGCGGCGCCGAAGAATTCCTTGTAAACCTCGTTGAAGCCGGCGAAGTGGCTCATGTCCGACAGCCACACCGTGGCTTTCACCACTTGATCGAAGCGTGCCCCGCACGCCTCCAGGCTCTCGGCGATGCGTTCGCAGGCCGCGCGGGTCTGGGTCTGGATATCACCCCGTACCACTTCGCCGCCGGCACTCATCGGTACTTGGCCAGACAGAAACAGGAAGCCGCCGGCTTTTACCCCACGGGAAAACGGAAATGGCAGGCTGCTGGGAAAACGCTGGATATCATTGCTCATAAAAAGCTCCTTTCAGGGTTGCTGGAAACGTGCCGGGGACAAGCGTTCAGGCGCCACCCCCTGGCTGACAAGGCTAGGGCACAGCGGCTGGCCAAGCAGCAGGTCAGCTGCCAGGCGCGAAGCACCTGCGGCCGACTGGATGCCATAGCCACCTTGCGCCGCCAGCCAGAAAAACGCAGGCATGCGTGCATCAAAACCAATCACCAGGTCGCCATCGGCAACAAACGAACGCAAACCGGCCCAACTGTGGCTTGGGCGGCGGATAGTCAGCGTGGTCATGGCTTCGATGTTGTAGATGCCCAACGCCACATCGAGCTCTTCGGGCGCGGCATCCTGGGGTTCGACCGGGTCGGCGTTGGCGGGCGAGCCGAGCAGTTGCCCGGCGTCGGGCTTGAAATAGAAGCTCTCGTCGACGCCAATCACCGCTGGCCAACGGGCGAAGTTTTGCTCGGCGGGGCCGGGGAAAGTAAACGCGCTGCGGCGGCACGGCTGCAGGCCGATGGGCGCCACGCCGCATTGCTCGGCGACGCGGTCGGCCCAGGCACCTGCCGCATTGACCAGTTGATGAGCCTGGACACAGCTGCCATCGCTCAATTCCACCTGCCACACGCCATCGAGCAAGCGGGCCTTGGCCAATTCCGCGTTGCAGCGCAGTTCACCCCCGGCAGCCCGATAGCCGCGCAAAAACCCTTGGTGCAGCGCGTGTACATCCAGGTCCATGGCGCCTGGCTCTAGCACCGCGCCGGCCACGACCTCGGGCCGCAGGCTCGGCACCAGCGCCAGCGCCGCGTCGCGGTCGAGCAGGCTGACTTCAGTGCCATTGGCCAGGTTCTGCGCATGGGTCTGTTCGAGCAGTTGCTGTTGTTCATGGCTGGCGACATAGAGGCAGCCGCGCGGCTCAAGCAAAGGGTGTTCGCAGAAGCCTGCGGGCGGCGCTTCGTAGAACGCGCGGCTGGCACGGGTCAGTGCCTGAATCTGCGGCGTGCCGTAGGCCTCCATGAACATGGCCGCCGAGCGCCCGGTCGAGTGATAGCCAGGCTGTGACTCGCGCTCGAGCAGCAGCACCCGTTGCTGGCCACCCAGGCGATAACCCAAGGAGGCGCCGGCAATGCCTGCGCCGATGATCAGGGTGTCGTAGATCGGGGTCATGCACGCTCCTGCTTCGATAATTATCATTTATGAGAATTCTAATATATGAGAATTTAGAAATGCGCAAGGGTCCAAGGTAATATGCCCGACCAACGCCGTATGCCGAGTGCCCCGAATGCCCGATGACCGTCCCGATGCACTGCCCTTGCTAGACCGCGCCGCCGTCGGCAGACGCCTGCGCCAAGTGCGCAAGGCGCGCCAATTGACCCTCAAGCAATTGTCCGAAGCCAGCGGCGTGCCGGTGTCGACCTTGTCGAAAATGGAGCTTGCCCAGGTCTCGGTAAGTTACGAAAAACTGGCCGCCGCTGCCCGCGCGCTGAATGTCGATATCGCGCAGCTGTTCCGTGCCAGCGGCACGGCGGATACGCCGGTGCCGGTCACCGTGGTGGTGGACTCACTGGCCGCGGTGGCAGGCTACGCGACGGGTACCTACGACTACCACCCGATCGCCGGTGCATTCCCCGAGCGGCGCATGACACCCGCCTATGCCCGCATCATCGCCCGCGAACGCGGGCAGTTCGACGACTTTATCCGCCACCCAGGCCAAGAGTTCGCACTGGTGCTCAGCGGGCGTGTGCGCATTGAGTTCGAGACGGGTGAAGCCGTCAGCATCGGCCCGCAAGAGACGGCCTACTTCAATAGCCAGGTGGGGCATATCTACCTGTCGGAAAGCGAAGACGGCGGTGATGCGCAGGTGATGGTGGTCATGACGGACCGCTAAGCGGTGCCGCACAGGCACCACGCAGTTATAACCTAATAACGAACTAGTCTATTTGGCTATTAAAAATTCTATATGCTGGCTTCCATCCGATAACGGGCAAAGTTGGGCAGTCGAGTAGCGTATGGATGTAGGTTCTTTCGGTTTCACCCTTGCCGGGCTGGTCGTGGGTTTCATCGTCGGTATGACCGGCGTAGGTGGCGGCTCGCTGATGACCCCTATTCTTTTGTGGTTTGGCATCAACCCGGCCACCGCTGTCGGCACCGACCTGCTTTATGCCGCCATCACCAAGGCCAGTGGCGTCTGGGTGCATGCCCGCAACAAGAACATCGACTGGAAAATCACCGGCCTGCTGAGCCTGGGCAGCGTGCCCGCCGCCGCACTCACCCTGTGGTTCCTCAGCACCCTGCATACCGACACCTCGGCGCTCAACGCCATCATCAAACAAGGCCTGGCCGTGGTGTTGATCCTCACCGCACTGGCCATTCTGTTCAAATCGCGCCTGCAGGCATTCGCCAGCCGTCATGCCGGTGACCACTATCACCTCAGCGACCGCAGCCTGAACACGCTGACCGTGCTCACCGGCGTCGTGCTGGGGGTCATGGTCACCCTGACCTCCATCGGCGCTGGCGCATTGGGCACCGTGGCCTTGTTCCTGCTTTATCCCTTCCTGGTGACCCGCCGCCTGGTCGGCACCGAAATCGCCCACGCGGTACCGCTGACCTTGGTCGCGGGCCTGGGCCACGCCGGCATGGGCAACATGGACTGGTCGCTGTTGGGCTACCTGCTGCTCGGTTCGCTGCCGGGTATCTACATGGGCAGCCACCTTACCGGGCGGATTTCCGACCGCGTGCTGCGCCCGTGCCTGGCCGCGATGCTGTTGCTGATCGGCTACAAACTGGCCTTCTGACCGCCACCGCTATCAACCCAGACGCAGACGCCACTGCCCGGCGAAGCTGAGTTCAAGGCGCGATAGCGGTAGCACATCAATGCGCTGATGGGCGCTCATCGGACACCCCAATAGCTGGACCAGTACGGCGCGGATGACCATGGGGTGAGTCACCGCCAGCCATTCACCCGGCGTGTCGAACGCCGCTAGCCAAGCCGCCACGCGCTGGCACAGCTGGGCGAACGATTCGCCGCCATGCGGTGTGCTGTCGGGATTTTCCAGCCATTCGGACAACGCCTGTGGATGGGCTGCCTGCAACTGCTTGAGCGGCAAGCCTTGCCAACACCCCAGGTCGCAATCCGCCAATGCCGGTTCGACCCGTGCTTGCGACGATAAAAATGCCGCTGTCTCGCAGGCCCGCCGCTCCGGCGCACTCAGCACCTGCACGGCAGGCCCAGCTGACACGGGCGGTTGCTCAAGCGCCAGGATGCCGTCCTCCGGCCGGGGCAGGCAGCCCGTCTTCTGCGCGTGGGTCAGGGCATGGCAAACGAGGGTCAGGCGAACGGCTTTCACCGGTGCTCTCTTCATGGCAGGCGGGAGCGGATGGTTTAGCATGCCGCCACTTTTTTTGCGCGACGAAATGCGCCTGGCCTGTGCGGATCAAGCCAGCAGCAACATCACACCCCACACCGGCACTGCCGCCGACAAGCCGACGGCCAGCCGCGGCCAGTAGGGCAATAGCATCACCAGCAGCATCCCTGCCAGCGACAGCGCCCCGAACCACGCCACCGGCCCCATGGCCCAACCCCAGGCCTGGGCGCACAGCAGCAGGCTGACCAGCAGCGCCAGCCACCCTGCCCCTCGCAACCCCAGGCGTAGGCCACGTGGGCAGGGCCGATTCCAGACATGCTTGTAATGCCGCTCCAAGCCCTGGCACAACGCGAGCATCCCGACGTAGGCGAACAACATACCGCCTGTAACCCACATCATCATGCGCCCGCCTCCACGCTTCGCCCTGCCCTGGTCTTCTGCGGCGCCGACGCAGCCTGACGTACCCGCCAAGCCACCAGCCCCAACAACACGCCCAACACCATCGCACACGCCACCACACCCAGGCGCATCGCGTCAGCCATGCCACCCAACGCGGCCAAGCCGATGCACAGCAGCGCCACCAACAGCAATTGCTCGACCCAGGCGCGCCGTGCCGGCCTCACCCCCGCGTGCAGCAGCGCCAGCAGCCACGTGCCAAAGAACACGCGCACCTCCCAGTTTTCCCGTTGCACGAGTTCAACCGGCAACAAGCGGCTGGCCCACAGCAGGGCCACGCAGGCCAGTAACAACCCGCTGACGAAGCCGACATTGCACACTTCGGCTACCCGGTACCAGCGCCGCGCCGAAGGCTGCGCCGTGGCGCTGGCATATTTGCGCCCACGCTTGACGCAAAACAGCACCAGCCCACTGGCGATCATCACGCAACTGACCACCCCGCAAATGAAGTACAGCCAACGCATCGGGTAGCCGCCGAACTGGGCAAAGTGAAAACCGACCATCACCCGCTGGGTCAGCGGGGCCGCACGCCACTCAGGCACATCGCTAAGCAGCTCGCCGCTGACGCCATCGAAGACCATCGCCTGGCCTTTGGCGAGGGCGATCCGGTTGCCCAGCTCGGGGCGGATTTCAATACGCGCGCCTGCGGTGTTGGGGTTGCGGATGTTCAAGCCGCCAATCGGCCCCAGCCGCGCCTCGGCCTGGGCCAGCAACGGCGCCACATCAACCAGTTCGCCCGGCTGCCTGGCCAGTTGCCGTGGCTGCTCCAGTCGGGCATTGCCCTGCGCCTGGAAGTACGCGCGGCTGTCGCCTTCGAACAATGCATCGACCCCTGCCGGGATATAGATGAGCATGAAGATCACCAACCCGGTGTAGGTGATCATCAGGTGGAACGGCAGCAACAGCACGGCGCTGGCATTGTGAAAGTCCAGCCATGAGCGCTGGCCCTTGTTGGGCCGGAAGGTAAAGAACTCCTTGAAGATCTTTTTGTGGATCACGATGCCCGTGACCAGTGCCGCCAGCATCACCAACGCCAGCGCACCGACCACGAAGATGCCCCAGTTGCGCGGCAAGTCGAGGGTGAAATGGAAGCGGAAAAAGAAGTTGCCGCCGACACTGTCACGCACCTCGATGGCCTCGCCGGTACGCGGGTCGAGCTGCACGCCACCGCCATGGCGACGTTCGCCGGTGGACACCCGCAACCCGGGCGAACGCTCGGTGGGCAGGCTGATGCCCCAGTTGCCGGCCTTCGGTTCGTGGGCTTGCAGATAGGCAACGGCCCGCCGCGCGGCGTCGGCCTGGGACACCTCGGTTGCCGGGACCTCCGGCTGCATCCAGTGATTGAGCTCCTTGTCGAACACCGCCAGGGTGCCGGTGACGAAGATGGCAAACAGCAGCCAGCCGAAAATCAGCCCGGCCCAGGTGTGCAACCAGGCCATCGATTGGGTGAAGGTATTCTTCATGCCAGCCACCTCAGTGCCTGCGGCCAGAAGCCGATCAGTGCCAGCGGTGCAGCAAGCACCAGCGGCGCCCAGGCACGCACGGCATCACGGCTGGCAAAGGCCCAGAGGATTGCGCCGGTGTAGAAGATGAAGGCTGGCAGGGTCGCGACAATGACCGCGTCGGCGGACGACAGCGGCAGCAACCGGGCCAGGCAGGCACTGGCGGCGTAGCTGAACGCGTAACCGCCCAGCAATGCCGCGGTGCTGCGGGAGAAGATCTGCAGCCAGGCGGGGGCTTGGATCATCGGAAGCTCCTCGAGGGTCTTGGGTGGGCTGCTGCGCATGCCGATCGCCCTGTAGGAGCAGCCTTGTGCTGCGAAGCGGTCGATGACAGCCCCGAGAGTCTTCGCTGTTGTCACCGGCCTCTTCGCAGCACAAGGCTGCTCCTACAGGGGGATTGGGCCGCACCGCGGCCCCGGGATCAGAAGGTGATATTCAACGAAGCAAACACCGCCCGACCCGGCTGGTTGTAAGTGTTGGCGCCCGAGCTGCTGGCATTGCCACCGCGCAGGATCTGCTTATCGAACACGTTGTTCACCCCCACCCGCACGTCATAGTTGGCGTTGAACTTGTACCCTGTGCTCACGTCCACCAGGCCGTAGGCTTCGACATCCTGCTGCGCCTCCTGGTCGTAGCTTTCCTGGGTGCGGTAGTTGTAGGTCGGCGACTTCTGCTTGCCGAAGTAAGTGCCTGCCACCTGGAACGACAGTTTGTCGGTGGCGCGCCAGTCGAGGGTGGTATTGACCGTGTACTCTGGGATCACCGACAGCGGCTCGCCCGTCTCGCGGTTGTCATTGTCGAGCATCCAGGTCAGGTTGGTGTTCCAGTCCAGGGTCGGGCTCAGCTCGATGAAGAAGTTGCCCTCGATCCCTTCCACGCGCGCTTCGCCGGCGTTCTCCCACTGCGTCACGCGGCGGCCACTGTTGATGGTGTAGAGCACATCGGTGTCGCCGATGATCTTGTTCTTGTAATCGTTGCGGAAGTAGGTCGCGCTGGTGCGCCAGGTGCCACGGTCGTACAGCAGGCCGATCTCTTTGTTGACGCTGATTTCTGGCTTGAGGTCGGCGTTGCCCTGTAGGTAGCAACCACCCGAGTTGGTCTGCTGCACGCTGCAACCGTTACCACGGCTGTAGAGCAGGTAGTTGGGGTTGGACTGGTACAGGTTCGGCACCTTGTAGGCGCGGGCGATACCGCCCTTGACCGACAGCGCCTCGGTCAGCTTGTGCGACAGGTTAAGGCTGGGGCTGAAGTTGTCGCCGAAGGTCTCGTGGTGGTCAAAGCGCAGGCCTGGGGTGACGGTGGTGTCGCCGACAATGATGTTGTCTTCGACGAACAGCGCGTAGCTCTTGGCGGTCATCTTCGAGTTGCTGCGGTCGAAGCCGCTGATCGCGTCGTTGCCACCGCCACTGGGGTCAAAACTCTGCGGGCGGAACGAGCCCTGATCGTTGAGCGACTCGTACAGGTATTCGCCACCCAGGGTCAGTACATGCTCGGTGCTGCCCATGGCGAATGGCAGGTTAACTTCGCTGCTCAGACGAGTATTGCGCAGCCGCGACATGGCGGCGCCGCTGTCGTTGATCGCGCCTTCCGGGCCCCCGGCCAAGCCTTCGTTGAGGCGCCAGTTGCGCACGTACTCGTAGGCCAGCGTGGTCTTGCTGGTGCCCCAGGCGAAATCGCCCAGGTGGGTCAGGTCATAGGTGTTGCGCTGCATCACGTTGGTCTCGTGGCCATACAGGCTGGAGATCAGATCGACATTGCTGCCGCCGTTGCTGTTCATGGTGTCGCCAGCATAAATGTTGCCTTGTCGGCTGTAGCCGGCGCTGGTTTCAAAGCGGTGCTCGTCGTTGAGTTTCCAGCTCAGCATCCCGTTGATGTCTTTGTTGCGCACGCCTTCGCGGCCGGCCGACAGCGCACTGTTGGCATGGCTGGCGTTGATGTCCAGGTCGTCGGCGTCGGTCTTGGCCAGGCCACCATACAGGCGGAAACCCAAGTTTTCGGTGAGGCCGCCCCCCAGGTTGAAGTTGGTACGACGGCTGGCCCCCTCGGCGCTGTCTTCGGGCATCTGCGTGTACAGGCTGACGCTGCCTTTGAGCTCATCGGTCGGGCGCTTGGTGATGATGTTGACCACCCCGCCCATGGCGCCAGAGCCGTAACGCGCCGCCGCCGGGCCGCGCAGGATCTCGATGCGCTCGACCGCTTCGGCCGGCACCCAGTTGGTTTCGCCACGGGTATCGCGGTCGCCGTTCCAGCCATAGCGCACCGCATTGCGAGCGCTCGAAGGCTTGCCGTCGATGAGGATCAAGGTGTTTTCCGGCCCCATGCCGCGCAGGTCGATCTGCCGGTTGTTGCCGCGCGCACCGCTGGCACTGTTGCCGGTCAGGTTGACCCCCGGTTCGCGGCGGATCAGTTCGGACAGGTCATTGGCCGGGGGATGACGCTTGATGTCCTCTTCGGTGATGATCGACGAACCCAGCGCCTGCCGCGCTTCGCGCTCGGCGGTGACCAGGGTGTCCTGAATGACCAGCGCGCCTTGCGCAGCAGGCACCTCCAGCACTTCACCGGCGCGTTGCTCTTCAGCCTGGGCGGCAGTCGCGACCATGGCCGGCGAGGCCAACGCAACGAACGCCAGGGCCAGGCTGTTGGGTGAAGGTCTGGATTGCATCGGTACATCTCCTGCGATTCATGAGCGAAAAGGCACATCCCTGCCAGGAAGCCGGCGAGCCCTCGCCCACCGGCCTCGCAACTACAAAGTGGAGGCCAACAGGGGTGGTAAATATAGTGATTCTCAAATGGGTTTAAATCTTATTTACGAAACTTACATGTTTGTAACGGAACTTTGCTGAAACGCCCGTGCTTGCCCTACTCTGTGGCGGCTTCTTTGGCCCTTCGAGACATTGTGTTCATGCTCCCAGCCGCGTTGATTTTCCTGTTCACCCTGACCCTGGTCATCTGGCAGCCCAAAGGCCTGGGCGTCGGCTGGAGCGCCACCTTGGGCGCCGTGCTCGCGCTGGTGTGCGGGGTGGTGTCGCTGCACGACATCCCCACGGTCTGGGCCATCATCTGGAACGCCACGGCGACGTTCATCGCCCTCATCATCATCAGCCTGCTGCTGGACGAAGCTGGCTTCTTCGAGTGGGCGGCGCTGCACGTGGCGCGGTGGGCGGGAGGTGACGGGCGCCGCCTGTTCGCCTTCATGGTGCTGCTGGGGGCCGCTGTTTCGGCGCTGTTCGCCAATGACGGCGCGGCGTTGATCCTTACCCCCATCGTCATGTCGATGCTGCTGGCGCTGCGCTTCTCGCCCGCCGCCACCCTGGCCTTCGTCATGGGTGCGGGCTTTATCGCCGACACTGCGAGCCTGCCCCTGGTGGTGTCGAACCTGGTGAACATTGTCTCGGCGGACTACTTCGGCCTGGGTTTCAACGCCTATGCCTCGGTCATGGTGCCGGTGAACCTGGTGGCCGTGGCAGCCACCTTGTTGGTGCTGAGGGTGTACTTCGGCCGCGATATCCCGCTGCGCTATGCCACCGATGAGCTCAAGCTGCCAGCCATGGCCATCCGAGACCGCGCGACGTTTCGTGTCGGTTGGGTGGTGCTGCTGGCGTTGCTGGCCAGCCTGTTCGTGCTCGAGCCGTTGGGTATCCCGGTCAGTGCCGTGGCCGCGGCCTGCGCGGCCGTACTGTTCGCCGTCGCTGCCCGTGGTCACGTTATTTCCACACGCCGCGTGCTGCGCGAAGCCCCGTGGCAGATCGTGGTGTTTTCACTGGGGATGTACCTGGTGGTCTACGGGTTGCGCAATGCCGGCCTGACCGACTCGCTGGGCAGCGTGCTGAACTGGCTGGCCGGCCATGGGGTATGGGCGGCTTCGCTCGGTACCGGGCTGATTGCCGCGCTGTTGTCGTCGGTGATGAACAACCTGCCCAGCGTGCTGATCGGTGCGCTGTCGATCCATGCCAGCGAGGCGCAAGGCGTGGTGCGCGAAGCGATGATCTACGCCAACGTGATTGGCTGTGACCTGGGGCCGAAGATCACCCCGATTGGCAGCCTGGCCACGCTGCTGTGGCTGCATGTGCTGGCGCGCAAAGGGGTCAGCATCGGCTGGGGGTATTACTTCAAGGTCGGGGTGTTGCTGACGGTGCCGGTGTTGCTGGTGACATTGGCGGCTTTGGCGGTGCGATTGAGTATTTGATAGTGCCTGGACTGCTTCATTAGCAACCACCTGATACAACCTTGCGCTTCGTCATCTAGCCCAACTCTAGCAAAATCCCTACGTCAAGGACGTAGGGATACAGTATGCTAACAATCATTGAAGCCCCACTTTTTTCAAGACAATGGCCCGATTATTGGTCCATAGAAGAGCACGGGGCATTCATGTCCTACCTTGCGAATGACCCTGATGCCGGAACGGTTATTCCCGGCTCAGGGGGATGCCGCAAGGTACGCTGGTGCTTGGACGGCAAAGGCAAACGAGGAGCGGTCCGGGTGATCTACACAGCCCAGCTCACCAACGGTACGTTGGTTGCACTGCTGATTTACTGTAAAAGCGCCACCGAGAATATCCCCGCGCACGTACTGCGCAAGATTGCAAAGGAGCTCACCCATGCCCCTGACTGAAAAAGACCTGATGTTGCGCGATTCCACTCGCAATATCGGTGAAGAATTACTGGAGTCCATCCGGGATGTGAAGGCGGGCCGCTACGGCGCTGTGCACCAGGTGGAGGTGACCGAGGCAGCCGAAGCCCGAAGCAGAACGGGGCTTTCACAGCTCAAATTCGCAGAGCTGCTAGGCGTTTCGGTGCGTACCCTCCAAGAGTGGGAACAAGGCCGCCGCACCCCTTCTGGTGCAGCTCGTTCATTGTTACATATCGCAGCTTCTCGCCCAGACGTGTTCCGCGAGGTTCTGCAGGATCGGTAAATCGGGCTGGACTCAGCTGGGTTTCCGACGATGGGCTGCAATGCAGCCCTCCTCAGACTCAGCGATTAACCCGCCATAACCCGGCCATCTGCGTCGTGAAGCCTGCGCTCATCAACTCGCGCCGCATTGCCCATTCCGCTGCCGCCGGTACCGCTGCACTGCGCAGCGTGCCCCTACCCCAACGTGCGTTGACACCGTCGATCACACCCATTACCCGCTCCGCATGCACCGTCTGCGACGGGGCAAACAAGTCGCCGGTGAATTGCCCACGCTGGCACAGCTCCAGCAACAACACTTCTGCCTTGCTGTAGCGAAAGCCCTGCCGATAGATACGCCCCACCGCCTCCAGGGCCATGCGTGTGAGCAGCCGCACGTCATCTGTCGGATACGGCAACTGCACCACCACGCCGTTGGCGTACTTGGCCTCGTCCGGGTTGAACATACCGGTACGGATGCTGACGCGCATCTTGCTCGCCAGGGAACGCTGGCTACGCAACTTCTCCGAGGCGCGCATCACGTAGGTGGCCACGGCTTCCTTGATGGGTGCCAGCTCGGTCAGGCGCTTGCCGAACATGCGGCTGCAACAGATTTCCTGGCGTGGCGGGTCGATGTCCTGCAGTTGCAGGCACGGCGTGCCCGCCAATTCGCGGGCGGTCTTTTCCACCACCACGCTGAAGGTCTTGCGCAGCAGGCCTGGATCGGCGCGTGACAAGTCCCAGGCGGAGCGGATTCCCATGCCCTGCAGGTGCGCGGTGAGGCGTTTGCCGATGCCCCAGACCTCGGACACGTCGCACTTCTTCAACACCCACTCACACTGCGACGCGATGCGCAGGTCGACCACCCCACCGCTGTGAACGGCCCAGCGTTTGGCCGCGTGGTTGGCCAGCTTGGCCAGGGTCTTGGTACCCGCGATGCCGACGCCGACGGGGATGCCGGTGTGCTTGAGCACCCGCTCGCGGATGCCGCGGCCCAGGTAGTCGAGGTCTCCGGGTACGCCGGTCAGGTCGGCGAAGGCTTCGTCGATTTAAAGGAAAGATTAGCAGCTATGGACATACTCCCGCATCTTGTCGCCTGTGGCTTGAGCCTACAGCGAGGATGTCCATAGCAAAGCGTCAATTCCACTGATTTTTCTCGATCTATGTCCATAGCTATCAGCCACCTACCACCGGTGGCCAACCTACGCAGGGATGCGTACGTGACAAGCTGCTGCCCTGTCCCTGCCAGGTGGCAGAGGCGTCCTGCTACCATTGTTATGGGCTGTCGGTGATGAAATCCGGTTATTTGGACAGCCACCATTTGGGACCTGTAGTTCGCGAAATCATGCTAGCCTGCGAAATATCAAAGGGCCAGCAGTACGTAACCGAAAAGGTCACTCTCCGTATTGGCCAGCTCTCCGGTCCTACCGCTGATCAAGCGGGAATTTTTCTCAGATCCACAACAGATTTCCTTATGGGCATGCGCAGCGGCTTCATAGACTGATGCGCGAGTCTCGACCTCCCTGACCCCATGCGTAACTCATTTAGCTCCACGCTTTCCATGTGAGGGAGGCAAACCAGGATCCTTCCTCAATCGCTTCGCTAGGCCGAGAAACCGGCAAGAGCAACTTCAAGCCGATGACCTAGCTGACAGATATAGACTTCCCCAGAGCGCCAACGCGCCCATCATCGCCATTAGCAACAACATCATAGAGGTGCCCTGAGCGCTCAACACAAAGGCTGCAGCAAATGGACCTGCAGCCTGCACTACTCCAGTGGTACGCATCGACGCAGTTCGCTGGCCATCGAGACCATGAATACCCGCGCCGAACAGGAGCAGCCGAGACTGGCTCCGTCCATCGAAAGACATCTTGCATGCTAGCATTCCAGTGATGCATGATGCGTTCATAAATACAAACAAGCGGTGCCCATCATGGTCAGCATTGCGTGCAAAGCCCCCTCAGCCTTCACGTCATTCCTCCACGTGAAGCGGTCCTCCAAAGGCCGCCATCATGGCAGGTCTTATCCGAATCGTTTTCCCAAGCAGTTAAGTCCTTTCGCTTTCTTGAGCTAGAGGTGTCTGCCTGTTTTGTGCCCACGGCCTCTGGCCCAATGAAAATAAGGAAAATAGAAAATGAACATGATGAAAGCTGCCCGTCTGCATAAGGTTGGCCCGACCTTCCAGCTCGACTCGATCGAGGTCCCGAAACCACGTGCACACGACGTAGTTGTTGAGGTCAAGGCTTGCAACTTGGTGCCTAACCTTCGCAATGTCATCGAGAGCTACTCCACCTGGTTCCCCTACCTCCCCCTCCCGAAGCTGCCGGCGGTCTACGGTTTGGACGCTGCAGGCATTGTTAAAGAAGTGGGTGAAGGCGTGCACGGCATCAAAGTCGGAGACCGGGTGTACGTGAACCCCGGCCGTAGCTGCGGCTCCTGTCATGCCTGCCTGCGCGGTCAGCACATCAACTGCACCGCATTTACCTTCCAGGGCTACTTCGGGTTTGGGCCAGGCTCCCAAGAAATCTTTGAAGACTACCCCTACGGCGGATTGTGCCAATACATGACCGCGCCGGCGTCGGGCTTGGTCAAGCTCCCGGAAGCTATCACCTTCGAGCAAGGGTGCCGGTTTGGCTATCTCGGCACCGCCTATTCGGCCCTTCGCAAAGCTGGCGTGTGCTCTGGCCAGTCTGTGCTGATCAGTGGCGCCACCGGTACGCTCGGACTTGGAGCCGTCCTGCTTGCCCTGGCGATGGGGGCTACAAAAATCTTCGCGATGGCTCGCAACCGCCAATTGTTGGAGCGAGTTCGCGCTCTCGCCCCAGATCGCATCTTCGCTATTTCTGTCGGCGATGAGCCACTGGGGGATTGGGTTCGGAAGCACACAGATGAACTCGGTGCTGACGTCTTCATCGATGCGGTGGGCCCAGGCGCTCCTCATGAGCTTACCGTTGAGGCAATTGGTGCGCTTCGCCGCGGCGGTCGCATGGTGGATATCGGGGGTATGTCTGAGGACCTGCCGGTGCCGATGTTCAAACTCATGTGCTTCCAGATCAGCGTAATCGGCTCCCTCTGGTTCACTGTGGCAGAGGGTCAGGACATGGCCGAAATGGCTGCCGCTGGCACTTTGGATCTTTCGGTCTTCGACCAGGAGGTCTTCGCCATCGAACAGGTCAACGAGGCAATGGATGCAATAGCAGACCGCAAAGGCGGTTTCACCAACGTTGTAATCAATCCCAGCCTGACCTGAACCGCAGCGCCGCTCGATCGGGCGGCGCTCAATCGGAGACCGAACATGAAAGTGAGACGAGTGGTTGCAGGTACGCAGAATGGTAAAGCTGTGTTCCTATCCGACGGTTTAGCGCCTCAGACCTATGAATACAAAAAGGTTCCGGGATTCGCTACCTCTTTAATTTGGCAAACGGTGGCGTCTCCGACCGTTCCTGAAGTATTTGACGACCCAGTTCAAGCCACCTCTTCCCTGCTGCCTCAGCCTGGAGAAACCAAATGTCTGGCGGTGAGTTTCCCGCCTGACTCAATCTTCCAGTCCTCGGATTTCAATCCCGAGGAGGCTCATGCTGAGCAGCAACGCCACCTACTCGGACTGTATGAATGCTTCGATCCTGAGCGACCAGGTATGCACGCTTCTCCGACAATTGACTATGGCATTGTGGTCAAAGGCCCTCTCGTTCTAGAGCTGGACGACGGCCAGATAAGGGAGCTTGCGAGCGGAGACGTCGTGGTGCAGCAAGGCAATATCCATGCTTGGCGAAACCCTGGCACCGAACCTGCGCTGGTAACATTCGTCCTTATTGGGGCACACACCAAGCTGTAAAAATACATAGGATAATAACAATGAAAAGTTATGTAACACGCGCTGGCGTTACCAGCGCGCTCGGATGCTCTTTGCTCGTTACTTCGCTCTGCTACGGAACTGAAAATGGAGATACCGTTTGGCCGTTAGGTGTACAGACCGTTCTTCCGGCGATCTTGCCTCCCCCAGGTGAAACCTCTTTGTACAGCTATACCGCCTATTACAAGGCGGACAGTTTTAAAGATAACAGCGGCAAATCCTCTGTACCCGGATTCAGTTTGGAAAACTTTGTTCAAGCCATTCGAGTAGTGCACACATGGGACGTTAAATTCGATAGCGGCGTTACACTCAGCAGTGGAATTATCGGTTCAGCGAACAAGATCAAGGTTGAGGCATTCGGAAATAGCGATACCGACTCCGGTTTCAGGCAACTGTATCTGACCCCTCTGTATGTCGGCTACTCGCCTTCCGAAAACTTGCATTTGCTAACGGGATTCAGCGCCTTCGTCCCATTGGGAAACTATGACGGCAATAAGTTAGCGAATAGCCCTACAGGCAATGCTAGCTATACTCAGGAATTCGACCTAACCTGGTTCCCCCATCCTAACTGGGAGGTGTCGATTGCACCAACCTTCACTATCAATGCGAAGAACGACGACACCGACTATCGCTCAGGCAACGTGTTCAACATTGACTACCTGCTCGGCTACAGGCTGCAGTCGAATCCTCAGGTTCAGTTAGGCTTGGTGGGTTATTACACCAAGCAGGTCACCGACGATCGCTACGACCATGGTGACCTCGATGACGGGAATCGGTTGAGCAAATTCGCCGTTGGCCCACAGATCTTCTATGCGTTCGATCAGAAGTCAGGAGTCGTCCTCAAGTGGATGCGTGAGACCGCGGTCAAAAACGGCCCAAAAGGCGACTCGGTATGGGTTGAGTTCGCCTTCCCACTATGAGGCGAGCTTCGCTTCCTCAGACATTTTAGACACGACGTCCTTCGCCACACTGTGAATATGGCTCGCAGCCGCATTGGCTGCGGCCTTTTTGTTCCTCGTTTTCAGCGCTGCAAGAATCTCATCGTGTTCATCAGTAGCAGCATCCAAATGCACTTGAAAGCCACAAGTCTGCACGATGAAAAAGTCGGACAGCTCAAAATTTGCTACTTGGCGTGCCGAGAGTATTGGCGATTTCGCCATTGCATGCAGCACACGATGGAATTCGACGTTTAAAGTTCGATAACTGTCTGCAGCATCGCTGTGAGCTGGATTGATACTTCTAATTTTGTCGTTGAGCTCGGACATACGCAGCACTTCATCAGGGGAGCCACGTTCAGCAGCAAGCCCTGCGATAAGCGCTTCATTGTTCGCAAACATTTGGTAGAAGTCATCGACCTCCAATCGTGTAGGGTGCACGACCTCACATCCAACCTGGGCGGTGATCACGACAAAGCCCCTTTCCTGCAGGCTGTTCAGTGCGGTCATGATTGGCTGACGACTGACACCAGTCTCTTCGCCAATTTCTTTTACGAGGATCTTTTCGCCGAACGCATACCTACGATTCAGCAGCCGCTCCAAAATGTGCTGATAAATAGCGGTCTTCTTGTTTGCCACTTGCATCGGTGTGGTTTTCCTAGGGCTGAGTGCGCGGTTCAACATTTCGCTAACTGGCTTGCATACTAGCATTTCGGATAGTAAACCAGATTTTTGCACCCATCGCTTCGTCATCCGTCGCAACCCAGTTCGTATGGCGAGGATCCATCCGACGATGAGCGGGCATCGTCAAGCTTGCATGCTAGCATTCTAGCGTGCATGATGATCAGGCAGACAAAAACAAATCTACCTGCATGGCGTTGCCCCCCTGCCGTTGTGAGGCATTGAGGAAAACGCTCATGCCGTCCCAGTGCGAGGCGGCCTGCCTGGGGCACGACGTAAAGGTTTCGTATCGATGAACGCTTACCTGCATTGCCTATCGCACACACCCCTCATTGGGCATTTCGATCCGCCCAAGAACGTGCTCGATGAAGTGGATGAGGTGGTCCGCGCTGCCCGTGCACGCATCGCCGCTTTCGATCCTGAGCTCGTGGTGCTTTTCGCTCCAGACCATTACAACGGATTCTTCTACGATGTCATGCCCCCTTTCTGCCTGGGCATGGCCGCTGAAGCCATCGGCGATTTCGGCTCGCTTGCCGGCACCCTTTCTGTCCCCAAATCCATCGCAGAAGCTTGCGCTGAATCTCTGCTGAGCAATGGCATCGACATGCCAGTTTCGTATCGCATGCAGGTCGACCACGGCTTCGCTCAGCCGCTCGAATTCCTTCTTGGCGGTTTGGACAAATATCCGGTCTTGCCGATCTTCGTGAACTGCGTGGCCCCGCCTCTGCCTACCTTCGAGCGAGTCAGACTGATGGGTGATGCGGTCGGTCGATTCACCCGCACTCTGAACAAGCGGGTGCTGTTCCTGGGATCGGGAGGCCTTTCACACCAACCGCCAGTTCCAGAGTTAGCCAAAGTTGATGCCCGGATGGCTGATCGGCTCATGGGCAGTGGACGCAATCTGCCAGAAGACGAGCGCACAGCCCGCTCTCAACGAGTGGTCATCGCAGCTGAGCGGTTTGTCGAAGACCAGAACACCCTGCATCCGCTGAATCCCGAGTGGGATCAGTACTTCCTCGACGTTGTTGAGCAGGACCTTTTGAGCGACCTGGATCACCTCCCCAACGCACACCTTTCCGAATTGGCCGGTAAATCCACGCATGAGGTCAAGGCCTGGGTCGCAGCCTTCTCAGCGCTCGCTGCCCACGGCGCATACACCGCGACAGATCGCTATTACCGAGAGATCCCAGAGTGGATCGCAGGTTTCGGCTCAATCAGTGCGCACTCTCAGCGCTAACACACCTTCACGGAGATTCAATCGTGACTGCAATTACTGAAAAAGACACCAGCAAATTCGTGCGCATCCAAGACGGCGAGCTGGATCTGAATATTCATTACAACGACTGCGGTGAAGGCAAAGAAACGGTTGTCATGCTGCACGGTTCAGGCCCTGGTGCTAGCGGCTGGGCCAACTTCAATCGCAACATCGAGCCACTGGTAGAGGCTGGCTTCCGGGTCATCCTCATGGACTGCCCTGGCTGGAGTAAAAGTGATTCGATCGTCAGCACCGGCTCTCGCTCCGATCTTAATGCCCGCGTTCTGAAAGGCTTGGTCGATAAGCTGGACCTGGACAAGGTGCACTTGCTCGGCAACTCCATGGGTGGCCATACCGCTGTAGCTTTCACGCTGACCTGGCCTGAGCGCGTAGGCAAACTCGTGCTTATGGGCGGTGGCACCGGTGGTGTCAGCCCATTCGTATCAATGCCGACTGAAGGCATCAAATTGCTCAACGGCCTGTACCGCGAACCAACGATCGAAAACCTCAAGAAGATGATGAACATCTTCGTTTACGACACCAGTGACCTGACCGAAGAGCTGTTCCAAGCGCGCCTGGACAACATGCTGGCTCGTAAAGACCACCTCGAAAACTTCACCGCTAGTCTCGCAGCGAACCTCAAGCAGTTCCCTGACTTCGGCCATCGCCTCGGCGAGATTCAGGCCGAAACCCTCGTAGTTTGGGGCCGCAATGACCGCTTTGTGCCGATGGACACCGGTCTGCGTCTGGTTGCCGGCATTCCCAACTCACAACTGCATGTCTTCAACAAATGCGGCCACTGGGCCCAATGGGAACACGCGGACACGTTCAACCGCATGGTTCTCGACTTCCTCACCCACTGATCGAGGTCACGATGAACATCACACAAGAGACCCTTGAGCGCTTGGCGGCAGATCTGCGCAGAGCTGAAGGAAAGGGCGAGCCAGTTGGACCACTGCGTGACGTCATCGGCGCCACAAACGTGGAAAGTGCCTATGCGATTCAACGCTTGAACCAAGCCTACGCCATCGCCAATGGACAACGCCTGGTTGGCCGCAAGATCGGTTTGACCAATCCCAAAGTCCAGGCCCAGTTGGGCGTAGACCAGCCGGACTTCGGATGCCTGTTCGCTGACATGGCTTACGGCGACAACGAAGTGGTTCCGTTCGAACGTGTTCTGCAGCCCAAAATCGAGGCAGAAATTGCACTGGTTCTGGAACGCGACCTACCTAGCGCTTCCACAACCTTCGCAGATGTCATCGCTGCTACCGGCTGGGTACTCCCGGCGCTTGAAATTGTCGGCAGCCGCATTGAGGGCTGGAACATCAAGTTCGCCGACACCGTAGCAGACAACGCATCAAGCGGATGCTTTGTGCTCGGTGGTCCTGCACAGCGCATCGACGGGCTTGACCTGCGGGGGGCAACGATGCGCCTCTCGAAAAACGGTGAACTTGTCAGCTCCGGAAGTGGCGCTGAATGCCTGGGTAACCCGCTGAACGCAGCCGTTTGGCTCGCCCGCACAATGGCTGAGTTTGGTGAGCCACTGAAAGCAGGTGACATCATCCTCACCGGTGCATTAGGGCCGATGGTTGGCGTAAGCCCAGGTGATCATTTTGAAGCCGAGATCGATGGCCTTGGCCGCGTCGGCGTGTCGTTCAGTGTCGAGTGATGGAGATCTAAAATGACAACAAAACGCAAAGTCGCCATCGTCGGCTCCGGAAACATCGGCACCGACTTAATGATCAAGATCCTGCGCAATTCCAAGCACCTGGAAATGGCAGTTATGGTTGGTATCGACCCGGCCTCGGACGGTCTTGCCCGCGCTGGGCGGATGGGCGTGGCGACCACTCACGAAGGTGTAGCTGGGCTGGTAAAGATGCCAGAGTTTGCTGACATCGACTTCGTATTCGATGCAACCAGTGCCGGTGCTCACGTCAAAAACGACGCCTTGCTGCGCGAGTGCAAGCCGGGCATCCGTGTGATCGACCTTACTCCAGCAGCTATCGGCCCTTACTGCGTGCCGGTCGTGAACCTCGAAGAGCATGTCAACGCGCAGAACCTCAACATGGTCACGTGCGGTGGGCAAGCGACTATTCCCATGGTCGCTGCAGTATCGCGTGTTGCCAAGGTGCAATACGCAGAGATCATCGCTTCGATTGCCTCCAAATCGGCAGGGCCTGGCACTCGGGCCAACATTGACGAGTTCACCGAAACTACGTCGAAAGCGATCGAGGTGATTGGCGGCGCAGCTAAAGGTAAAGCCATCATCATCATGAACCCGGCTGAGCCTCCGCTGATGATGCGCGACACCGTCTACGTGCTGTCTGAAGCAGCTGACCAGGAGCGCGTCGAGGCATCCATTGAAGAAATGGTCTCAGCAGTGAACGCATATGTCCCTGGCTACCGTCTCAAGCAGAAAGTGCAGTTTGAAGTCATCCCTGAATCTGCCCCTTTGAACATCCCCGGCCTGGGCAAATTCAGTGGCCTTAAGACCTCTGTTTTCCTTGAGGTCGAGGGTGCTGCCCATTACTTGCCGGCGTACGCAGGCAATCTCGACATCATGACTTCCGCTGCGCTGGCTACCGCCGAGCGCATGGCACAGTCGATGAGCCAGGTCTGAGGAGCGCAGATATGAACGGTAAAAAGCTCTACATCTCCGACGTGACGCTGCGTGATGGTATGCATGCCATTCGTCACCAGTATTCACTCGATCAGGTCCAGGCGATCGCTCGTGCACTGGATGCCGCCAAAGTAGATTCGATCGAAGTAGCCCACGGTGACGGTCTCCAGGGCTCAAGTTTCAACTACGGCTTTGGTGCGCATACCGATATCGAGTGGATCGAAGCTGCCGCCGACGCGGTGAAGCACGCCAAGATTGCAACGCTGCTGCTCCCCGGCATTGGTACTCTGCACGACCTCAAAGCTGCCTATACCGCAGGCGCTCGCGTCGTCCGTGTTGCCACGCATTGCACCGAGGCCGATGTCTCCAAGCAACACATCGAGTACGCCCGTGAGCTTGGTATGGACACGGTAGGCTTCCTGATGATGAGCCACATGCAGACCCCCGAAGGGCTCGCGCAGCAGGCAAAACTGATGGAAAGCTACGGTGCCACCTGCATTTACGTCGTCGACTCCGGCGGCGCGATGAATATGGATGACATCCGTGCGCGCTTCCGCGCAGTGAAAGCGGTGCTCGATCCGGCCACTCACACCGGTATCCACGCGCACCACAACCTGAGCCTAGGCGTAGCCAACTCGATCGTCGCCGTCGAGGAAGGCTGTGACCGCATCGACGCGAGTCTTTCGGGGATGGGCGCCGGTGCTGGTAATGCACCACTGGAAGTTTTCATTGCAGCCGCAGACAAGCTGGGCTGGAACCACGGCACTGACCTGTACGCCCTGATGGATGCAGCAGATGACCTGGTTCGCCCACTCCAGGACCGCCCGGTACGTGTTGACCGAGAGACTCTCGCGCTCGGTTACGCCGGTGTGTATTCGAGCTTCCTTCGCCATGCAGAAGTTGCAGCTGCTCGCTACGGCATCAAAGCAGTAGACATCTTGGTCGAGCTGGGCAAACGCCGCATGGTTGGCGGCCAGGAAGACATGATCGTCGACGTCGCATTGGATTTGCTGAAGCGCTGAGGTTCGCAGACAGCTCCACGCAAGCTGTCTGCAGCAATCCCCTCCCGTAAGGGAGGGGGTCTATGACACAACAATAAGAGAGATCACCAGATGAATGCCTCGCAGACTCCCGACTCGCAGCACCTCCGAACACGCAGTGATCAGCCCACCTACTCACTCTTTCTTGAGTGATTACTGAGCTGATGTAGTTCCACATCACTGGCGTTACTAAAACCACAATCATGTGATTTCTGAAGACCTTTCAAAGGGCTTCGGAGGGGGTCGTTATGACTGATAAAACCGATAAGACCAAACTTTTCATCACCATCGCGCTTTGCTTCCTCGTTGCACTGATGGAAGGCCTGGATCTCCAAGCACCAGGAATTGCGGCCCACGGCATGTCTGCCGAGTACAGCTTGGATAAGCTGGAAATGGGCTGGGTTTTCAGTGTTGGCGTCCTGGGTATGCTTCCAGGCGCTTTCGTTGGCGGCCGTCTGGCTGATCGCTATGGCCGGAAAAAAGTGCTCATCGCCTCTGTTGCACTGTTCGGCATCTTCTCTCTCGTCACAACGGTAGCCTGGAGCTTCAGCGCGTTGCTATTCGCCCGGTTCCTGACAGGTGTGGGCCTGGGTGCATCGTTGCCCAACCTCATTGCACTCGCATCTGAGGCTGCTGGTGAGCGCATGCGAGGCACAGCAGTCAGCTTGATGTATTGCGGTGTACCGCTGGGGGCCGCGTTGGCAGCCGCCATTGGGCTGCTGGATTTCGGGGCTGGCTGGAAGCTCGTCTTCTACGTCGGCGGCGTGGTCCCTTTGGTCATTGTTCCCTTGCTGGTTCTCTTCCTACCCGACGTGTACAAGCAATCGATTGCTGCCACCACCACGATCGAAGTTCCCTCCACCAAAGCCATCTTGGTTGAAGGCGGTGCACTGAAGAAAACCCTGCTCCTGTGGGTTAGCTTCTTCTTCACACTGATGGTCACCTACATCCTGATCAACTGGCTGCCAAGCATCCTGATTGGACAGGGATTCAAGCCAAGCGAGGCAAGCGTCGTAGTATTGGCCATGCAGCTCGGCGCGGCCGTGGGTACCTTGATGCTCGGCGTTGCCATGGATCGCCTGCCTATCTGGGCCATGTCGGCTCTGGTATATGGGGGCATCCTGATTTCTTTGGCCTGCCTCACAGTGGCGGCCTCACTCCCTACCATGATCGGCGCAGGATTCTTGGCAGGCATTTTCACAACGGGTGGCCAGTGCGTCCTCTACGCCCTCGCTCCTCAGTTCTATCCCGCCAATGGTCGGGCTACCGGGACCGGTGCAGCACTCGCAGTCGGTCGTATCGGTGCAATGACAGGTCCACTTGTCGTAGGAAAAATGATGGTCCTTGGAGCCGGTGCAGGCGGTGTCATGTTGGCCTCGGCGCCCGGCATCGTTCTGGCGGCTATCTCGCTGCTTTATCTCTCGTCGCTGAAGAAACGCCCTGAGCTGAGCCCTTCGGTGGTTTGAGCGGCATTGCGTCATCACAAAAACAAGAAAGAAGACACGACATGAGCAAATCAAAAAAAATTGCATTCGCAGGGCTGCTGGCTGCAAATGCAGCTTCGCTACAAGCGGCCGGCTTCGTGGAAGATTCGAAAGCCAAGGTAACACTGCGCAACTACTACTTCGATCGCAACTACATCAACCAGACACCGCAAGCTGCAGCGCGAGAGTGGGCCCAAGGCTTCATCGTCAACTTCAATTCGGGCTTCACCGAGGGCGTAGTCGGCTTTGGACTGGATGCTCAAGCCATGATGGGGTTGCGCCTTGACTCCTCACCAGATCGTGTCGGCACCGGTCTATTGCCGTTCTCTACTTCCACCAGGGAGCCAGCCAAGGACTACTCCGAGCTAGGGCTGACAGCGAAGGTCAAGGTTTCCAAAACTGAGCTTCAGTACGGAACCGTGAGCACGTTCTTGCCAATCGCGTTCGCAAGTCCAACACGGCTGCTGCCACAAACCTTCCGCGGCACCTACCTGCGCTCGCAAGACATCACAGATCTTTCTCTGCACGCGGGTTGGCTCGACCGAATCAACCTGCGGGACTCTACTGACTACCAAAAAATGCGAGTTTCAGCCCCAAACGGACGCTTCAACGGCTCTGCGGAGTCTGATGCGTTTTATTTCCTTGGCGGCGATTACGCCTGGTCGAAGAACCTCACGCTCAAGTATTACTACGCAGAGCTTGAAGACATCTACGACAAGAACTACCTCGGTTTCGTGGACAACCGTGAGCTGGGCCCAGGGCGGCTCACTTCCGACTTCCGCTTCTATGATTCCAAAGACAATGGGTCCGCAAAAGCTGGGAAGGTTGATAACCGCAACACCGCCTTGATGCTGACCTACCAGCTCGGCGTGCATCGTCTTGGCGCTGGCTACATGCAGCTGACTGGGGATACTGCAATGCCCTATCTCTTTGGTACCGAACCACTGGTGATCACGGAAGGCACACTGAGTTCGGAGTTCCTAAACCCCAAGGAGAGAAGCTGGCAGGTCAAGTACGACTACGACTTTGTTGCCGTTGGCATCCCCGGCCTGAAGGGCATGCTGCGCTACGTCAGCGGGGACAACATTGACCTTCCGAATCTCGGCGGCAACAAGCTCAAAGAGTCAGAAAAAGACGTCGAGCTCTCCTATGTGATCCAAAGCGGCACGTTCAAGGACGTGGCATTCCGGGTCAGACACGCTTGGTATCGAAATGACTTCGGCCCTGGAGCTTCACACCGGGATGACAATGAGCTTCGTGTGAACATTGATTACACCTTTGCCCTTTGGTGAAGACGACGTAGTCCCACTCGCTACGCGCTGCACCCTTAGCCACGAACTCACCTCGTGGCTTTTTTTGGCGTGACGAAAGGCATTTCCAGACGATTGCGACCGCTATTCTTACATGCTAGCATGTAAGCATGAGTTGAGTGATCTCGCCTGTCAGCTAACACCGCTGAATCAGACACTCTGATGGCCTGAAAAAAAAATACAAGATCAGGAGGTACCATGAATCTCTTCCCCCTCATTCGCATCGCTCGCCCGAGCCGCGGGTGCCAGTAGAGCCCGTCGTTTCCCCAATTTTTTAATGTCTCGAACGCCATGTCGGTGCTGCTTCGTGCTAGCTGGCTTTGGGACTTGTCGGACATGTTCCGGGCTTGCGTGCAAGTTCAGAGCATCAACATGTAATGCCTGGAGAATAATAAATGACTACCTCCTCTAGCTTCGATACCGACGTATTGGTGATCGGCACTGGCCCAGCTGGTGCAACTACTGCCTTGGCGCTAGCCACCTACGGTGTGCGGGTCAAAATGGTCACCATGTTCAACTGGCTGGCGAACTCGCCGCGAGCCCATATCACGAACCAGCGCGCCATGGAGGTCGTGCGTGATCTTGGGTTGGAAGACGAAGTTATCAGAGCAGCCACACCTTGGGAGCAGATGGGCGATACGCTTTTCACCACCAGCCTGGCCGGTGAAGAAATCGCACGTATGCGTACCTGGGGTACTGGCGACAAACGCAAGGGCGACTACGTCCAAGGCAGCCCATGCACCATGCTGGATCTCATCCAGCCCGAGATGGAAGCGATCCTTCTGAAGCATGCCGCGATCCGCGGTGCTCAACTGAGCTTTAACACCGAGTATCTAAGCCACGTGCAAGATGCCGAAGGTGTGACCGCCCGCATGAAAGACGTTCTGACCGGTGTCGAGTACGAAGTTCGCGCGAAGTACCTGGTGGGTGCCGATGGAGCTAACTCCAAGGTAGCCAAAGAGATCGATCTGCCGATTGTTGGCGAGATGGCCAGAGCCGGAACCGCTTACGTCATCTTCAACGCAGATCTGAGCAAGTACGTACAACATCGCCCGAGCATCCTACAGTGGATCGCTACTCCAGAAGCTGGATTTGGTGAGATAGGGATGGGTTTGCTGCGCGCCATTCGCCCGTGGGATCAATGGATTGCCGGCTGGGGCTTCGACATGGCCAAAGGCGCCCCCGACCTGTCCCCAGAAGCTGTTTTGGAGAAGATCCGTCTCTTGGTCGGCGATCCCAAGTTGGAAGTCGAGGTTGAGCGGATGTCGACCTGGTATGTAAACCAAGCACATGCCACCGAATACTCCCGTGGTCGCGTGTTCTGTGCCGGCGACGCTGTGCACCGTCATCCGCCATCCAGCGGGCTGGGCTCCAACACCTGCATGCAGGACGGTTTCAACCTCGCCTGGAAACTGGCTTACGTCCTCAAAGGATTCGCCGACCCGAATCTACTGGAAAGCTACACCGCAGAGCGCGCTCCCGTGGGCAAGCAAATCGTGGCGCGTGCCAACCAGTCCCGTAAGGACTATGCCTTGCTGAAAGACTGCTTCAACTTCGGCAATGGCGTGGACACCATCGCCAAGTTGCTTGATCGCATGCGCGACCCAAGCCCGGCGGGTGTGGAAGTTCGCTTGAACCTGCAGAAGGCGCTGGAAATCAAGAGTCGCGAATTCAACGCTCAGGGGGTCGAGTTGAACCAGCGCTACGTGTCCTCTGCAGTTAAGCCTGATCCAAGGGACGGAGTTGAGCTCTGGGCCCGGGACAAAGAACTCTACTTGCAGGCCACCACTCGCGCAGGTGCCAAGCTTCCTCACGCATGGCTGGTTGACGAGACCGGTCACCGGATTTCTACGCTCGATGTCGTGGGCAAAGGGCAAATGACCCTGATCACAGGACTTGCAGGTCAAGCATGGGTGGCTGCTGCAGAGGGCTTGAACCTTCCGTTCCTCAAGATCGTTGTCACAGGCGCGAAAGGTACTGCGGACCTTTACTGTGATTGGCAATCGGTTCGAGAAATTCACGAGGCAGGTGCACTTCTGATTCGACCTGACGGTTATATCGCCTGGCGGCACAGCAATGCTGTTTGGTCTGCCGGAGAAGCGGCCTCAGAACTGCAGCAGGCGCTCCAAAGCGTCCTGGGTTAAGCATTACCTCAAAGGCCCGGCGCGATGCCGGGCCTTCTTTTTATTCGCTCCCAGCAGCGCAGGAAGCCACTAGGCCCTCTGCGCTGCGAACGTTAGAAACAAAAAATCAATCGATAAGGGCCCGTGAGTAGAGTGGCGCACCTCCCGCTACGCCTCACCTTATGGGCTCAATCTGCCTTGAGTGCGATGAGGGTGAACTATGGCTAAGGCCGCTGATGTCGTTGTGCAATGCCTGGAAAACGAAGGTGTCGAGTATGTGTTCGGCATTCCTGGTGAGGAAAACCTCGACCTGCTGGAATCCCTGCGCAAGTCGAAGATCAAGCTGGTACTGACCCGCCACGAGCAGTCCGCGGGCTTCATGGCCGCCACTTATGGCCGCCTGACCGGCAAGACCGGCGTCAGCTTGTCGACCCTGGGCCCTGGCGCGACCAACCTGGTAACCGCCAGTGCGTACGCCTACCTTGGCGGCATGCCGATGATGATGATTACCGGCCAGAAGCCGATCAAGAAGTCCAAGCAGGGCCGCTTCCAGATCATTGACGTGTGCGGGATGATGGCGCCCATCACCAAGTACACCCACCAGTTCGCCTCGGCCGACAACATCCCGTCGCGCATGCGTGAAGCGTTCCGCCTGGCCGAAGAAGAAAAGCCGGGTGCCGTGCACCTGGAGCTGCCGGAAGACATCGCTGCCGAGCAGACCGATGCCATGCCGATCCCGCGCAGCCTGCACCGCCGCCCGCTGGCCGAGCATGTGGCCATCGAAGCCGCCATCGAAAAACTGCGCACCGCACGCAGCCCGATCCTGGTGATCGGTGCCGGCGCCAACCGCAAGATGACCGCCAAGGTCCTCAAGCAGCTGATCGACAAGACCGGCATCCCGTTTGTCACCACCCAGCTGGGCAAGGGTGTGGTCGACGAGCGCAGCCCGCGCTTCCTGGGCAACGCCGCGCTGTCGTCGGGTGACTTCGTCCACCGCGCCATCGAAGCGGCCGACCTGATCATCAACATTGGCCACGACGTGATCGAGAAGCCGCCGTTCTTCATGGTCCGTGGCGGTACCGAAGTCATTCACATCAGCTTCCGCTCCGCCGAAGTCGATGCCGTGTACTTCCCGCAGGTCGAAGTGATCGGCGATATCGCCAACGCCGTCTGGCAGATCGCCGAAGGCCTGGGCGACACCTCGCACTGGGACTTCACCCGCCTGATGGCCATCCGTGAAGCGAACGAAGCGCAGATCGCCGAAGGCGGCGACGACGACCGCTTCCCGGTCTACCCGCAGCGCCTGGTGGCCGACATCCGTCGTGTGCTGCCGTCCGAAGGCATCGTTGCCCTGGACAACGGCATCTACAAGATCTGGTTCGCCCGCAACTACAAGGCGCACAAGCCCAACACCGTGCTGCTCGACAACGCCCTGGCGACCATGGGCGCCGGCCTGCCATCGGCCATGGCGGCGCACCTGGTGTACCCGGACCGCCCGGTGATTTCGGTATGCGGCGACGGCGGCTTCATGATGAACAGCCAAGAGCTGGAAACCGCAGTTCGCCTCGGCATGCACGTCACCGTGGTGATCCTGCGTGACGACGGCTACGGCATGATCCGCTGGAAGCAGGCCAACATGGGCTTCACCGATTTCGGCCTGGACTACGGCAACCCGGACTTCGTCAAATACGCCGAAGCCTACGGTGCCAATGGCTACCGGGTGGAAAGCGCGGATGCCTTGCTGCCGCTGCTGGATCACTGCGTTTCCAACCCCGGCGTGCATGTGATCGACTGCCCGGTGGATTACAGCGAGAACGACCGCATCCTCAACAGCGAGCTGCGTGAGCGGTCACTGGCGATTTAAGATTCGCTACCACGTGCAGCAGAACTAGGCACGCAATAGTGTGCCTAGTCAATTCCGAACAAGTCACCCAAGAGCTGACTGAAGCCGACTGTGAGGCTGAAGAAAGCTCAATTGTCCGCAGCAGATAATCTATGAAGATAGAGAAGCCGCGATTGCCGGGCCTCGCGGACGAGCCTCTCAGTAGCTAACGATAAACGCTGGCGCACCACCATGAAATAAAGCATGCCTGCGCTTATCCGCTCGATAGCCATTTCAGCCACATTCGCTGCTGTGCAGTGGACTTTGCATACGCGCCTGTGTTCGCCTGAAGCCGATAAAGTACTGCTTGCCATTGTAAAATTAGTGCAGTTCAGATCGCGTACAGCTAAGAGCTTCTCGACGATCTCAGCGTTTGAACTATGTCGGCATGGACAACCGTGCCTAGACGCGATGCTGAACCTCCGTTTCGTAAGGAGTTTTTTGATCTTTGCCAGAGTCTCTGCGCCGAATTAACGTCTCCAGCATGTGTCGGAAACTCATAATCGTTGGATCCTTGGAAGCCGATGGGCTGAACGTCACTCACCAAACTCGTGCCCCAAACCAATTTCATACAGCGCTTCTTTTTTCGACATAGTTTTAATTTTCACGAGCCTAGACACCGGCAATCAGCTCTTTACGCAAAGCCTGCGGCGGCTTGCCAAATGCACGCAGAAAAGCTTGGCGTAGCCGTTCACGATCAACAAATCCCGTCTCACGGGCGATAACCTCCACAGGATGACGACTGGTTTCCAGCATAAGCCGAGCCGCCTCCACCCGTAGCTTTTCAACGCATTTGGCCGGCGTTTCTCCAGTCTGCTCGCGAAATACCCGGCTGAACTGCCGGGGACTAAGCCGTGCCACTTCGGCAAGCGCCTCCACCGACAGATCACTGCGTAGGTTTTCACGTGCGTAAGCTAGCACCAGCTGTATCCGATCAGACTTCGGCTCCATAGCTAGAAGCGCCGAACACTGTGAATGGTCACCACTGCGCCGCTCCGAAATCAACAGTTTGTACGCCACTTGGCGGACGAGGTCGCGGCCAAGATCATGCTCGACCATGGCCAACGCCATGTCTATACCGGAGCTCATGCCTGCGCCAGTCCAGATTTGTCCGTCGACGACAAATAGGCGGTCCTCTTCCAAACGGATGTCTGGATAGCGTTGGCGAAAAGCAGGCACATGCAGCCAATGGGTGGTGGCACGTTTGCCGGCTAGAAGACCGGTTTCTGCCAGTACGAAGATCCCAGTACACAAGGACGCCACTCGTCTAGAAGCTGCCGCTGCCTCGGTGACGCAGCGCAGCAAACCAGCCGTCGGCACTCCCTCCTCCAGGAAACCGCTAACAATCACCGTATCGTAGGAGCCGGCCTGCATCGGCTGTGTCTCGACTGCAAAACCCTGAGACGACATGATCAACCCGCCCGATTCGGAAACCAGAGTGAGACGGTAAACAGGCTCACCGTGCAATAAATTAGCGCACTCAAATACTGAACCCAGTGCCATGCTCAACGACTGGAACTGTGGATAAACGATCAGCGCAACATGGTGCATATCAATGCTCCGATAGAACAGGTGATGAGCCGATTTTCAGGGCAGTTCGCCAGCTTAACAAGCGTGGGGCGCGAACCTGTAGATGTGGTGTTCCAGGAGTGGCTGAAATCATGGCGTATTTGACATTGTTGCTAGCCGGTCACAGTCCTAGAATCAGTCCCAACAACCTAGACGACCGGTCTAATCAACCGATGAACATCATGATCACTAATGAACAGCAACCTACACGGAGCAGGATCCTCGACTGCGCTCAGCGCATTGTCAGCCAGAAAGGTTTTTCCGCCGTGGGTATAAATGAAGTGTTGAATGCTGCCGGCGTGCCCAAGGGGTCGTTCTATCACTACTTCTCGTCCAAAGACGGATTCGGTGAAGCTTTGCTGGACGATTACTTCGAGCGCTACACCGCCGAAATGGACCTTCTGCTCGCGGTTCCCAGCTTGTCAGGCCGCGACCGAATCACCCTTTATTGGCAACGTTGGTTTGAGAGCCAGACCATCCACGTGGGCAACGGAAAATGCCTCGTGGTCAAGCTGGGCGCCGAGGTTTCAGATCTGTCGGAGGCCATGCGCCAAGCATTAGCCCGAGGCACAGCGAAAATTGTTCAGCGCATAGCCGCCGCGCTCGACAGGGCGGTCGCTGACCGCTCGTTGCAGCTTCAGGAGCCGGCCTCGTCACTGGCAGCCCGCCTCTACTTCCTGTGGCTAGGCGCCAGCATCATGGCCAAGATCACTCGCTCCACTGAGCCCTTCGAAATGGCAATGAAAGAAACAATGCATACCCTCAAAAGCTAATCCTCTGCAAACGCCCTGGAGGGCTTATCAATGAACGTACTGATGGTTTTGACTTCACATGATTCGCTGGGTGACACCGGTGAAAAAACCGGCTTTTGGCTGGAAGAGTTCGCAGCCCCCTACTACGTGCTGACCGACGCTGGCGCGAAGGTAGTAGTCGCCTCACCAGCAGGGGGCCAACCCCCACTCGACCCGAAAAGTGACTTGCCCGATTCCCAAACCGAGATGACTCATCGCTTCAAATCCGATATTGCTGCTCAACAGGTTCTGGCCAACACTCTGCGCCTGGATACAGTTGACGAAAGGCAATTCGATGGAATCTTTTATGCCGGCGGTCACGGCCCGCTGTGGGACTTGGCCGAGTCACCAGTGTCGATCGCGCTGATCGAAGACTTCGAGCGCGCTGGCAAACCAACTGCTTTCGTATGCCATGCGCCAGGCGTGTTGCGCCACGTACGTACGGCTAGCGGTGAACCCCTGGTCAAAGGCCGGCGGGTGACCGGCTTTACCAATAGCGAAGAAGCCGCCGTGCAATTGACTGACGTGGTGCCGTTCCTCATTGAGGATGAGTTCAATGCCTTGGGCGGGCAGTTCGAGAAAATTACCGACTGGCACCCCCATACCGTGGTCGACGGCCAACTGATCACTGGGCAAAACCCGGCAAGCTCCGAAGGCGTCGCCCTGGCACTGCTTCAGCAACTGGCTTAAGCCTTTCTCTCCTAAGTCCACACATTAATTCAAACTGGCGCACTGAAGCCGGCGCGCATTGGCTTCGTGCGCCCCGAAATTAGCACACATCGTATTGCTGGAGTTTAGACATGCCTGATAGCAACATTTTTAATGGCCCCTACTACTTATCTATTGCTGGTGATCTGGCTACTGCTGAAAGCACCATTCCAGTCTACAACCCGGCAACCGGCGAGGTCTTCGCACAGGCGCCATCGGCTAGTCCGGAACAGCTAGACGTAGCCATCGCCGCCGCCAAGTCTGCTTTCAAACCTTGGGCTGCGCTAAGCTACGAACAACGCGGTCAGTATCTACTGACCTACGCGGATGCCTTGCACAGTCACCGCGAAGATTTGGCCGTTCTGCTAACTAAAGAACAAGGCAAGCCTTTAACCAGCGGGGCGCAGGTTGAAGTTGACCTAGCCATTCACTGGATCCGCGAGACGGCCACGCGCCGTATCCCCGTGGAAATCCTTGAAGAGACTGATAGCCATGTGGTCGAGTTGCACCACACACCGTTGGGCGTAGTCGGTGCCATTACCCCTTGGAACTTCCCGGTCCTCTTAGCGCTGTGGAAAGTTGCGCCGGCACTGCTAACCGGCAACACGATTGTGATAAAACCGTCGCCGTTCACGCCGCTCACCTCTCTACGGTTTGGGCAGATCGCCCAGTCGATACTCCCCGCAGGTGTGATGTCAGTGGTTGCTGGAGGCAATGAGCTGGGCCCGCAGATGACCGGGCATCCCGATATCGCCAAAATCAGCTTCACCGGTTCGACTGAAACCGGTAAGCATGTGATTCGCTCTGCCGCCGGCACGGTCAAGCGCTTGACCTTGGAAATGGGCGGTAATGACGCCGCTGTAGTATTGCCTGACGCTGACTGGAAATCGATCATCCCGCAATTATTTTGGGGCGCGGTGGGCAACTCTGGCCAGTGGTGCGTGGGCGTGAAGCGTCTGTACGTCCACCACTCTTTCCACGCAGAGTTCGTTACCGCATTCGTCGCCTATGCCAGCCAGCAAACGCTAGGCGATGGCCTAGACCCAAACACTAAAGTCGGCCCGGTGCAGAACAAAATGCAGTTCGACAAGCTGCGCACTTTCCTTGAAGACATCAAAACCAATGGCCAGAAGGTGGTGTTGGGTGGCGAAATCGATGACAGCCGCCCTGGCTATTTTATTCCGGTGACCGTAGTAGACAACCCGCCGGAAAATTCGAAGATCGTACAGGAAGAACAGTTCGGTCCAATCGTGCCAATTTTGGCTTATGACAGCGTGGAAGAAGTGATTGAGCGCGCCAATAACAGCCCTTATGGCTTGGGGGGCTCTGTATGGGGGCGTGATGTCCAAACGGCTGTCGCTGTGGCCAACCGGATCGAGGCGGGTATGGTCTGGGTAAATGAGATTCATACCCAAGGCGTAGACATACCGTTTGGCGGGCAAAAACAGTCGGGCTTGGGCACCGAAGGGGGCCACGAAGGTCGCTTGTTGTTCACCAACCCGAAAACGATATTGATCAAGAAGTAATTTGATCAAAGGAGCCTCACGAATGCCGCAGCAACCAACTACCAATCGCCGACTAGTTCTGGCGTCGCGCCCTCACGGCGTGCCGACTCTCGATAATTTCCGCCTTGAGAACACCTCCGTACCACAACCTGGCCCCGGCCAAGTGCTGCTTCGTACCGTTTACCTCTCGCTTGACCCTTATATGCGTGGGCGCATGAGCGATGCGCCATCCTATGCACCACCAGTGGCAGTGGGTGATGTAATGGTCGGTGGTACTGTCAGCCGGGTTGTGGAATCTCGCCACCCTGATTACACCGTTGGGGACTGGGTGCTATCGCAGAACGGCTGGCAAGACTACGCCGTAGTCGATAGCGCTGGCTTGATGAACCTGGGTGCATCACCACAGCAGCCTTCCTACGCCCTAGGTGTATTCGGCATGCCTGGATTTACCGCCTACATGGGCTTGCTAGACATTGGTAACCCGAAAACCGGCGAAACCCTGGTGGTGGCGTCAGCCACCGGTCCTGTGGGTGCCACCGTCGGGCAAATCGGAAAGATCAAGGGCTGCCGTGTAATCGGGGTGGCAGGTGGGGCCGAGAAGTGCCAATACGCGATCGAGACCCTGGGCTTCGACGCTTGCCTGGATTATCACGCGCCAAACTTCGCAGATCAATTAGCCCAAGCCTGTCCGCAAGGCATCGATGTGTATTACGAAAACGTGGGTGGCAAGGTCTTCGACACTGTATTGCCGCTCCTAAACGCAAAGGCACGTATTCCAGTATGCGGCATCATAGCCCACTACAACGACACCGACCTGCCATCTGGGCCAAACCGCCTGCCGCTACTGATGGGAACAATTCTGAGAAAGCGCATCAAAATGCAAGGCTTCATCATTTTCGATGACTACGGTCACCGCTTCGATGAGTTCTACCAGCAGATGTCACAGTGGTTTGCCGAAGGCCGTATCCACTATCGCGAGGCAATGGTCGAAGGGCTTCATAACGCTCCCGAAGCATTTATCGGATTACTGCAGGGCGCACATTTCGGCAAATTAGTGATTCGTGTCGGTACCGATGAACAAGAGGGCGTATAAATGACTGGCCCTATCGTAGTGGTCGCTATACTCATGGCACATGACGGCCAAGCTGATGCCCTCGAGCAAGTATTGCGCGCTTGCATCACCCCTTCGAATGCCGAAATTGGTTGCTTGGCCTACGCACTTCACCGCAGTCAGAGCGAACCCAGGCTGTTTGTTTTCATAGAACGGTGGACAGATATGGCGGCGATTGAGTTGCACCGGCAAATGCCGCATTACTTAGCGATGGCAGAGCAAGCCGAAGAGTTGGTTAGCGAGCGCCAGGTACACCTGCTGGATGACATTGGCATTATTTAACTCCGTCGTTGGGGCGGTGTGAGGCCGAATTACCTTGTATTGCCCCGTACAGCTCTATACGTTCGACACTAAGCCACGGTGGAGTTGACAGATGTGGTGCCACTACTGATCGAGAATGGGGTTCCTATCCTTATGGTCACTATGAAAAGGGTCCGAATTAAAGCAAATTCGTGATCGAAGGCGTCATATTGATCACTGTGCAGAAGCAACGAGCGTAAAAAATGTAACCACGGCAATGGTCGCCCTACTCAAATAATACCTCAGCCTGCCAAGCTCTCCAGTGTCTAGGCAGGCCGACTTGACGACACGTCCAATTGAGGCCTTCTATGATCAAGCTTCATCATCTCAACGCATCTCGATCTTTACGCGTCCTTTGGCTCTTGGAGGAAATGGGGGTTAGTTACGAGTTAGTTCGCTATCAACGTGATCCCGTAACCCATCTCGCCCCGGAAGACCTGAAGAACATTCATCCGCTAGGCAAATCTCCAATTATTGAAATTGAAGGTCAAATAATGGCTGAGTCAGGTGCCATTGTTGAATACTTGATCCGTCGATTTGCGCCTGACCTAGAGCCACAGCTCAGCTCACCGGACTATATTCAGTACCTGCAATGGGTTCATTTTGCAGAAAGTTCTGCAATGGTACCTATACTACTCAAGATATTTGCTCAATTTGAAGTGGATGCGGGCTCAGAATTGAAATTTCTTGAGGGCTACACAAAGACCGAGTCTGAAAAGGTATTAGGCTTCCTTGACAGCATGCTTGCAGAAAAGACTTTCATCCTGGGTGAAAAACTGTCCGGGGCCGACTTCATGATTGCATTCGTTGCTATCACTGTAGTTGAACAGCTCAGAGAAGGACTGCAGTACCCCCACCTAACTGCGTACCTTGAGCGCTTAACCACACTGGACAGCTGGAAAAGAGCATTGAAGCTGGAGCACAAAAACTCCTAACGAAATGCTGAGCTTGAGAGGTCCTGAGCGTGTATCAGGTACTCAACTAATGCGGCTTATTGCGCTGCCGGCGGTTGTCTTTCTTCAGCCGGCAGGCAACCAAATCTGCTAGAAAACTGATGAGCTAAATGGTGCGATCAGTGAATTGTTGGCGTCTCAGCGCAGGGTGGAAAGCCCTTACGGTTACCTCGATAACGAGGAATTTATATCTTGATAGTGCTTTGGACTGAATAAATTCTAAAACTTTCATGAGCTCGCCAAATCTTGAGTTTCATCGCGCAACAAGTGGCGAGGTGGCTTTTTAAGCAACGCCAGGAATGACCGTAGCGCTACTTGAATTATTTGAATCGGTTGATCCTCACTTTTTAGCCCCTCATAAAGCAGCCCGGTGATCAACCCCTTGAACACCGCTATACAGGTGTATAGATCTAGGGTTGACGGCAATTCACCTCGAGAAATAGCATGCCGGAGGGTTTGATAAAGGTACTTGACAAACCGGTCACTCGCCTCAACCAAACGATTATGGATAATACTCGACTGATTCAGACCTTGATAAATCAATATTTCCGAAAACTGCTTTGATTGGGGGCTATGAACAGCGTCCACCATGGCGGATACCACAGCATTCCAAGCAAGGTCGATATCTCCACCTCCTGAAAATTCCAGTTCAAGTGGATGCCGCCGAGAGGACAGCACTGCCTGAAGTAACTCCTGCTTTCCTTTAAAGTGCCAGTAGACGGCGCCACGCGTGACGCCCGCTTTTTGAGCAATGTGCTCTAGCGTAGTGTCTGACACTCCTTGGGAAGCGAACACACCGACTGCGGCCTCAATGATTCGCTGCCGTGTCTCTTCTGCCTCGGCTGCCGTCTTCCTAGCCATACCTTTTATAGCGCTTTCTTTGACGCGCGACCGATAGCGCGCTCAATGCTCTGCTTACTCAATAGCAGCGATTTCTTGATCACATCAGACTGTGTGCTCGCTCTAGAAGTAGGCATCACGACGGCAAGGGAGTAATAGCCAAGGTAAGTATCTAACAGTGTTGCGAATGAGCACACACCATCAATATGCTCATCCAGATCGCTGGCAATACCACTCACCCGGACTTCACTGAGCTGTTTGATGAGCGCCTTTCGATCCAGAGTGTTGGGGGTGAATACCTCAAGCTGACCGCCGAGTGCTGATTGCAGCGTTTCCTCTGGCAATGCCGCCAGAAGGACCTTACCTGCAGCTGTCGATGCAGCCGGCACATTGATTCCGATAGGGAATACGACTCTCAACTCTCTTTCTGAGACTATGCGGTCCAGCACGTAAATCTTGTCACCTGCCAGGGAAGCCAGACAGACCGATTCATCGAGTTCCTCAGCCAGTGTACGAAGGTAAGGTTTGACCAAAGAGAGGATGTCCGTTTGCGCCTGGTTGATGAGCTGACCAAGAGCCGGGCCGAGTCGGAAACCTCCGTTAGGCCTCAGGGCCTCCACAAGAAACTCTTCCTCCAAAGCGTTGATGATTCTCTGCACTGTCGAACGTGGCAATCCAACCACCTGAGCGATTGCCGCCAAGCTTAACCCGTGCGGATGACTGCCAAGGGCTCGCATGATGGAGGCGGCTCTGGCAATGACCTGAATGCCTCCTGCTTTGCCACCGACTTCTTCTGACTGATTCATATCTCTCCTCTGCGTAGATCACTGCGGCGTATCTGCATGGTCGCTACTTTAAAGCTCCAAGACCAGCCTCGCCAGTCACCCTTCCAAAACGCCAGGCTCAAGATCCTCGACCAACGGTCAATCTCGCTTGCTTGCACGACCAGTATCGTATGATGGTACACTCTATCGCAATACGATTCAGCATAAGCCTCGTGATAGAGGCGGAGAGATGGAGCCAACCGGTGAGACACATACGACCTACGCGTGCAATTCACTCAATTCCTTTCGCTGCGTTGATTTTGATAACGGGGTGTGGAGAAAAAGAGCAGGCAATTTCGGCTTCTACACCACCCGACGTGGGCGTATACACGGTGCGCTCGCAAGCCTTGACCCTGACCACTGACCTACCCGGTCGTACGTCGGCTTACCGAGTAGCGGAGGTGCGCCCACAGGTGTCAGGAATTCTTCAAAAGCGTTCGTTTGTTGAAGGGGCTGAAGTAAAACTGGGGCAGCAGCTCTATCAAATTGATCCGCGCACCTATGAGGCGCAGCTGCGTCGTGCAGAAGCAAATAGAACGACTGCAGAAAATCTGGCTCGACGCTATGAAACGTTGTTGAAGACCAAGGCGGTCAGCAAGCAGCAGTACGACGATGCGCTTGCCGCTTGGAAACAAGCAGAAGCCGACTATCAGGTCGCTCGCATCGACGTTCAGTACACCCGAGTGCTTTCGCCAATCTCCGGCCGCATCGGTCGCTCGGTGGTTACCGAGGGTGCGCTCGTTACCAACGGACAAGCTCAATCGCTCGCCACGGTCACTCAGCTGGACCCTATTTATGTCGACGTCACCCAGCCGATCACAAAGCTTCTTGGGTTGCAGAAGGCATTGGAGTCAGGGCGTCTTCAGAACACAGGCGAGAACCAGGCTGAGGTCAGCCTCACGCTAGATGACGGGAGCGCGTATCCGTTGCCGGGGACTCTGAAGTTTTCAGAGGTCAGCGTTGATCCGACAACGGGTTCTGTGACCCTTCGCGCTGAATTTCCAAATCCTAATCGCAAGCTGCTGCCAGGTATGTTTGTTCATGCCCTGCTGAAGGAGGGTGTGCAGAAGGCCGCGATTTTAGTACCGCAACAAGCCATCAGCCGAGATACGCGAGGAGTGCCAAGCGTCTGGGTGGTAAAAGCCGATAACACCATCGAGGCTCGTGAGGTTCAGACACTCCGAACAGTGGGCAACGCCTGGCTGATCAGCAAAGGGGTGACCGAGGGAGAGCGAATCGTTACCGAGGGTGTTCAACGTGTACGCAGCGGCATCGCTGTCAACGCGGTTGAGGCCAAAAATGTCAATTTGGTAGACGGCTTCGCCTCTGCCACTGAAGCCTCGGCTAACTGAGGGGGCCCGATTCATGTCTCGTTTCTTCATCGACAGGCCGATCTTCGCCTGGGTTCTCGCTATCGTGGCTATGCTTGCCGGCGCGCTGTCGCTGGCCAAGATGCCGATCAGTCAATATCCAAACATCGCGGCACCTGCCGTGTCGATCCAGGTCAGCTACCCAGGTGCTTCTGCACAAACTGTTCAGGACACTGTAGTCCAGGTTATTGAGCAGCAGCTTAGTGGTCTTGATGGTTTCCGGTATATGTCGGCTGAGAGCGCATCTGACGGCAGCATGACCATCATCGTGACCTTTGAACAGGGAACCGATCCGGACATCGCTCAGGTTCAGGTGCAGAACAAGCTGCAGCTGGCGACGCCTCGTTTGCCAGAGGAGGTTCAGCGTCAAGGTCTTCGCGTTGTGAAGTATCAGATGAACTTCTTCCTGGTCATGAGCTTGGTGGATCGTTCAGGCAAGCTCGATAACTTCGATCTGGGCAACCTGATTGCTTCACAGCTTCAGGATCCAATTTCGCGCATCCCTGGAGTTGGCGATTTCCAGCTGTTTGGTTCCCCTTACGCGATGCGTATCTGGTTGGATCCCGGCAAGCTCAACAGCTATCAACTGACACCTACCGATGTCGCAAATGCGATACGAGAGCAGAACGTCCAAGTCTCATCGGGCCAGCTGGGTGGTTTACCTACTCGCTCAGGCGTGCAGTTGAATGCGACCGTACTCGGCAAAACGCGTATGACGACGCCGAGCCAGTTCGATGAGATTTTGGTCAAGGTGAATGCGGACGGATCACAGGTACGAGTGAAGGATGTCGGGCGTGCGGAACTGGGGGCTGACAGCTTCGCCATTTCTGCACAATACAAGGACTCGCCAACCGCAAGTCTGGCGCTTCGTTTGTCCACCGGTGGCAACTTGCTGGAGACCGTTGAGGCGGTCAAGAAGCTGATGGAGCAGCAAAAGGCCTATCTGCCAGACGGCGTAGAGGTCATTTACCCATATGACACAACACCTGTCGTGGATGCTTCGATTGAGTCGGTAGTGCACACCATCTTCGAGGCAGTGGTGCTGGTCTTCCTGGTCATGTACCTGTTCCTGCAGAGCTTCCGAGCAACACTGATTCCCACCTTGGCTGTTCCTGTGGTGCTGCTCGCCACATTCGCCCTTCTGCCGTACTTCGGCCTCAATATCAACGTACTCACCATGTACGCCATGGTGCTCGCCATCGGCTTGCTGGTCGACGATGCGATCGTCGTGGTCGAGAACGTAGAGCGGCTCATGCACGACGAGGGCTTGACGCCCCTTGAGGCTACACGCAAGTCGATGGACCAGATCTCCGGGGCCTTGGTGGGTATCGGCATGGTGCTGTCGGCTGTATTCGTGCCGATGGCTTTCTTTGGTGGCTCCGCTGGCATCATCTACCAACAGTTCGCGATCACCATCGTGGTCTGCATGGGACTGTCGATCTTTGTTGCTTTGGTATTCACCCCAGCACTTTGCGTGACCATCCTCAAGGCTCCAGAAGGCGATCACCACCACGAGAAAAAGGGCTTCTTCGGCTGGTTTAACCGCATCTTCGACCGCGGCACGCTGCGCTTCGAACGAGGGGTCGGCGCAATGCTGAAGGGGCGCGGCAGATACCTACTTGCGTTCTTGCTCATCACGGGAGGAACGGGCTATTTGTTCACTCAGATCCCGAAGGCATTTTTGCCCAACGAGGATCAGGGCTTGATGATGATCGAAGTCCGCACACCGGCAAACGCTTCTGCAGAACGCACTGAAGGTGTACTTCAAGAGGTACGAGACTATCTTGCCAATGATGAAGGAGCGTTGGTTGAGCACTTCATGACAGTGAACGGTTTCAACTTCGCTGGTCGTGGTCAGAACTCGGGACTAGTGCTGATCACGTTCAAGGATTGGAAAGAGCGTCACGGCGCTGGCCAAGACGTATTCAGCATCGCACAACGGGCTAATCAGCACTTTGCCAAAATCAAAGATGCAAGCGTAATGGCATTCGTACCCCCTGCCATTCTGGAAATGGGGAACGCGATGGGCTTCAACCTGTATCTCCAGGACAACCTCGGTCTTGGCCACGAAGCATTGATGGCCGCTCGCAACCAATTCCTGCAGCTGGCAAGCGAAAATCCCAAGCTCCAAGCAGTGCGTCCGAATGGTAAGGATGACGAGCCGCAGTTCCAGGTGAACATTGATGACGAAAAAGCCCGTGCGCTGCAGGTAAGCATCGCGTCTATCAACGAAACGATGTCGGCAGCCTGGGGCTCGATGTATGTCAACGACTTCATCGACCGCGGCCGCGTCAAACGGGTGTACGTCCAGGGCGAAGACATCTCACGAATCTCCCCTGAGGACTTCGATAAATGGTACGTGCGCAACAGCCTCGGCCAGATGGTTCCATTCTCGGCGTTTGCAACCGGTGTGTGGGTGAACGGTTCGCCTAAGCTGGAGCGCTATGGTGGCATCTCGTCCCTGAACATCCTCGGCGAACCAGCCCCGGGATACAGCACTGGTGACGCGATGATTGCCATTGCTGAAATTATGCAAAAGCTGCCGGCCGGTATCGGCGTGAGCTACACCGGTCTGTCTTATGAAGAAATTCAAACCGGGGATCAGGCACCTTTGCTCTATGGATTGACTGTGCTCATTGTGTTCCTGTGCCTCGCCGCACTGTATGAAAGCTGGTCGGTACCGGTCTCGGTGATCATGGTCGTTCCTCTGGGCATCTTGGGTGCGGTATTGGCGACGCTGTGGCGCGACCTGACCGCGGATGTTTACTTCCAGGTCGGCTTGATGACCACTGTTGGTCTGTCGGCTAAGAACGCCATCTTGATCGTGGAATTCGCAAAAGAGCTGTACGAGAAGGAAGGCTATCCGATCGTCAAGGCTGCGATTGAGGCCGCCAAGCTGCGTCTGCGTCCGATTCTGATGACCTCGCTAGCATTCACCTTCGGTGTGCTTCCGATGGCCATCGCATCCGGTGCAGGGGCTGGTAGTCAGCATTCGATTGCTACGGGCGTGGTCGGAGGAATGATCACCGCAACCGTACTGGCCGTCTTCTTTGTTCCACTGTTCTATGTGGTGGTAGTCAAGTTGTTCGAAGGGTTCATGAAACGAAAGTCACAAACGAAGGAGGTGACTCATGAAGTTTAAGTCGCTCCCCGTATTTGCGTTGCTGATGCTCGGCGGATGCAGCTTGATCCCCGACTATCAGCAGCCAGCCTCACCTGTACAGGCGCAATGGCCTGCGGGTCAGGCTTACGAAGGGCAAGAAGTCCAGCGGGAGGCCGCAGCCGCGCTTCCCCAGACAAAGGAGTTCTTCAAAGATCCAGCGCTGGTGCGCCTCCTAGGTGCGGCGCTTGATAACAACAGAGATCTTCGGATCGCTGCCAAAAATGTTGAATCTTACAGGGCGCTCTACCGCATCCAGAGAGCGGAGCGGTTTCCCACGCTTGATGGCGATGCATCCGGAAATCGAACCCGTTTACCGGACGACTTGTCCTCCACAGGCGACTCTCGTATCGACAGCCAGTACCAAGTTGGCTTGGTAACTGCCTATGAGTTGGACTTGTTTGGCCGTATCCAAAGCTTATCGAGCCAAGCGCTTGAGAAGTATCTGGCTACAGAGGAGGCGCAGCGCAGCGTTCAGATCGCCCTCATAAGCGATGTGGCGACTACTTATTTTCTGTGGCGAACTGACCAAGCGCTTTTGGATCTGACGGACGCCACGCTGACCAGCTATGTTGAAAGCTTGGCAATGATCGAGTCCAGTGCAGCAGCAGGCACTTCGTCTGAGCTAGATGTTCGACAGGCCAGGACTTTGGTTAACCAAGCCCAGGCTCAGCAGGCCTTGTACACCCGACGCATCGCGCAGGATGTGAACGCACTGCAATTGTTGCTGGGCAGCAAGATTCCATCTGATTTGCCGCACGGCTCGCCATTGGCCATGAGCGCCCTAAGTAAGGTTCCAGCGGGGCTACCAGCGGATCTGCTGCTCAACAGACCAGACATTCGTGCAGCTGAACATCAACTTTTGGCCGCAAATGCCAATATCGGCGCGGCTCGTGCGGCCTTCTTTCCCCGCATTAGCCTGACAGCTTCAGTGGGTTCAGCAAGCAGCGATCTGGACGGCTTGTTCAACGGCGGATCCGACAGCTGGAGCTTCGCTCCACAAATTAGTGTCCCGATCTTCAATGCAGGAAAGTTGCGAGCCAATCTCGATTACGCAGAAATTCAGAAAGATGTGAATGTTGCGACCTACGAAAAAAGTATCCAAACAGCTTTTCGAGAGGTGGCCGATGGACTCGCTGCGAGGGGAACATTTGGCAAGCAACTTAGCGCCCAACGCGAGCTAGTCGATAACTATAAATCATACTTTGACCTAGCTCAGCAGCGATATGACCAGGGTATTGATAGCTATTTGACTGTATTGGATGCTCAGCGCGAGCTATTCGCCTCACAGCAGAAGCTGTTAAACGACCAGCTTGATCAAATCAACAGTGAAGTGCAACTTTATAAAGCGCTTGGTGGCGGCTGGCATATGAGCCAAAACTGAAATTACGGGCAGCGGCTTGCTATAGCGCTGCCCGTCTTTCAAGAGAATACTTAAACGCTTTTTCGATCCAAAGTGGTGAGTCATCACCAACTTTTATTCGAGAGGAATAGCAATGGAGTTGATATCAGTAAGCGCATTAGAGATCCGCTTTGACAACCGTCCTGACGATGATGTTCTTCTAGTCATTGACGAGCTGGTCAATGTGCTCCGAACCGAGCCGGGCTGCATGAACTATTCAATAATTGCGCTACACAAAAATTTCAGCTCGATGATCATAAGCGGCTTCTGGAATGATCAAGAACATATGATAGAACATTTTTCAAGCTCTAGTTTCACAGCGCTGATGGAGTGCTTGACATCCAATTGCCGAAGCATCTCCTTTAGGTCCTTATTTATGGAAACCGATATGCGGGGTCAACATGCAGAACCTTGAGAAAATCTTGCTGGAAGCAGACCTGCATAGCCTGATCACTTTTTTGGTGGTTTATCGTGAGGGCGGTGTAACAAGAGCTTCTGAACATTTGGGGGTGAAGCAGCCAGCAATCAGTAACACTATAGCCAAGCTTCGCAAACGATTTGGCGACGAGCTTTTTCTGGGGAGGCGCGCTTGGATACCAACTAAGCGGGCCGATCAGCTCGCTATCACTCTAGAGCCTGCATTCCACACCTTGCAGGAAGCGCTTGCTACACTGGATGCACAGCGCACTGGATAGCGCTATTCACTAGGCATATCAAACGCCACTTTGCAGACAATTTCAGCTTCTGAAAAAACGGGGACGAAAAAAACTATGGCCTAACGGCCATAGTAAAGGGAGGTTTTTATTCCACCCCAAGGAACCAATAGGCCATTACGTGCTATTTGAAGACGCAATGACTAAATAGATTTTGGAAAAAAGCCGCCTGCTGGCAAGCGGCAACACCAAAGGGGCAAATGAAGGACACTCGGTTGTTACAAAGAGGGGTACCGGGCCTCACTTCATCGAGAGCCACAATAATGGAAAGCCTCTAACCTGTGAAATCGAACCTACTAATAGTGACTATCGATACGCCTGTTAACCTACTCGATAAACACCTTCCTACAAACAAGGCGCAGGGTTAACTTTATAAGTTGGTGATGAAAAATATGGAGCAGAGCTCATTAGCTCCCTCGCCGCCTGAGCGTCATGGACGGTGATTCTCCGAATCGCTGTTTATATTCAGCGGAAAATCGACCGAGATGAGTAAATCCCCATTTCAATGCCGTGGACGACACCTCCCCCCCAAGGAGCTGCTTGGTTTCGAGTTCAACACGAACGCGTTGCAGGCGAATTTCCTTTAGCCATTGCATAGGCGATTGCCCACGATAACGTTGAAAGCTCAGCTGAACTGTTCGAGCAGTCACGCCAGCGTGCCTTGCAATTTGGGAGATCGTGAGCGCCTCTTGCGCATGCTCTTCCATGAACTCCTCAATCAGCCGAACAACCGCAGGGACTACTTTCTTTTCGGCCGACTCACGCAGCGCCTGGCTGTGGTTACTTTCATGGAATTCGAGCAAAGAAGACGCCAGCACCTCACCAATTTGGCTTTCTAGATACGATGAAAGTGACTTGGACGATAGCTGGCTGTAAGCCCAGCCCAGTGTCTGCAGCCAGTTCTGACCAGCAAAAGTATCCGTGGGCAGGTGCGGCTGAAAGTAAATGTCGTGCTTGATACTCCTCCCCAGCTGACGTTGAAGCATGGTTTCCAGCAGCGTTCGGTCTATGCGCACCAGCAGCTTGTCAGTGCCAGGGAAATGATTGAAAAAGGAGTGCTGGTGGTAGTTGAAAACAGTGGCATGTCCTGGGTTGCAGATGAGGCGTAACTGATCACTGATCACGTGCTCATGTCCAGTGAGGACCGACTGAACCAGTACGATGTCATCCAACTTCCCTGGATTGATCGCGACCTCTCCCCCAAAGGACATTCTGGCAACCCCAGCCTCACCGGCTGATCGATGAAAAAATCGAGCCATGAAGTCAGCTCCCTTTTTCTCAAGCCGGTTCTTGCAGAACATCCGCTCACCGCACAGCACCGCCTGCTCTAGGTCGGACGACTCGCATACGCTGAAATCCGCTAGGACCTGATCAGGAGGTATGAATGGAGCGACATTGGGCCAGGCCATGGAACGCCCTCGACAACGGCAATGACTTATACGAGCAAACTAGAACAAAAGGGCGTTGAGAACAACGTCATGGCGACGATCTGTGTCGTCGCCATGCTTCGCCGTTAATCGTGCACGATGTGGTAGTTCAAGAAGCCGCTCGCATCGGTTTGGATGTCTTCAAGGGCTTGGTTGAGCTGGTCCAATGTGTAGGGGCGAGGTACCCACTGATTGGTGTCGAGCAGACCCGCTCTGATCAACGCCATCAACTCCTGAGCTTCAGCCGTGGTGAACCATAGGGAGCCGATGTACTGAAGCTGGGTGCACATGAACGGGTGTGGATCGATCGGAATAGGTCCGCTTACACCTCCGATCTGTACGATTTTTCCTCCCGACGTGACAGCGCTCATGGAAGAAACAGAAAGCTCCGAGGGAGCCTTCGCGCCAAGCGTATCAACGACTGCATCAACTCCGAACGGAGCCATTTCACGAATGCTTGGGTGCAAATCGGTACTCGTGATCTGCAGGGTGCGAATGCGCTTTGGCGCCAGTTGGCGAAGTCGTTCGAGTACAGCCCCATCTCGTGCTGCCACAATGATGTCCGTCACGCCCATCGCCACTGCGGCAAGGGTCGCACCGATACCCAAGGTTCCAGAGGCTCCCAGTACCAGCAAGCTCTTACCTGGTGTGAGTTCGAGTTTTTTCAACGCAGAGTAAGCAGTACCTAGGTATCCAAGACGCGTGGCTACTGCAAAGGGCAAGTCATCAGCCAACGTAATGAGGTTACGTGCAGGTGCTCGGAGATACTGGGCGTACCCTGCATGGCGATACTCGCGGAATACCTCTTTCGACGAAGGGCTAAATCCGAAATAGCCCATGAAGGTGTAGCTAGCACACCGCGTCGGAAGCCCGGCCAGGCACTGTTTGCAGCTACCGCAACTCAGTCCTGGATTGACATAGACCCGATCACCTTCCTTGAAATCCTTCACAGAGCGGCCAACCGATACCACGGTGCCAGCGGCGTCCAACCCGAACACAGCAGGCAGCTCAGGTAGAGGTAAAAACGGGTACCACTCAGGGAAATTTGTGACGACGTTACGTAGATTAGGGATAACGCCACAGGCGGCAGTTTTGATCAGGACGTCATGCTCTCCAACAACAGGAAGCGGAATTTCGTCCACGGTGAATTTGCCACCCACTTCGTGGAGGCGAGCAGCCAACATCGTACCAGGCATGAAGCAAACCCTCTTTTTTTCGTTGTCAGGGCTGTGGGGCTCTTGCAAGCCATTGAGGTGTGACCGGCACATCGGCCACACCTCCAATTATCCGCTCGACTTCCAACATGAATATCCAAGTCAGGTAGACGCTATCCAGATAACGAAATTATTTGACGCCGCTCGATGGCGGTTGAGGGGGTGCGGCCAGATCTTGGGCCAACTGACGCAGCCAGCTAAGAGCCGCGTCAGAATCGTCCCTCGGATGCCAAGCCATCACGAGATGGAAAGGCTCGCTTTCAAATGGCAACTCAAACGTCTCGATGGCATCGTTCTGGGACTGAATAAGCATGCGAGGCATCGTACAGACCAAGTCCGTCGACATCAGAATCCCTGGAACCATCCCAGCGGTCGGCACGGTAAGGTAGATCCTTCGGCTCATGCCGGCGGAGCGTAAATACTCATCCATATAGCCCCTAAAGCTCTCCCGCTCTGGCGATACGACAAGATGATCGAGTTCACAGTATCCATCAAGGGTAAGGGGCTCGCCGCCACGAGGGTGCCCTTTGCGCTGCGCCATAACGAACTCATCGGTCCCCAACGTTGTGCATTTGATCCCCGGAGGAACGCCGCGGCTTGAGTCGATCAGCAGATCGAAAACACCTTCCTCCATTTGCTTTCCAATGAGTCCAGGATCAACGGCATTGAGAGAGACCTGAATTTGGGTACCAGCTTGCTTGCTGATCGAGGCAATCAACGGCTGACAGATGTTGCTCAAGGCGGTATCACAAGCGGCTATCCGGAAGACTCTCTTGTCATTCCAAGGATCAAATCCCAGCTCACTTTGAATGACTGAGCCGAGATTCTTCAATGCCGAGCGTAGAGGTCCCCGTAGCGCCATGGCCCGGGCGGTGGGGGTCATGCTCCGGCCTTTTTGAATCGGGACCAACAGCGGATCGCCCATCAGTTCGCGCAAGCGTGAAAGCTGCGCAGACATTGCCGGCTGGCTGATGTGAAGGCGTGAAGCTGCCTTAGTCACGTTCAACTCAGCAAGTAGCGTGTCCAGCGAAACCATGAGGTTGAGATCGATACGCGACAGGTCCATAACCAATCCATCCCGATGATAGGTCGCATAACGATAAACAATTTCACGGATAGCTTCGCAGGATTTTAATGTTTCGGCAGACCTACGCTATGGGGATCGACCATGACCAAACAGAAAGTACTGATAACGGCAGGAGCATCTGGTATCGGGTATGCGATCGCTCTGGCCTTCAGCAGCCGCGGCGCTGACGTCACGGTAGTGGACATCGACACTGACGCCTTAAACCGCCTTCATCTAGAGCATCCTGATATTCGCACTGCAGTATGCGATGTATCTGATCGCCTCAGCCTTGAACTCGATATTCCAGTCATTATCGAAGCCATGGGTGGTTTAGATGTGCTCGTCAACAATGCCGGGGTATCCGGCCCCACCGCTCCAGTGGAGCAACTTGATCCAGATGAGTGGGACAAGGTCATACAGATAAATTTGAATGGGACCTTCAACGTTACGCGCTTGGCCGTCCCTGCACTCAAGCGTTCATTACACCCCTCAATCATTAACATGTCTTCTGTTGCGGGACGACTGGGCTACCCAGATCGCTCCCCCTACTCGACCAGTAAATGGGGACTGATTGGTTTCACCAAGAGCCTTTCACGTGAGCTCGGCGCGTATGGGATTCGTGTCAACGCCATTTTGCCCGGAGCTGTCGAAGGTGAACGCTTCGAGAACGTACTCAAAGGGAGGGCCAATCTCAGCGGCAGCTCGGTGGAGGAAGAGCGTAGCAAGGCGCTTTCGGTTCAATCCCTCAAACGCTTGGTGGATCCGAAGGACATTGGAGAACTAGCAGTCTTCCTGGCATCGGACGCAGGCAAGTCTATCTCCGGACAGCTTTTGCCAATCGACAACGACATGCAGCAGACGATGTGAGGTACGACCATGAGCATGCGTGCAAAACTGATTGGAACTTGGGTGCTCGAATCCTACACAGAATACCCAGTGGACGGATCTACCCCTGTGCATCCCTTCGGCGAACATCCTGAAGGCTTCATAACCTACACGGCAGATGGCTATATGTCGGCTCAGCTGAGCATGCCAACCAGGGAAGTGTTTTCTTGAGGTGACTGGTTTGAGGGCACCGATGCGGAATACCGACCTCAAGGCCTGTCCTACATCTCCTACAGCGGCCCCTTTAATGTGGATGAGCACGCGGGTGAGCTCACCCACACCATAGAAGCAGTTGAGAGAGGGTAAACGAGCCGACTTGACCTGTCCTTGTTAACCACTTTTTTTCACTGTAAACCACTGTGGTTTACAGTGAAAAAAAGTGGTTAACAACCTGAGGCGGTGGGCAGAAGCTGTTACCTCACCAATGGGTGGTACAGCAAATTACAGGCAGTGGCTGGTTGGCAGGCCTGTCAGCCTGAACGATAGAGCATGCGCCGACCGCCAAGCAGGGTCACGTCCCTGACCGACTCTTCATATCGCGTACCGTTGGCGAGAGTGATCATGAACGTTGATCGGTCATCAATCTCAAGCACCTCTATCGCTTGAGCAGGCACCATTGACCATGCCCCAGAGCCATCATCGCTAGGCATTACACTCATTACGCGAGTCACGGTCGCGTTAACCGGCAGACTTTCCAGCAGCTGACAGAAATGCTCCACACACGAAACGAGCATCATCCGCTGAAAATCAAAGCTGTTGTCCAGTTGCCTTACGCACACATATAACCACGGTACGGATAGCTCCTGCTCGACGATCGCCCATAACCTACTGCCGTCAGCGAAGTGCAAGCTACTGCGAAGCTCAGCGCCTGGATGAGTCACGAACATGCAGGCCACCCTGTACCGAAAATGAACACTATAGATTGTAGTCCTTTAGTGTTCAATGACGCTTCATCGTTCCTTTTGCAGGAGTCGCAAATGGAACTGAATGACGCTGTCGGCCAGGCACTGCGCAATGCTCGCCTTCGCAACGGCTTTACCCAAGAGGACTTTGGCAGCATCAGCAGTCGAACCTACATCAGCTCATTGGAGCGGGGGATGAAAGCGGTAACCGTCAACAAGCTCACCTCGATCGCCGACGTGATGGGCGTGCATCCACTGAGCATTTTGGCTGAAGGCTTTTTGCTCCAGTCGGGGGGCAGTCTTGACGAACTATTCGCTCGTGTAAGGGCAGAAATCAGCGATGAATGCTGAGGCTTTGCCACCGAGGGCCAAGCTTTCTGGTGAGAATTATATCTGCTGAGCAATGGATCTCAGTGACGCTGATCTGGTAGCAATATGCCTACCCTCGCTGAAAGGCAATTAAAAAATCGGCGTCACTATACCCGTTGGGTATGCATCCCTATAAGTCGTCACCCTGAGACGCTTGGGCCCCTCGCCCTAGTGATGGAACCCACGGCAGCGTTAGAAAAGGGGCGTTTAGAAACTCAACAATTTACGGTCCACAGTTGATCAATCCGCGTGGTGTAAGACTGGCTCATCATTTCTCTTCGCATCCCCCAATCCGGCGCGACAGGCACGCGAGCAACCCGCATTGTCCCGCGCCCCCACCGGTCGTTGATATCATCCATAACCTGCATAAGTCGGCCACACGCAACTGGCTGCTTAAGCGCGAACAAATCCTCTGAGAACTCTCCAGGTTGACGCAGTTCCATCAGCAGTACCTCCGCCTTGCTATACCGGAAACCAGGCCTGTAAATCTTCGACACAGCATCGGTGGCGAATCTGGTCATTAGCAGGGTGTCGCAGGTTGGGTAAGGCAGCTCAACCAGCACGCCTTGGGCGTGGTGCGCCTCATCCGGGTTAAACATCCCGGTGCGGATGCTTACGCGTATTCGCTTGCACACTGAGCCCTGCGCTCGGAGTTTTTCAGCAGCACGCGCGACGTAAGTGGCCACGGCTTGCTTGATCAGCACAAGCTCAGTCAGTCGCTTGCCAAACATCCGGCTGCAACAGATCTCCTGCTTTGGCGGCTCTGCTTCGTCCAGTTCCAAGCAGGGCGTGCCAGCTAGTTCACGCGCCGTCTTCTCCACCACTACGCTGAACTTCTGTCGAAGCGTCCACGCGTCGGCTCTTGCCAAGTCCATTGCCGTGCGTATGCCCATAGCCCCGAAGTGTTCCGCCATACGACGTCCAACTCCCCAAACCTCCGTTACCGCAGTATTACGCAAAACCCAATCGCGTTTAAAATTATCGCGAATGTCCACCACTCCACCAGTGTGAGCCTGGAGCCTTTTGGCCGTATGGTTAGCCAACTTGGCTAACGTCTTGGTGTGTGCGATACCGACACCAACTGGAATGCTAGTGCAGCGAAGAACTCGTTGACGTAAGTCGCGACTGAAAGCCTCCATGTCTCCCGGCATGCCTGTCAGATCGAGCCAAGCCTCATCAATAGAATAACGTTCACAACGTTCTACGGAAGATTCTAGGAGCGTCATAACCCGCTCGGAGATATTGCCATACAAAGCATAATTACTAGAAAACGGAACAATTCCATGCCGTTTTAGCTTGTCTCTAATTTGGAAGAAAGGCTCACCCATTTTCACAAACGGTTTTGCGTCATACGACCGTGCGATCACACACCCATCATTATTACTCAGCACTACGATAGGCGTTTTTTCCAGATCGGGTCGAAAGATACGCTCGCAGCTCGCATAAAATGAGTTGCAATCAACCAGCGCGAACACTTGATCATTGCGCATGATCACGCACACTGAAACGGACTACGCCCCAAATCAATAGCTCATCTCCTTCAAGGACGTATCGCGCGGGATAGCTGGGGTTTTCCGATTTGAGTATCACCACCCCGTCACGCTTGTGAAGACGCTTACAAACTGGCTCATTGTTCAACGCCGCGATGACTACATCGCCGTGCTCGGCCTCCCGGCTCCTGTCGACAATGACCAGATCGCCCGAAAAAATCCCCGATCCCTGCATGCTATCCCCTTCTATTTTGACCAGATAAACATGGGGCGCTCGCAACTCGAAAAGGTCGTCAAGAGAAATGTCGCCTTCCAGGTGGTCGGTCGCAGGTGAAGGGAAGCCTGCAGGTACGCGAAAGGAATAGCAGGGAAGCTTGGCGGCACCACCGGTTGGCTTGCCTAAAAAGGTGATGGTCATGGCGAACGCTCAAGAATAACTGTACATGCATACAGTTAATCCTTGATTCAGTCTCGGGTCAATCCCGCTCGCTGGTGATTCGTCGGAGCTTGCTCAGAGACGCTTACGGCCTCGCGGATCGATTGGAAGCACATTCGTTGGCGGTAACTGCTGTTCTAGCTCAGAAATGCGGTCGTAGAGCTCCAGAATGGTAGCGTCCGCTTCGCTCAACAGACTGGCAAGGCGATCTCGTTGCTGAGTGATCTCTGCAATCCGCTGCTTAAGACCCCGGTTCGTTTTGCGTGCAAGCACCTTAGTCTGATGCACTGATGGGGGGCGCGCCTGGGCCTGCCCCTCAACAAACCTCTGGATCTCTTCAATCAACAAAGGGAAGCGGCTTTTTTTGAGAGCCGACGGATCGCTGCCGGCTTCCTTGGCCACGTTGTTCTGGCTGACGAGAGCACCTTTAGGAAGTCGTTCAGGCTCGTTCGCCTTCAGTCGCTCAAACGCTGCCCGGTAAAGATCCCCCGCGCTTAACCGCCGTCCCGATTCAGGAGGTTGATTCGCGAATGACATTTCGATAATTCTCCACACTACGTTTTTGAGCTTCTAGGGATCCCATTAGTGGACTATTAGCATCGGCGGTCTCTATAAGCTCATCTAAGACGGCTTCAAGATTCTCGACCTGGTCGAGTAGCCTAGAGTCATACAGCACATGAGCACAAGGCTTTGGATCTGCCTCCGAATCTCCTCCGCCACAATGAGCAATATTATCGATCCCTCCGTATGGGCACGGGATTCTACTAGTACATACGCCGAGCACTACAGGCCGATGGGCTACCAGCCCTCGCTCTGCCAAACTAATCAACTTTTTTTCCTCTACTGCCGAAACCAAGCGCACTATCTCAGCCTTTCTCTTTTCTCCATGAGGGCTAATAAATCTATCGGTTGCGAGTTGCTGCAACTGCTTACCTAAAACTTCATACATGGTTCGCACATAGTAGGTATGAGCTTTGTCTTCCAGCCGAACCTTTGAGTGGTTTTGTCCATAGTAAAGGCTCATTGCACGCACAACATGCTTAAGCTGGAACTGTAAGGAGGCGTCGCTGACCCAACCAGATGCCTGCATATTGACAGCACCAGTTCGCCTTAACTGATGCCACGCCAAGGGCCAGATTTCGCCGACCGCAAACTCATCGGTTAACGTGGGCGTCACCATTCGAGCCAACTCAAAGTCCTTGGGTGTAATGCGTAACTGCTCCGGATCAAACAACTTAATACCCGACTGCAAAAGTCTTTTATAGCTATAAATACTTGGACGCAATGACTTAGAGCCAGCATGTTTTTTTGTTAGCCAAGGCGCAAACTGGTAATCGATAAGATATAGTGAGGATGACTTAGTAGCAACTAGATCTGGCAGCGTTATTAAAGCAATCTCCTGACGAAGCTCAGCGACCGCTCGCATTGCTTGAATAGCTACCGTTACAGATGGTGAAGTCACCCAAATCGCCCTTTGATCGGACATTGTCTTAGTGGTTTTCCCACTTAAGACGTGAATATCACCAAACTGGGGGTCACTCTCAATCTGTAAACAATCTGAGCGAAGGCCCCACGCTTCCTCGACGCGCATGAGACTGAAATTCAGAATATAAGCTAGCCCAACATGGCTTATAAATACAAGGTAACTACTCAATGTATTAGGGCGGAAATCTTCCTCTTTGACCCCTAGCCAGCGACTGATCAAATTTGCGACGCCAAATCTGCGCGCAATATTAACAAAATGGCCATAGTAACGACAACCAGTCACTCGACCATGCTCACCACCACTAGGAGGCTGAAACGGACGATATTTTGCAGAATTATCACCTTTTATGAACCTAGCGTAATTATAGACATGCGCAGTACTGCTAAAGCGATAGCAGGCCTCGAAATCCTTTCGATGTTCCAGAAAGTCCTCGAGACACTCTCGCAAGCGCGAAACTTGGTATGCCCAAATTCGCGGTGGGATATAAGCGGTTTGCGCGGTCTGATGTTCTGGTATTGATGCTGCTAGGCAGGCTAAGCCGCCTCGATCCAGTAAAACGAACCCCAGGGCATCACGCCGCTCGTACAGCTCGTGCAGCAACCCGAGAAGCTCGCCTGCGCGGGAAACTTGTAGAACTGATGATAGACGGTCAATCACGCGTGGAAAATGAGCTAGCTCAGATGCCAAAATCCCCTCTTGTGAACACAAAACGAAAAGCTTGCGAATTTGATCGAAGCGAGTTTTAAGCCCTCTGTAACCTCGTGCTGCACTTGGACCAAACATCCACCATCCAGTAATTATTCGGAGTAGGTCCGCATTTTTCGAATCAATCGCTGCCGCATATTTCTGGGAGGAGCTATCTCCGAAATTCAAAGTAACTTTTTTTCCGGCCCAAGGATCGAGACGCCAAACAGAATCACCCCAGCAGCTAACAGTTTTACCTGCCGCATCGATGATGACCGGCCAATTAGGGTGCGGCGGCCAACTTGGTGGACGGTAATTAATAGCGTCCGGCCCTACAATAGGAGATTCGATGGCAAGTCCAAGTTCATGAAGGAAATCTTTCACAACGCTGATTCCTTTTGAAGTTCTGCTAAACGTATAAAACCGTACCAAGCCGGGTGGTAGTCTTCTTCGTGAATACGGGCTGTAGCTTCGACGACCCACTCCTTGCGAATTGCGCTACTCTGCTCAAAAAAACGAAGCTTGGCTGTCAATCGATCTACAACCTGAAAAGTAGGATGCTCCGAAATACTTTGCTCATAATGAGCAGGCGGACGATAGCGGGCCAACTCTAAGGACTTTAGATGACGGAGACTTGCAAGAGACCAAACGTGGTCAGCACTTTCGATATCGCGATGATGCATACAGAATAAGCATCCAGCGGCGTTGATACAATCCGGTTCCGGCACGTTCTTTAGGGATGTATCCAGAGGTTCTGGTGCTACTGAAACGCAGCGACCAGGGGCTGGCGATGATATCGAAGGATCGTTAATTTGATGGAAACGTGTGATTTCAAGCATAGCCGTCTGTGGATGTGGCTCCGCATAAACCCTCAGGAGAGTTCCCACAGCATGCTGTGCAATTTCAGCGACCTGCTCCGGGTTCTGTGATTGTCGAAGAAGCCAATTGATGCGCGTGCCCCGGAGCTTCAAAGGTCTCACAAGCACAACCCCAACTTCACCACAAATACGCGTTAAGTTAGTGAACTGCGGAGCAGTACCCACGAGTCGGCCACCACTACGAACGAGTGGAAAAAGTAAGGCCTCATCATCAACAGAAAACCACTGGGCTCGCCAGATCAAATAACGCTCAAACCACTTCTTGTAGCTGGAGAAAATTTCAAATAATACCTCGCCCTCCCGCCGTTCGTTGTAGGCGCGGACCTGATAGCCATCGAGATGGCTAGTGTAGTGGTACTGATCTAGCCTCAACGTATGAGCTTGCTTTAAATTTAGCCCTGTCTGGGCAATAAACATCAGCATCTCACTTTCAATTCGTAGATTTACGAGCGGGGTACGAGTTCTCAAAGACCTGTCGTTTATCCATGCCTCGTTAAAACCTTTCGTAGCATCGATTTTTCGTTGGGCCTGAGGCATTTTTCGTTGCGCTGCATACTTTTCCGGATTGCGTAGCCCTGACCACAATTCTAGCATCCGCCCTGAACTCAGCATGACTTTTACAGGCAAAGGCCCAGTTATCACCTCCCAGGTCAGGGCATCGCAAATAGCAGCCAGAAAACGACCAAACTCAAAGGTTTCTTGAAGACTTTGTTTAGCAGAGTGAGATGTGTGAACTTTACCGTTACCTCGCGGCTTTCGAACTCGAATTCTTTTACTCAAACTAGCCTTACTACCCAAGACTTTATCTAGCATCGTTGCAATGAGCTTAGTAAGCTCATAAAGTGTGCGATCACTAAACTCCTTACGAATTCGATGGCATTGAACCATGTGCTCAGACCAGCGAATAAATGCATCAGGGGCTGAATCAAGACTCAAAGGGAATTCTTCAGCGTCGACCCAGGCAAAAAACTTGCGGAGAACAGTCACCTTGTTATCTGCGGAGAACCGACTCCCACCACCGGCAAGATCATCAGCCAGGTTCTCATGAAGCCTGGTTACTAGTTCAATACGTTCTGTGAGGAGGTTTCCTAATTTATTGGACTCGATTAATTGGCTTACCTTATTTACCCTCACAGCAGCACCCCCGCGAAAAAGCAAGGGCCTCAAGTCCCATGGAGTTTCAGTGGCACCATATTCGAGCATGGGAAATGTAAGTACACCTTCGAAGTTATTCACCATGTGATCTCTCGAAGCTGACGCCGATGAAGGCAGACATAAAACTGTTTGAAATCGCTTGTTTAGCGGGTATTGCCTGAACGAAGCGTATATATTTAAAGGTGGTTGACTCAGAATTGCGCCCATGAAGTAGCGCATCGCTAACCATCGCTACAACCACGGAGACATCGGCACAAGCACTAAGTGCGACTTGCGCCAACACAGTGCCAAACGTACATCTAGTTTGATGAAAGCGAAATCTCCGAAGAGCAACTAATCCGGAAGCAATACCAGACTTCCGTAGCGCTGACATTTCTACGTTCACTGCCGAAGATTGATCGCTTCCACGTCTCCCGTAAGGATTGCCAAAACGGGTCAAAAACACCAAATTACGATTACCAGGTAATGCTTTAACTTCTCGCTCCATTCGTCGCCAACTTTGAACGTACTCCAGCAATGCGTTCCGCAGGGCGTGGGGAATCCAAACCTGACCGGTCACTTCAAACTTTGTATGTACCGCTGGGGACGCTCCCGGTCCAATGGCTATACGAAGAAGGCCTTGAGCACACGGGTCTGGAACTGCACGCTCCAGCGTATCAATCTTAAGGTCGCAAATGCTACCGAGCCTCATACCTGTAAAGAACCCAACCGCCATCATCAGATAGAGCTCCGGCGTGGCGTTAGCCTTTGCAAAATCCAATATTCTATCCCTATCAACTTCGGATACTGGCAGAAGCCCACCTTCTAGAGTCAACCCAAGTCGACGCCTATTTGGAATACCAAGATCAGTAGTTACACCACTGAGTGTGCGCTCGAAGCCAACCTGATCAAAAAACTTTATAAAGTAAGATTTCTCGCGCCACAGTGCGACATGAGGAGCCAAGAGGTCTTTCGCCTTTATCCACTTATAAAATTTTACGCAATTTCTCATGTATTCCGACGCTGTCGATGGGCTAACCCCTCCGACATTGCGTAATTTGATAAGCGCTCCCCGATATAATACCAAGCAGCGATCAGCTTTTCGGACAGGAAACTCAAACCACTGCAAGTTACGGGACTCAAGGAATTTAGCGTAATTCAATAGACCGTTCATATTGCTAGTAACGGTCTTTAGCGTCGCCTCGCCAGTAGTCACGCGCTCCACTGCCCAAAGATTTGCCTCTCTCCACGGGGTACCGTCAGTCCAAAAGATCTGCGGTAACCCTTCGATCACTTGACGGCTTCCGCTTGGAGAGTAAGCGACCGCGCCAGACTCTTGTGTGTGGTAATGGGGTGAAAAGCAGATGCGCTCTAACGTGACCATTCGGCAGCCTCAGCGAACACCATCATGTCCATGGTCTCTACCTTGTTGTGTGGATGTCCATACCCTACACCTTACCGTTATCGATGGAATACACCTCCAGTGCCGGGACCATGCCTTCGATTACCGCCATCACCCGCTGGCTCATGTCACCGTACAACGCATAGTTGGATGAAAAAGCCACCACGCCATGGCGGCGCAACAGGTCCTTCACCTGGTAATACGGCTGGCCCATCTTCACCCACTGCTTGGCCTCGGCACTGCGGGCGATGATGCACCCATCGTTGTTGCTGAGCACGACGATGGGCGTGCGCAGCAGATCGGGGCGGAACACACGCTCGCAGCTGGCGTAGAAACTGTTGCAGTCGATCAGGGCATAAACGGGCTGTGGGTTCATTTCGAAGGCTTACGTTGACTGTACATTTATACAGTACACCTTATAAGCGCGCTATCGCCTCCTCCATTCATCCGATTTGCATCCTGCGCGCTGGCTCCTACAGTTCTGAACGTAGCAACCCCCGCGAGACGGCCAATGCGCACCACCGAAAAAACCGGCCATACGATTGCCGCCGATGGCCTGCCAAAGATCCCGCGCAGTGTTTGGGCGCTTGGCTTCGTGTCGATGTTCATGGACATTTCCTCGGAGATGATCCACGCCCTGCTGCCGCTTTACATGGTGACCGTGCTCGGCACCTCGGTGGTGGCGGTCGGCTTTATCGAAGGTATCGCCGAGGCGACCGCATCGATCACCAAGGTGTTTTCCGGCGCACTGAGCGACCGGCTGGGCAAGCGCAAGCTGCTCACGGTCGTGGGCTACGGCCTGGGCGCGCTGACCAAACCCGTATTCCCCTTGGCCTCTGGCCTGGACTGGTTGATCGCGGCACGCTTTGTCGACCGTATCGGCAAGGGCATCCGCGGGGCGCCGCGGGATGCATTGGTGGCCGACGTGACGCCGCCCGAATTGCGCGGCGCCGCCTTCGGCCTGCGCCAGGCACTGGACACTGTCGGCGCCTTCCTTGGGCCATTGCTGGCGATCTTGCTGATGTGGCTCACGGCCAGTCATTTCCAGACGGTGTTCTGGGTGGCGGTGATCCCTGCGCTTGTGGCGGTCGGCACGCTTGTGGTGTTCGTGCACGAGCCCGAGGCCACGGCCACGTCGCGACCGGTGCGTTCGCCACTGCCCCTGCACCAACTGAGGCGGCTTGGCGCCGGCTACTGGCGACTGATCGCATTGGCCATGGTGTTTACCTTGGCACGCTTCAGTGAGGCCTTTTTGTTGCTGCGCGCCCAGGACATGGGCCTGGCCGCGTTATGGGCACCGGCGGTTCTGGTGGTAATGGCCTTGGCCTATTCGCTGTCGGCCTACCCCGCCGGAGTGCTGTCGGACAGGCTTGGCCGCCGTGGTGTACTGATGGCAGGGCTGGGGCTGCTGCTGCTGGCTGACGTGATGCTGGCGTTGTGGCCCGGCTGGGCCGGGCTGGCGCTGGGGGTAGTGGCCTGGGGGCTGCACCTGGGTTTCACCCAAGGCGTCTTTGCCGCGCTGATCGCCGACAGCGCCCCGGCCAACCTGCGCGGTACCGCGTTCGGCCTGTTCCACCTGCTGACCGGCGTTGCGCTGCTGGTGGCCAGCGTGGTGGCCGGGCTGATGTGGGATGGGGTCGGGTTCCAGGCCACCTTTCTGCTGGGCGCAGTGTTCGCTGGGATTACCCTGACTGGGGTTGGCTTGCTGCGCTGAACGGCCGCTATTTCGGATCGTGGCTGCGCACGCTGAAGGTCACTACACCCCAGATCGTCAACTCATCGCCTTCGAGGATGTAACGTGGGGGGTAACGCGGGTTCTCCGAGCGCAGCACCACCTGCCCACCCACCTTATGCAGCCGCTTGCACAGCGGTTCGCCATTGACCGCTGCGATCACGATCTGGCCATGCCGCGCTTCGAGGGAGCGGTCGACCAGCACCAGATCGCCGTCGAAGATCCCGGCGCCCTGCATGCTGTCGCCGTCTATCCTGACCAGATACATATGCGGGGCACGCAGGTTGAACAACTCATCGAGCGAGATGGGCTGCTCCATGTGGTCCGCCGCCGGCGACGGAAAGCCAGCCGGGATGCGGAACAGATAACGCGAAACAGCACCGCTACCGCAGGTGATGGGACCCAGGATGGAAGTCATGGCACGGCCTTGAATTTAACTGTATATAGATACAGTATCGATCTACCGAGCATCAGGTCAATTTCGGCGTAGGACATTTCGACAAGTGGGGGTACATTCCATGTGTGGACGCTTCGCCCAGTCTCAAGGCTTGGCCGATTACCTGCGTGAACTGAACGCCGAACAGGACGTGATCAGCGGCTATGACAACCTGCCGATCGGTCGCTACAACGTCGCCCCCGGCAGCCGGGTGCTGATCCTGCACCGTGCCGAGGACGGGCTGCGCGTCGACCCCTGCCACTGGGGCTGGGCACCGTTCTGGGCCACCGGCAAACGCCCCGCCCCGATCAACGCCCGGGTAGAAACGGTTACTACCGGCAAGTTTTTCAAAGCCCTGTGGCCGCAGGGGCGGGCGTTGGTGATGGCGGATGGTTGGTACGAATGGGTGGCCGACCCACAGGACGCCAAACGCAAGCAGCCGTACTACATCCGCCTGAAAAGCCAGGCACCGATGTTCATGGCCGCGTTGGCCGAAGTGCACTCGAGGATGGCGCCTAACGAAGGCGATGGCTTCGTGATCATCACCGCCGCCAGTGACGAGGGCATGGTCGACATCCATGACCGCCGGCCTCTGGTGCTTGAGCCGGCGGATGCGCGCATATGGATTGACGCTGACGTACCCGCCGAGGAAGCCGAGCGCCTGGCACGAGAGCGGTGCCTGCCGGTCGAGGCGTTCGAGTGGTTCCCGGTGAGCAAGGCTGTCGGAAATGTGCGCAACGACGGGGCCGAGTTGATCGTGATGCAGGATGCCGAGCATCAACCCTGACGCTGCGCTGTCATTTCCCTCCTACCCCTCCGCTAAACCGGAACGTGCGCCGGTTGCTGCTCCATGACCGACCAGCCCCCATGCCCATCCACCTCGAGCCGATGTGTGTGGAACGCCGCCAACGTACTGCGGTGGCCAACACTCACCAACAGGGCCTGCGGCATCTCGCTGCGCAGTAGCCCATACAACGTATGCTCCAGCCCTTCGTCCATGGCCGAGGTGGACTCGTCGAGAAACACTACTTGGGGCTGGTTGAACAGAACCCGGGCAAACGCCAAGCGCTGTTGCTCACCCACCGAGAGGATGTGCGACCAGTCGCAACTGACGTCCAGGCGTTCGGCAAGGTGGGCCAGGTTGACCTGGCGCAGGGCTTGCTGCATGCGCACTTCATGCTCTGGTGCGCTGGCCGATGGGTAGGCGATAACGGTGCGCAGGTCGCCTAGAGGCAGGTACGGGCGCTGAGACAGGAACAACGCCTGGTGCCCCACGGGGCGCCTGACCTCACCCTCAGCGTAAGGCCAGAGCCCAGCCAATGCACGCAACAAGGTGGTTTTACCACTCCCTGAAGGCCCTTTGATCAACAGCGCCTGGCCAGCGCGCAGGCTCAGATCAAGGTTGGCAATAAGGGGATGGCCATCGGGGCGCAGTACCTGCAAACCGGCAATGTCCAGGGCATGCGGCTGTTGCTCGGTAGTGACGCGCGGCAGCGAACTGGCCTGTTCATTGGCATCGAGAAAGCCCGTCAAACGATCGAGGGTGGCGCGGTACTGGGCGAATGCGTCGTAGGATTCGCGGAAGAACGACAACGAATCCTGCACCTGGCCAAAGGCCTGTGAGGTCTGCATCACGTCGCCAAGCTTGATAGCGCCACTGAAGAAACGCGGCGCCTGAAGGATGAAGGGAAACACCACGGCAACCTGGCTGATACCCAGGTTGAAACCGCTGAACTTCAAGTTTCGGAAGACTAATGCCCAAGCGTTGACAATCAATGCGCCAAAGCGGCCCAACAGTGTGCCCCGCTCTACCTGTGCACCTTGATAGAAGGCGATGTTCTCGGCATTTTCACGCAGGCGCATCAGCGCGTAACGGAAGTTAGCGGTGAGTTTCTCGTTGAGGAAGTTCAGACGAATCAACGGGCGCCCAAGGCGAAAGGCAATCCAAGTGGCAACGATCACGTACAGGTACACGGCAAAGACCATCGCCCGTGGGATCTCGACCCCCGCCACTGCCAGCGGTGCCGACAAACCCCAGAGGATGCCCGTGAATGCCACCAACGACACCAGCGCACTGACTGCGCCGAGTGCAAGCGACACGGAGTTGGTGACGAAAGCATTGACGTCCAGCTCGATACGCTGGTCGGGGTTGTCTACGGGCTCGGCGAGGAACTGGCCACGGTAGTAAGCATCGCCGTGCATCCAGTCGTGCGTCAGGCGCTTGGTGAGCCAGACTCGCCAGTGAATGCTGAAGGCCTGGGTCACGTAGAACGTGAACAGCGAGCGCAGCACGTGGATGGTGGCGAGCACCGCAAATACGCCTAGCAGGTACCAGAAGGCGCTCTGATCCAGGCCTTGCAGGGCGCTGTAGAAACCGTTGTACCAGAACGAAAACAGCACGTTCAGGCGCACCGAGAACAGCGTCATCACCAATAACAGGGCAAACACCAACAGCGGCCGCCAGCTGCGCCTCAAGCTGAAATACGACCCGGCGAGCTGCCAGAATTGGCTGCCCCAGCGTGTAAAACGCACTGCCAGTGTCGCCGCTGCGGTGAAGCAGACCAGGGTGATGAACGAGGCGATTGCCAGCCAGCTCAGGCTCTCTTGCAAGGCCTGGTGCCAGTTCATTTCCATGATGGTTATCCATGCTGAGTATTTCCGCGAGGGTAGCATTACCTCAGGTTTTATCAGGCATGGATGACGCATGTTTCATCATCACGGCCAGTGTTGACGGCCGG